>JAYVNB010000090.1:0-6198 GCA_043759365.1 Bacteriovoracaceae bacterium | reverse complement strand
TCGAGATCCTGTATCAAGATGAGCACCTGGTCGTGGTCAATAAACCACCTGGATTGACAGTTCATCCCTCTGAAACCCAGGCTACCGGGACCCTCGTTCACGCGCTTCTCCATCACGTGCGCGACCTCAGCGGCATCGGCGGCGTCCTCCGCCCCGGGATCGTCCACCGTCTCGACAAGGACACCAGCGGAGCCTTGGTCGTTTCCAAGTCCGACGCCGCTCACCGAAAACTGGTCGAAACTTTCGCCGCGCATGCGATCGAACGAAAATACTGGGCACTTTGCTACGGTGTCCTCGAAGTGAAGGAGCGCTCAGGCGAGTTGAAACTCGAGAGCACGATCGGCAGAAACCCAGCAGACCGAAAAAAAATGGCGATGAACGTGAAGGACGGCCGTCGGGCCGTCACTTTTTTCCGCAAGATCGAGGCCTATGGCCAGCCCTTGAAGAATCCGTTCGCAAGTCTGGTCGAAGCCCGACTCGAGACGGGGCGCACCCACCAGGTTCGAATTCACCTCACGAGCCTGGGGCACTCCCTGCTCGGGGATCCAGTCTATGGCAAGCCGACTTCAAAACAGCCTAAGTGGAACGCCTTGCCGCGCGACATCCAGGAAGCGGTTGAAGGACTTTGCGGGCAGGCTTTGCACGCCCGAGTCCTGGGCTTCGATCACCCGATCACAGGTGTGAAGCTCCGGTTCGAGGCTGAGCCACCTCCCGCGTTCCGATTGCTCCAACAACGCCTCGAGCGGTATTTGTAAGGGATGCATCTCACCAGCGGACTCTTGAGCACGGTACCGGGAATCGACCATGGATTCGGCATGCTGGGCGAGGAGGTCCCCCATCGATACCAGGAAACCTGGAAAAATCTACGGGCCCGCTGGAAACAAGTCCATGGGAACAACTTCTGCGAAATCACCACGACTGGACAGGATTGTGGAGATGTCGATGCGGTCTACTCCCGACTTCCGGTGCTGCCGATCGCGATCATGACCGCGGACTGCGTGCCGATCCTGATGAGCCGCCGCGACGGGACTGCGGCCGCTGCCATCCACGCTGGCTGGCGCGGCACTCGGTCCGGCATCGTCGAGGAACTCTGGCGACACCTTCGCTCGAAGGGCGAACGCCCTGCCGACTGGGTCGCTGCGGTCGGGCCGGCGATCGGGCCCTGCTGCTATGAAGTCAGCGAGGAGTTGGCCCAGGACTTTTCGGGGCACTTCGCCGCACTGGGTGAAGACGCGGGACCGAAACTGGCGGTCCCCCGCTTTCGGCATCTGGATTTGCCTGCGATTCAAGCAGAAGGCCTTCGAAGATTGGGACTGGCAGAAGTCGAGTTGCTCCGTGCCTGCACAAAATGCTTGAGATCCGGAGCCTTGGAGCAAGATGGAACCGAAAGGTTCCTTCTCCATAGTTTTCGTCGTGAAGGCGGGGGCACCCGCCAGTTCTCGGTCATCTCGATCCGCGGTTGAAGCGTTTCCATTGGAAGGTGTCGTCCAAGCAGGATAGAAGCTTGGCATGCGCGTAGTGGCGAGTGGAGCGTTCCTGGTGTTTGCGGGGATGCTCCTGAGCTCCCTCAGCTGGGCTCAGGAGAGCGCCTCCCCTATCGACGAAGTTTACGCGCGGATTCGGCGACTCGCACAAGAAAGCTCGCTGGACCTCCAGATCGCCCGGGCCAACGCGAAGCGAACGGTCGCTGCGAAATATACTTCGATCACGCGCATCCTCCCCCACCTCGATCTTCAGCTCTCCCAATCGCGCACTGCCGATTTCAGCATCCTTCAAAGCGGCGCACTGGGCGCACAGTCCGCATTTTTCAGACCTGAGCCCCAAAACTTAGCCCGCTGGAACCTCGCCCTGTCCTTGCCCGTCTACGACCGCTCGGCATGGCTGGGGATCGAACAAAACTCGATCGAAGCACGGTTATATGGAATGCAGCTCCACACCAAGGAGTCGGAACTGGACTGGCACTTGCGCTCCTTCCTTTCCCAATACCTGATCGACAGCTACAAGAGCGCTACCCTGATGGACTCGCTCCGATCGGCGGAGACCAATCTCCGCGAGGCGAAAGTCCGTTTCGAGTTGGGAAGCCGGACCCGGATCGACGTGCTGCGGGCGAAGGCCAACGTCGCTTCACTCGAGAGCAAGCGCCTGAGCTACGAGCAAAGCCGCGCCACCAGTCTCCATCGGTTTCTCCAAGAAACCGGCTTGGACACCCGAGGCATCGCTTCGAGCGGCCTTCAAGGAATCCTCTCCGGCGAAAAGTCCCTGGCGGCGGCAATCGATCGTTTCAGCTCGGTCGAAGAAATTCTGCCGCTGGTCGAGCCCTACATGGTCGAGGCGACGCCCGGCGAAGAATCCGCACCCAGCGCTCTCGAAGCCCGGATCGCGCAGGCAAGCCCGGTCCAAGCGAACGATCGGGTCCAAGAAGAACTCGCGATCTCCCGGGCCAGAACCGCGCTCAGCCAGGAATGGCCGAACCTCCGCATCCAAGGCAACCTCACCAAGCAGGGCCCAGGCTGGAAAGAGGCATTCTCACCCGGCGACCAATCCTATTCGATCGGTCTCGTCCTCAACGTCCCGATCTTTTCGGGAGGAAGCCTGTTCAGCACTTCGATCGAAAGCTCGAGTGCCCAAGAAGCCGCGCGGGCGCAAGCCCACCGCGATGCCATCCAGCTTCGAAACGATCTCGAAATCCAAGCCATGCGGATCCATGCCCTCCGCAAACTCATCGAGTCCCTCAAGTTGACGCTCGATCAGAACGAAGAGGTGCGTGAGCTCTCTTTCAGAAGCTATCAATTGGGCAAAGCGACGATGGTCGAGCTTCTCGACAGCCAAAATGCGCTGATCGAATCCAAGATCGGGTTGGCCCAAAGCAAAGTCGACTTGGCGGTCCTGACTCGGCAATTTGCCTGGAACCTGGGAGTGATTTTGCCATGACTGTGCGACTCACGTCTTTTCACCTCACTCTCCTGATCACCCTCCTGGGTGCTTCGGGGCTCACGCAGGGTTGCTCAAAGAAACCCGTCCTCAAAGCCGCCCGCGCTTCGAGGACCGCAGTGGAAACCACGGTCACGACCACGAGCTCGGGTACGGTCGAAGCGGATCAGCAGGCGATCCTGGGCTTCAGCGCCCCCGGTCGGGTCTCCCAGGTCCTGATCCATCCGGGAGAGCGAGTGAAAAAGGGCCGACTGCTGGCCCGGCTCGAAAACGTCGACCTCGAGACCATTTCCAGCGATGCGGAGCGCGAGCTGAAGCGAGCCGATGAGCTCTACTCCTCAGGCCTGGTCTCCCGGGTGGCGCTCGAAGAGGCCCGGAAGAACGTCCAGATCGCCCGCGCCAACCGGGACAAGTCCGTGATCCGTGCGCCTTTCGACGGTGTGGTGACCGAAGTGAATTTAGAAGTCGGTGAGCTCGCTCAAATGACGTCGGTGAATCCCGCGCTACCTCCCCTCCGGCTCGTGGATCTCAAGCCTCGCCTCGTCAAAGGTCGGATCGACGAAGTCGATCTAGCCAAAGTTCACGCCGGCTCCCGCGCGCGGATCAAGGTTCCGGCCGTGGGCGCGCGCGTCTTCGCGGCCGTCGTCTCGCGCGTGGTTCCGTTCGTGAACTCGGCCAAAGAGCAGGATCGGACCTCGCAAGTCGAGCTCAGGATCCCGGATTCCGACTCCAGTATTCCGGTCGGCGCATCCGCCGATATCGAGATCGTCGTGGATTCGAAATCCGACGCACTAGCGGTTCCGACCCGCGCCCTATTGGGTCACACCGGAGCGAAATACGTGTTTCGCGCAGTGGCGGGCCAGCTCGTCAAGACTGCGGTCTCCACCGGGATCGGCAACTATGACCGCACCGAGTTGCTCTCAGGCGTCCACGAGGGAGACCTCATCGTCTATCCACCCGAGGATCGGGATCTCGTCGAGGGCCTCAAGATTGAAACCGAGGCCGCTACTTGGCCTTGATCGAACTGGAAGCCGTCACCAAAGCTTTTCAATTGGGAAAGGAGACGGTTCATGCATTGGACGGAGTCTCCCTCACGATCCAGGAAGGCGAATTCGTCTCGATCGTCGGACCTTCGGGGAGTGGAAAGTCCACGCTCATGAACATCCTGGGCCTCCTCGACTTCCCTTCCACGGGAGTCTACCGCCTCGAGGGCACCGAAACCCAAACGCTCGGAGACGATCAGGCCGCCACTCTCCGCAATCGCAAGATCGGCTTCGTTTTCCAGAGCTTCCTCCTCCTCCCCCGGGCGACTGCATTGAGAAACGTGGAGATGCCTTTGGTCTACGCGCGGGGAAGCGATGGGCGGGCACTGAAACGGGCTGAGATGACCGCGCGGGCCAGCGACGCCCTAGCCCGGGTCGGACTTTCCGACCGACTCCATCACAAGCCCAATGAGCTCTCGGGGGGGCAGCGCCAACGAGTTGCGATCGCGCGCGCGCTGGTCAATCGACCGAAAATACTTTTCGCGGATGAACCCACGGGAAACCTCGACTCACGATCAGGTCAGGAAATCCTCACGCTTTTCGAGGAACTCAATCTCTCGGCCGCGAAGCCGGAGGATCGCACGACGGTGATCCTCGTGACCCACGACCCACAGATCGCTTCGCGAGCGCGCAGGATCATTCGCGTGTTCGACGGCAAGGTCACCGAGGAGCGGAGCAGCAGCGATGCCCATTCTTGAAGTCATCGCCCTCGCTTTCGAGTCCCTTCGGGCCAACAAACTGCGCGCGGGCCTCACGATGCTCGGCATGATCATCGGTGTGGGAGCCGTGGTCCTCCTCGTCTCGATCGGCAATGGGGCTAAGAACTACATCACCCGCGAATTCGAAGGTCTCGGCACGAACCTGATCTTGGTCCAGCCTGGAAAAACCGACCAGCACTCGAGCTTCGGTCCGCCGATGGGGCAGAGCAAGGAACGCCTGACCTTGAGCGACGTGGAAGCGCTCGAGCGGACCGGCACGAGTCTCGAAGCAGTGACTGGAATCATGTTCGGTCCGGCTTCGGTGAAGTTCGAGGACCGCTTGGCCAACACCCAGCTCTTGGGGTCGAACCAGGATCTCCTCCGCATCCTCAACATCCGGATGGGTCTCGGGCAATTCTTCACTTCGGAGGACGACCTGTCCGGTCGGCGAGTGATCATATTGGGATACGAAGTCGCTCGAACCCTGTTCGGGGACGACAATCCTCTTGGACGACTGGTGAAGGTCAATGACAGCGAGCACCGAGTGATCGGTGTCTCCCGCAAGACGGGGCAAAGCCTGGGATTCAACATGGACGAAGTCGTGTTCATCCCGAACAAGTCCGCGATGAGGATTTTCAACGAGGACAAGCTTTTCGGGATCCGCGCACGCGCGAAATCCCGGGTCAGCGTGGATGACGCCGTGCTGGAAATTCGCGAAATCCTCCGTGCTCGACGGAGTGGCCAGGAGGACTTCACCGTCATCACCCAGGCGTCGATGCTCCAGACGATGAACACGATCCTCGGGATGCTCACCTACGTCCTCGGTGGGATCGCGATGATCTCAATGATCGTCGGAGGCATCGGGATCATGAACATCATGCTGGTCTCGGTGACGGAACGGACCCGCGAGATCGGGATTCGGAGGGCCGTGGGCGCACGTCAGTCGGATATTCAGAAACAGTTCCTCGCCGAGGCCATGGCGCTTTCGCTCATCGGTGGAACGATCGGACTCTTGGGCTCCCTCGCTTTGACCTATGCCGTCTATTGGGTCGCACCGAGCTTCGATATGCGCGCGCCGAGCTGGATCCTCATCCCGGCATTCGTCGTCTCCAGCCTGACCGGAATCCTTTTCGGGGTCTGGCCGGCCCGCAAGGCAGCACGCATCCCTACGATCGACGCTTTGAGATTCGAGTGATCTCCTAACTGCCCCCCCACCCTGTTGAGCAAGGGGAGAGGCCCTCAGCCAAGCAGCTCAATGGGCACTCGGATTGCGACTTCTCAGACCCATGAAAAGCAGTGCCCCGAGTGTTTTCCGAAAGAAATTCAACCTCCCCTGCCCCTTTCCCGGGTGCGGGAGTGCCCACGTGAGTCCGAGCGGCAGTCGTACCGTTCGATTTGGGAGCTTTCGTCGCTCCTCGGATGGCCGGGTGATCCAGCGCTTTCGCTGCACAGGCTGCCTGAGGAGCTTTTCTCGAGCGACCTTTCAAGCGGATTACCGCCAGAAGAAGCGAAGGCTCAATCACCGG
>JAYVNB010000089.1:0-18091 GCA_043759365.1 Bacteriovoracaceae bacterium | reverse complement strand
TCTACTGCCAGGATTTGCAATGTGGGATACTTGAGAAGTCGGCTCCTCTGGGGGCTGCCCGATCTTTGATCGAGTATGAACTGGGAACCACTCCTCGTTCCGGCTTTTCCGGCGGGATTTCATTATCGGATCACCCTTCCGCCAATGCCATCCATTTTTTTTTCAAAGCGACACTGGATTCATCGACTGAGTTGTCCAGTGGCATCGGGGATCCCTTGACCCACTGGCGGCATTGTTTCGTGAGGAGGCTGGGTAGGAGTGCGAATCTCGAAGTCGCCTACCAATCCTCGTCGAGGCGATTTTGTTTCAAATGGGTTGACCTATGATTACCGTGCCCATGGGCCATCGGCTGAGAGATTGGATCAATCCGAAATACGTGGACCTGCATGAGACCGGGAGACTTCGGGAGGAATGGGTTACGGAAGCGCCTTTTGAGCACGCAGTGCTTCCCGATTTCTTCCAGGTTCCAGTCTTGGAGGCAGTCCAGGAGGCTTGTCGCAGAATACCTCTTGAACGAAATGGGTCCTACGGCTTGGCCAAGAGCTCCACATTGGGATGGGGACCTTTTTATGAGCCTGAGATCTTGAGGTTCATCTATTCGCCGGAGTTCCGTCGGTTCCTCAACCAGGCGATGGCTTGTGAGCTCTTCATGAAGGCGAGATCCGTGCCCCAGTTCAACCGATATTCGGCGGGAAGCAAGGGTCTCCCCATCCACAACGATCACTTGGATGACCGAGATTTGGTCATGCTCCTCCAGTTGACCCGTGAGTACCCCTCGGGCGGCGGAGGTGAGCTTGTTCTGCATCGAGAGGGGATGGGCTTCGAGTCCTTCCGGACCATCTTACCCGTCAGCAATACACTAACTCTGTTCAGAGTTGGCCGGGAATCTTGGCATTCCGTGGCGGATATGAAAGGAGACTGGGAACGCACGCTGCTTGCCTTTGATTGGTTCGTCCGTGCTTGAGCCGGCGTCCCGAGTTCCAGGAGTTTTGGAGAACATCCAAGCTTATGAAACCCACTACGGGGACGTGCTTCGCGCGGCCATCCGGGGAGGCCAACTCCATCGCGAGATGGAGACCCGCAGATCGTCGGCCTTGCGGCGCCCCCACTCCGAACCCTATTTGCGGGTGGCCAGGCGCCTCTCCGAGTGCCTTGCCTTGGAGCAGCGAACAAACCTCCGGCAATTACCCCTACAAGAACTCCAGGGACAAAAGCTACCGCTTCTGAAGTGGCCGGTACCTCTGGCGACCCCCTTGGAGCAGTCTGCGGATGGCGTGTTGAGGTTTTCCTGCAATCAGTCCAAGTCCGCGTGGGCTTCGAGGTCCCGGCGGATCCTGGATCGCTCCAAGCTCCAAGAAGGCGACACTCGTTATCGATCGGATCGGGGAGAAGGGGGGTTCCGAATCCACGGCACGAGTCGTCCGGAGCTATGGTCCTTGGCTGGGTTGTCCCACGAGTTGGGACACTGCCTCTCGGAGGAGGCGAGACCGGTTGAGACTCTCCGTGACGAGATCGCTTCGGAAGCATTCGCTCAAATTCACGAGCAGCGCGTGATCATGAGCATCCTCGGAACGGCAAGCGCTCGTGCATCCTGGATAGGACATCAAGACGCGATCGACGAACTGAACTTCCACTTTTTCGAATGGGAGTTCGAGCAGATCCGAAGCGTGGACTCAGCGGTTCCGCTCTTCAACGGTGCAGAGGGATTTCTCGCAAGCGGTCTCTTGTTTCGGGAGACTCTTTTCACGTGCCCCGGATACCAACTGGTTTACGCCGCCGCCTCATGGATCCGCCGAAACCTCGCTCGAACAAAAATCAGCACACGGTCAATTTTTGAATGAAGTATAGATAAGTTGATCAGATCGGTATACAAGGCCCGGGCACCCATGAAGCTGACTCAATCAGCATTTCCGGCTTGTTGAAAGCCGGCAATATCCCGCACCTACGAGGCACGCCTGACGATGCGACTATTTTGGATCGCCCCACTCCTGGGAGCAATTTTGTTCAGTATACCCAGCTTTGCAGCCTACGAGTATGGCTTCGCTGACGTCAGTTTGAATCGCCTGTTTTGGAGTGATGCCACCAAAGCGAAGTCGACCAAGTCTGATTTCAATTACCTCGAACTCGAGGGAGGGAGTCAGTTCAGTTGGGGGGAGATGTATGGATTCTTCGACATCGAGAACATTCTCAAACGTGACGCCAACGAGGTTCGCACCGCAGCCAAGGGTGTGATTCGATACTACCTGGGTAAATCCCAAGTCAGCCTCTATGCCCATGTCTACGACTTCAACGCCATCGGGTTCAGCGAGCAAAATCGAGTGATCGGACTCGGCTACCAGTTCAGCATCCCCCAAGGTTGGTTCAAGCCCTTCTTGGGGGTCCACGACGTCACCCAAACTTTCTTTAATGGTCTGAATGGCTACATGGGGGGCTGGATCGCTGGCTACGGGTTCAAGCTTTTCGGCGAGGACTTCCTCGCTACGGATTGGCACGAAATCGAGTTCGCCCGTCAAGCCGCCTATGCCGCGGGCAACGGTGGAAAACCCGTAAGTCAAAATGGAGCGGCGGCACTTTGGTGGAACGCCGTTCCTCAGCTCACTTTCGGCCTCCAGTGGAGGTATGCGATGGACAAGCTGG
Source organism: Bacteriovoracaceae bacterium (assembly GCA_043759365.1). Classification (GTDB taxonomy): domain Bacteria; phylum Bdellovibrionota; class UBA1018; order UBA1018; family UBA1018; genus JAYVNB01. Next base: position 15,454 of record JAYVNB010000089.1, on the reverse strand, counting down.
GTACCTCGCGCGGGCTGAATGCCGGGATCGCGTCGGTTCGTTACAACTTTTGAGCCCTCCGATAACGCCGTGTCAGAAGCACGCTACAAAGCGAGTTCCATCGAGATAGAACAGTCGTCGGCTCAAAGGGTTTCACTAGGCAGCTATTGCGATGTGAGTTTCCGGAGACCTAAAACTCACAATCAGTGACTCACAAGCCTGTGAGTTGAAAACATAGATTTCTTCATTCATCGCTTCCAACAGGATCACCTGGGAGGCACAGTTTTGAATCGCGTTCGAAACCGATGGCTCCATGCTTGTGCAGAAGGCACTGGATATCGCGAGTACGACGCCGCCAATTTGCTTGGCGTGCTTTTCGATGTCAAAAGTGTTTACGAGTTCCTTGCCGCAATTGTCCCAAGCCATCCTGCCTGCTGTTCCTAGCACTCCCCTGAAGAGTTGGCCTCGGTGTGCGACGACAATGGATTTCCTTAAACCCAACTCACGACTGGCTACCGCCTGCAGGTGGTTAAAAAGGTCTCCAAACAACAGATGTGCGATTGAAGATGCGGAAGGTGTGCATTTCAGAGTGAACAGAAGGCCGTCACCGTTCCCTTTTTCGAAGTAACCACCGTACCTTCGTACTATTTTGTCAGCCGCGTCATAGACTTTCGAGAGTCGTTGAGCCAAATCTGACGGGTCGTCGATGCCTCGGGAGGCCTGAGTCGACCCTCTGAAGTCGAGAACGAAAATAAGGGAGTCTTCAACTCGCCCCACGACCTGAGAATGGTCATTTTCTTTCGACATGACAGTATCGATCAATTCAGGATCGATAATCCTCCGCAGCGTTCTTTCCTGATGCTCACTCTTCGCGTTAATTTCACTTTGATAAGCTTGGATGGCTAGGAGCTCACCGAATCGCTCGAGGAATCGAAACTCATTGATGGACCGGGTATCCGCTTGGGCTCTCGGTTGAAAGATCAGCAGGACGCCGTAACGTTGCTGGAAACCTTCGACAGGCAAGACGATGAGACCTCGTGCGTCCGAAGCGTCGAGTGCTTGCACGCTCTTCGACTTCAGGAATCCATAAAAGCTCGTGATGTCCTCGATGAAAACGGGGCGTTTTTCGTTGATCGCGATCGCGATTGGACTCAGGTTGTTGTCTTTTTTCGCGTAGAAGCTTGCGGCGCCCCAGAGATTTTTCGCACGCTCAGTGAGGCCATGAGAGGCGATATAAGTCGCCGCTTCAGTCTTTTCGTCGAACGAGAAGTAAGCTGCGCTCAGCCCAGTTCGGAGCTTCAATATCTGGCAGAAGGCCTCCATCGTGTCACTTGAGGTACGGAGCGAGGGGGCTCTCGATAGAAGGTCGGATATAATTTCTTGTTCAACTTTCCTGGATGCGGAGCTTTGTTCGCTTGCATCCCTCATGACCCACTTCAAGACTTCCGATCGAATGACTGCGATCATTCCTCGGAGATGCTCTTGGTAATGAGGGTCCGCCATCAAGTCCCGTTCATTGGCGAAGTCGGTAATGGCGAGAGCTCCGTAACAGGTTTGGCCTGAAGCGATGGGCATGACTACGGATTTGCAACCGGAGTATTTCAACGATTTTCGACTGAAGTCCGGCGCACGTTCTCGAATGGTTTTCAGGTCCGCACCCTCCACCAAAAACAGTTCTTCATTGGTTTGTAGGACTCGTGCGAATACAGGAGGTGTATATCCGTCTCGGATGATCTCAATTTTTCCGCCTTTGTAATTGGCGATCAATGGTTTTCCGGACTCGAGAATGAGAATGCTTGCACGGTTTGCATCCAGCCCTGCTGAAAGGATGCCAGCGATCTCAGTTAGGAATAAGTCGGAGCTCAACTGGTCGCGAGTCTTCGACAAAGCTTCTAACTGAACATTGATCAGTTCTTGTTTGTGGCCGAAAAAAGCCAGGTTCAGGATAGCACGCAGCCCATCGCGATGAATCCAGGCGAACAGTCCCGTCATTGCTAGGGGAGACAAATAGCTGCTCGTTACGAGTGGAACGATACCATTCACGACCAGACCGTCGTAAATCACGGTTCCCACGCAGAGCACGGTCGGAAGTTGAAAATCAGTGAGGTCGCGGCGGTTGGAAATGACCACGAACAATGCGACGGCAGCGACGATCAATGGATAGGCCGTATGGAATGTGGCCGGTGTCGTGTTGCCGAATCCACCGAACCAGCCAATGGCGACTAAATAGACGAGAGAGGCGATCAGTGCTCTCCAGTTGCTCTTTAACGATAGAAAACAGAGTGCAGGCCCCCATAACCACTTCGAAACATTTTCTATGGATCCCAAAGACAGGCCCATTTGGAAGGCCAAATGGTCGAACAGGTGGCTGTAGGCAAGGCAAACGCAGGATACAAGTAGCCCGGTTATAAGCGTGTATCGGTAGTCGAAACTGTTTCGATCCCTGACCATTCCAACTCTCAGCACCAAGGCGAGCACCAAGGTGATCACGCTGAGCGCGATGTACAATTGAGTATTGAACAGGGCGTGGACTGTTGAGAGCGCCGCGATCTGATCGGGAGTGCCGAAAAACACCTTGGGCCAGTCCATCCCGATTTTTTTTCGGCCAGCGGGAGCGATGGCGGTTACCCAGAACGGCCCGGCTGACCGCACGTTGAAGTCTTGAAACTGATACCAATTCGGGGGGGTCTCGATGAATTCTTCATAGTATGAGGGGGCCAGTTTTTCCTCTTGGCTTATGACACCAGATAGAAACGTATTGTAGAATCCCACTCTTTGCGATTCGGAGCCCCCACCCGGGGGCGGGATGTTGAATTTGTATTGCTTGATGCATGCTCGGTTGTCGCAGGCGACATCACTCATTTGAGATGGCGAGAGTATGGAGGCGTGAATTAAATGGGCGAACTGTTCAAGCACGGAAATCCTGAGTGACACCGCCAAACAGGGCAGTACAACGAGCGCCAATGCGGAAAGTTGAATTAGTCTAAGCCGACTCACTGAGTTTGCTCTCTGATTTTTTCAGGAATTCAGCCATCGAATGCGTAGGAATCAGGAAAAGATGCCGTGCTCGGACAGCTGTCTCGAGAAAAGGTTGGACGATCTCGAAAGCGTTCGCGTCCTTGATCATCAGAACTGACTCGGTAATACCCTTGAAGGCTGGATTGGTATCACTGTCCAGGATCGCGGCATAGACTTCAGGCCATGAAAGCGCGTTTTTCAAATAGATCCAAAGGTGATTCGACGTGGCGTTCAAGTTTGAGAACGTTGGAACGCCCATGACGACTGCGACACCAATCGTTTCACCATCCTTGCTGATCAGCAAAGTGTGACGATCGAGGCGATACCCGCTTTTTGCCAGGTCTTGGCGAAGCGATGGACTGTTGAAGTCATCCCCTCTCAGCCCAAGACCGTAAAGGGTGCGGTCATCGATCCACTCGCAAAGACTTTTCCATTCGCTGGGCCACGTTTGAACCGATGGCTGGTTCATGGAAACGGCTTCATTTCTATGGATTCTGACCTTTTCCTGAATTTGAGACAGTCCAATCAATGCACAGTGATGCGATGAGAGCCCGACATGCGCAGCTTTTGAGAACCAAAACCTCTGATTGAATTTTGAAAGAGGATCAAAGAGCGCGATGAGGGTTGTCCCGAAGTTGAGATACGGCAACTCTTGGGTTTGAAACGCTTGCATCGACTCATTGAGTAGAGATTCGCCGACTCTGTTTTCGACCGCGCAGTTTCCGAGTTCCTGGATGATCCATGAACTATCGGAACAACGAGCGAAAGATACGTGTGCGTCGATTTCAGTTTCTGAACCTCGCAAAAATCGGCAGAGCCAAGATCGGGTGAGGTGGTTGTTGGGAATGAGCGAGACGAGGTGGGGCGTCGATGAAAATACGGAAGCCTTGAAGTCCCGTAAATAACCAGAACGGATAAGCACGCTGGCGATACGGCTCTGCTGCCTGGAAATCGGTGTTCTCGTCAAAACTTTCAAACGCCACTCGTCCATCCAGGTCGTCCAGAGCGCGAGTCCGCTTCGATCATTGATGCTGAGATCGAAGCCTAGGCGATCAAAGGAGATCCATTGGACCTGCGCAGCGAGCGAGCTTCCTTCGATTTTGCAAATAGCGCCTGTTGGCGGCAATTCGGGTTGATTTCCAACGACCCGGGCCGAGAATCCAGTGGGGCCGGTCTCAATGACTTGGAGGCGAATCCGCAAACCGTTTTCGTCGGGCCACGCGATTTCGAGGTGGGTGAGCGGCTCGATCAGTGTGCGATCAGGGCGAATGACATGGGATTTTACCGTCGATTGATTGGACTCCAGTAAGACTTCAACCGCGTCTTGAGCTTGAGAGGCTCTCACCGCGCGGATCCTTGCGGCAGACGTGAGTACTTGAGAGTCCTTGGTATAGGCTCGGACTGTCACCAAATCTTCAATTTGCGGCAAAGTGCCGTGAATAGATAGCTTTGCAGTTAAGAACTGTTGATTGCTGTCCTTGAGGTAGCCGTAATGTCTATAGGCCCTGCCGCGAACTTCGACGAGAAGAGGGTCTTTTCCCAATGTTTGCAAGTCTGATCGGCTCGCTCTTCGTCGTTGATCCGGCTCGAGCGTCGAGGGTAGGGCGTAGGTCAAATGATCTGGCGCCGCATTCGCTTTCAACGAACAGCTGTAGAGAACACCGTCCAATTCAAATTGAAGTTTTATTTCCAAATCCAAGGGAGTCATCTCGACGATTCGGATATGAAAAGAGTCCAATGCCGACCGACTGAAATCATCCTGGATTGAAATTCTCGCCGGACCAGAATTGGATTTTCCGGATACGTGAACGGCACGACGAAGAGCTGCAAGCTCGCGAAAGACGCCTTTGATTAGTGCCGGATGAGAGATCTGTCTCAACGTGCATTCCTAGGGTTTAGAGGTTCCAAAGCGTACAAATTTGGTACTTGAAGACGGATCGGATGAGATTTGAATTTACTTCAATTTATGCCGAAAATTCCTGGAAGTGCACCATCAGGAGCGGTCTTGAAATCCCAACTGGGTGATGAAGACCCTTAAATTCGCAACTTGCTCGAATGCGAACTAGCCAGTCGAAGCGATAATTGTTTGGCGCAACTCAGAGTCCATGGTCTCCGGTTCGGATTTGGTCCGCTCAAGAAAGGGAAGCGCCAGCGCACCGGTGGCGACCAGGAGTGCGGAAGCAATCTCGCGAGTCGAGTAAACTGATCCTACTAGCAAAAACTCTAAAGCCAATGATGCCGGGATTCGCGATAGTCCTACAACGCTCGCCTTGTGCGCGGGTAGTGCGCGATAGAGTGCAAAAAAAGCGTACTGTGTCAGGAGCGTGGCTGACAGCACCACTAGGATGGGTAGCAGGTGTGTGTTTGCCTTGAGATGCGTGAGTTGGCTCGGTTCGAGAAACAAGGCGCCGAAGGCCATCGAGCAAAATAGTCCAACCGCCACACTCAAAAATGTGTCCAGGACCACATTTTTACCTTTCTGGGCGCCAACGATCGAGCGAGTGGTGATCGCCGCGACTCCTTGCGTAACCCCTCCTAGGACGCCGAGGACCGATACACCCAAAATCGCGGGGTTCAGCGCGCATCCACTCAATGCCAAGAGTCCGCTTGCAAAGGCGCCTTTGGAAATTCGTTCCTTTAAAATGAGGCCTGCTGCGGCGATTACGAGCGAACTACCCACGACTGCAGCCGAGAGTGCATAGGTCGTCGAACCCGTGGACTGCGCCTGGAGGATAAAGACCTGACTCAGACCGAACAGAAGCCCACGCAGCATGATTTTTGGCCGGAGTAGGGCTCTCAAAACCGATCGAGGGGCCAGTAGAAAATGGGCGAAGAAACCTAGTCCCGAAGCAATCGTAAATAAGGTGCTGCCGTTTCCCCCGCTCAGCTCAAAGTGTTTGATAGCGATGTAGGTTGCGGCCACCAAAGGACCGTAAAGCGTCGAAAGTAAGAACACTGAGGCGCGTCGTGGCAATTCGGTTGATCCTGTAGGTCGGGCTGGCGATTGGAAGTCTTGGGTACTCGATTGCCTTTCGGTAAATTCGAGGTTTTTCCTGAGCGCAGAACCTGGCGGATAAGACGCAAAAAACCCCGAAGGGCAACGCCCCCCGGGGTCTCAGATTCATTGATGTTCCCGCTCAGAAAGAGTTGCGGCAAGCACCTAACCGATCAACGAGTCAGATCGCAGCTGCAGTCGGCGACGGAGTCGGAGCTGGAGCGGGAACCACTGCCCCTGTGATCTTCACAGGCACGGAGCCGAGTACGACATCCGATGCATCCTTGAGGATCAAATCGCCACCCAGCTGGCACTTGCCGCTAGTGAACAGCGGATGGTTAGCCAAAGTGCTGGCGGCCAGTTGTTCTGCGGAGAACGAGTAGTCCACGCGAAAGGTGGGTTCGCCCCCGCTGATGACCAGAGTACCCTTTTCGCCCTCGAACGTGATCGACTCGTCCGACTCGAACTTGCCTCCGTCGTGGACGGCAAAACCATCGACCCTGACGGCGTAGAATTTTCCGGCCTTCGGGGTGAAGGTGACGGACTCGACGTCGTTCGATCCACCGCTGGAACCGGCCTGAGTGCAGACTCCGGCGGCTTCCACATCAGTATCAGCTGCCGGGCATTCAAGAACGGCCAAGTCGATGTCGTTGCCGGGTGATCCGCCGGTAGTGACGGTCACGGACTTCGCACCGGCGGGATATCCTCGCAGCTTGCCGAGGGCGCCGTCAACGATGACGTGGCCATCCTGGGCGACCTGGGTCTGGGCCGTGCTGATCAGGGAGTTGAGTTCGAAGCTACTCTTCTGAGCATCGGGAGCGATATGGAGGGAGGCCTCCTTCAAAGTCCAGTTCAACGAGCCGGTCAAGGCCGAGATCGGGCCTTCGATGCTCTTCACGCTGGCTTCAGCGACCACGTAGTCGACCCGAAGTTTATAGGTCGAGCTGGGGTACTGATACCGGCCGAATACATGGAGGTCCCAGATGCCTGCAACGGGCGTAGTCCGGGTGATGACCAGTTTGCGCTTGGCTTCGCTCGGCGCGCCGGTGTCAGTGCAATTCGAGATCCGCAGGGCAGGGCGCCCCTCTTTCGGCGCGAGCGTATTGCCCCCTTGGAGTGCCATGAGCTCGACGCCCATGCAGCCGGCATCCGCCTGGAACTTAGGGAGTTCAAGAGTGATACGGACTACGCTAGTCGCTTTCGGGATGGTGACGTAGTTGCGGTCGACGCCGAAGCTCTTCACGGTCTTGGAGACTTCGTAGGCGGTGTTGCCTGCGAGGGTCCTATGAGGAACGGTGACATAGACGGGAACGGTGAACGACGGCACGCTGGCGACGACGCCGTTCACCGTTCGGTAAGCAGAGATCAGGGCGGACTGGTCACCCTGAGGAAGGTCGTTCTGGATCATTTGGCGGTTCACGCAAATGTTCAGGACGCTGGCATTCACCGGGCTGATGGTGCCGGTGCCATCTTCTTTCTGCGCGATTTCGGCGCTGCGGCCAATCAGTTTCAGGTTCGAGGTCGGGCTATTGGCGCAGTCCACGGCGGCGAGAGTGCCGACGTTCAGCCACTTCTTGTCCGAACCGTAGTAGACGGTCTTGAGCACGAACTCCTCGCCGCTGGTGGCGAGAAGAGCTGCCAAGTCGCCGGCGTCAGTGCCCGCTTCGAGTTTCTGCGAAAGGCGTCGGGCGATGTTCACCTGACGATAGGTGTCGTGCGCGTAGTAGTCGAGGTAGAGTCCGGCGCCGAACGCAGGAGCCTTCACGTTCTGATCATCTGCCCAGGCGCGCGAACCGTCGTAAGCTTCACCCGTGGGGTTTTTCAGGCTGGTGAGCACTTCGTAGTCGAGCTCGACGCTCTTGCCAGTGCTGTCGACCACACCGCTCGGGAGGGTATTGTCGCGAAGCTCGAAAAGCTTTTTCCAGGCAGAGACGAGATCGATCATCCCTTTACCTTCGTCAACCCAGCTGTACTGGCCGAGCTTGCGTTCGCCGGTTTGAGCGTCGAAGCTGTCCACATCGAACGGGCGAGCGGATTCCATGAGGACGGCGCGAAGGACTGTGGCATCGGTGGACAGAGCTTGCGAAGGGTTGCGCAAGTTGTACTTCTTGATGGCATCCAAGAAGAGCGCGTAGGCACCGGTCGCGGTCGGTGCCGCCATCGAGGTTCCCCAGTAGACGTCCAGACCGGAGCGTCCGCCAGGAGCGGTATTGAGCTGCACTGAGCTGAGCTCGGTGCCGGGAGCGGCGATGTTCGGCTTGTAGCCGCCGGCGGCCGTCGGTCCGCGCGAAGTGAAGAACAACATGAAGTCGTCATTCACATCGGAGGTCGTCGCACCGGATCCATCCCACTGGTACTGGCGCTGGATCATGCCTTTTGAGGCGGCGGCGCCGACGCTCAGGGAGAGGCGGGCGGTCGAAGGGCTTCCGATGGTTTGGCGACCCGGACCCGAGTTGCCGGCCGAAATCACGAACAAGACGTTCTTGACGGCAGTGAGGCGGTTGACCACCGTCTCTTGGACGCCGAACCCGTCATTGAACGGGCTCAGGCCGCCGAGCGACATGTTGATCACTTCAACTCCGGCGTTGTTGGCCAAGTCGATCATCGCCTGAGTAGCGTTGCATCCGCCGTTGTTGGCACAAACCCGGTTCAGGAGGATTTGGGCTTCAGGGGCGACACCGCGAGCGAGAGTGTCCACGGGTGCGTTCGAGAAGGTGTGGCGGCCGGCGGCGATGCCGGAAACGTGGGAGCCGTGGTTGCCCGGGTCAAAGCCGACGACGGAGGCGCTTCGGACATCCATGACTCCGCTGCCGTCGGCTTTGGGCAGTTTATCTTCGCGAAGGTCGAAGCCGATCTTTTCAGAATAAACCTTCACAGTCTGACCGGTCTTGTTGAAGGCGCCCAAGGCTGGGGTATTCGAAAAGTCGGGGCGTCCACCGGCGAGATTGTAGAATGCGACGTACAACTTGTCGTCGTCCGCGGTTGCTCCGGGGATGAGGATCATGAAAATTTTGTCGTCGATTTTGCCGTTGTGGTTAATGTCGACCTTCTCCGTATCGCCGTTCATCGAGTCTTCGTTGAGGATTCCGAGTTTGGCTTTGCTGTTGGGTGCAGTCAGGAGGGCCACGAGCTCGCTGGAAGCCTTGATGTGCAGGTCACTGATGTCGGCCAAAGCGTCGCCGCTGGGAAGAGTCGGGAGTTTCGGGGTGTTGATGACCTGGGCATTGATCGAGAGGTCATAGTCCGAGCCGGCTGGGGCGGCGGTGACTTCAAATTTCGCCGCTGAATTGAAGTACACGCGGCCTTCACGGGTGAAGTCGCGCATGTAGGAGATGCGGTTGTGGCCGTCGGCCGAAAGAAAGGTCGGGTGGTTGTAGGTGATGCCGGTGTCGGTTACGCCGAGCTTCACGCTGGAGCCGTCGACTTTGACGCCGCCGCCGATGCTTTGTTCGGCGGTGCGGGCGAAGTCGATGGCGCCGATGCGCTCAAGTCCGCTGAACCCTGCGTCGTTTCCGCGCGGATTCGAATTGAGAACGAGGCCTTCGGCAGCTGGAGTGAGGGCCCTGATGTTGACCAAGGAGTCGCGGTCGTAGGAGACGGGGTTGAAGTAGATCTCGGTTCCACGCTTGAACTGAACCGACTTGAGGGCTTCCAGCATGCCTTGGTCGGCACGCTGAGGAAGGAGGAACGTGAAGTAGGCGGACTCGGCGTCGTAGGTGAGGGCGAGGATGTTTGCACCGCGTTTCATCCGGATGAGGGCGTCTTCGATCTCGCGACCCATGGCAGCCAAGCGCTCGGAGCGGGGAAGATGGGCTCCCGGCTGAGCTAAGTTGGAGTAAGCCTCGGGAGAGAATGTCCCCTCCACTTCGAGGAACAGGGTTCCGCCTTTGTTTTCGAAGTGGGCGTTCGGTGCATCCGGAGTGTTGACGATCACGCCTTGACCGACGGGTACGTCGTTGGCCGTGAGTCCGGAAGGTCTCAGGCCCGGTACATGGGACTGAGGGGCATTTTGTGAGCACGAAACTAAAAAGATTGCGGTTAACGCAATGGAGAATGAGCGCTTCATGGGGCGCGGCAAAAGCACTTAATATGCCAGGCTCGTCCAATGTCTCGAGTTACTTCAAAAATTTATTAAAAACGTAGGAAAAACGGCCATCATTGGCGTTCCTGAAAATTACGGCTTCCCGCTGCAACTTCGATCAGGGACTGGAGACCCTGAAAAACTTACAGGAATGTGTCTACTGACACTGCTTCAAGCTGGCGTTCGTGTAGAAGTAACACCCCGCCGGAAGCGCACAGGCCTTGCCCGAGGGGCTTGTACCGGGGGCGACCGTGCCGTGGATCGGACGCAGGAAGCTGTCGAAATTGATGGTGACTTTGTCCCGGTCGCCCGTGCAGACGAGGTTTCCGGCCATGTTCATGCTCAGCTGCGTGTAGCAGTTGTCATTGCCGGAGCCATCCGTCTTGAGGCGGATCATTCCGCCCTCCATCGTGAAATTGAAAGTGTTGTCCGGGTTCACTTCCCAAGTCACATCCGTGCGGTTTCCGGCACTCTGGGTAAGGTTGCGGACGGTGATCAGCTTCTTTTGGCAATCCGCCATCACCACGATGGGCGGTGGGACTTGGGTGAGTTCGACTTCCGTGATCGGAAGTGGGCAATCCCAAAGCGCGAGCCTTTGGGGTGTCGGCTGGCGAACAGAACCCTCCAGTCCACACTGAGTCCCGATGCCGGCGGCACCCAGAACGGGTGTGGGTCCCCCTTCGCTCGTCGCCTCATTGGGAAGTCCTTTGCCGCACGCGACGACACTCAAACTGATGAAACCAGAGACCATCCAAGTTCTCAGGAGCCGGACTTTCATGGCGGGCAACAAGTGCAAAAGCATTGCCAAGCAGGGAGGCCGGAATCCAGAGGCAAGGGGTATGAAACTCCAAGGCTTAGACCCTTTCTGCATGAGTCCAGGAGGCAACCTGCACGACTCCCGCACACCCATCCGAATTTGCCTCCTCAGGCGGGGCAGGTTCGGGGCGGAATGGGGGGGCGTAACGCTGAGCGCTGGCAAACCCCTTGAAGATTAGGTAATACCCAGAGCATGGAAAGCGTTCCGCTTTGGTACGACTCACTCTCACCCCTGGGATCGGCAGTACGCTATGTCGCGTCGCTTTCCCCTGATTTCAATTGGGTTGGAATCTACCTTTTGAAAGGGGATGTACTGGAACTCGGTCCCTCGATCGGAGCGGAGTCCGAGCACACCCGGATCCGCGTGGGTCAAGGCGTCTGCGGGACGGCAGTCGCCGAAAACGCAGACCAAAATGTTCCCGACGTACGCGCGGTCGACAATTATCTCTCCTGCAGCCTCGAGACCCGGTCCGAGCTTGTGGTATTGATCCGCGACGCTTCAAGCAAGATTCTGGGACAGATCGATATCGATAGTCATACTCTCAACGCATTCGGTCCCGGCGAAGAAGAAGCCGTCAGGCAAGTCGCAAAGGAGTTGGGGGTATTATGGCACGCGCCAGAAAAACGCAGCCGTCACTAGAGACGCTTTTCTTTTCCACGCCTGAACAAAAGGTCATGCGCTTCATGCTTTCGGAGCCGACCACGTCGTTTAGCATCCGGGTGATTTCTTCGAAACTGAAGGGCATCCGGGGTCTTGGGGGAGCTGATGGGATCACCAAGATCCTCAACGAGCTCCAAGCCCTTGGCCTAGTCGACTTCGTCGACAACCATCGCGCCGTCCGCATCCGGGATGAGAATCCAGGGGTCCAGGTCATGAAAACCTTCGTGGCTCTTTGCGATCTTGAAGGGCTGAGAAGCCTGCTGGAACCCGTTTCGAGCAAAGGTATCCTGTTTGGCGCCCGTGCATCGGGTCGCGCCCGTTCGGATAGCGAATACGACTTGTTTGTGGTCTCGGAGACCCCTGAGGAGGTCAAGAAGATCACGAGTCGTCATCCACTCAGCAAGTTGATCGTCCTGACGGCTTCGACTCCGGAGGTGTTCAATAACATCGAGCGGCAGGATCCAACTTTAGCGAACAAGCTCTCACGCGGAATTGTGGTTTGGGGAGCCAATTGGTAACATCGGCTTCCATGAAGAAGCCGGCAACCAAGTACTTCATCCTATTGTTCCTGACTTTGCTCGTGATTGGGCTTGATCAGATCACCAAAGCTCAAATCCTGGAGCGTTTTCGGCTGGGCGAATCCATCGCCGTCCTCCCGGATCTATTCAGCCTGACCTACGTTCGGAACACCGGCGCTGCGTTCGGGATCCTGGCGACCGCCGATCCGGCATTCCGGGTCCCGTTCTTCATTCTGGTGCCATTCGTCGCCCTCGCCGCAATCGGTTACGTGTTTCGTAAGATCCCGGCGCAGGACCGCAAGCTTTCGACCGCCCTCTCCCTGGTCGTGGGAGGTGCGATTGGAAACCTCATCGATCGAGTGCGATTGGGTTTCGTAGTCGACTTCCTGGATTTCCACTGGAGATACACCTACCACTTCCCGGCCTTCAACGTGGCGGATACGGCCATTTGCGTCGGGGTCGGAATCTTGATGCTCGACCTCCTGTTGCAGAAACAGGACGGGAAAGAGGCCCATTCCAATGCATCCGCTGCTCCTTAAGATCGGATCGATTCCGATCCACACCTACGGTGCCTTGATCGCGGTGGGATTCTTGGTCGCGATTTTCGTGGTCCAACACCTGGCGTCGAGATCCAGGATGGATGTGGAACGCGTCCTGGATTTCTCTTTCTGGTGCTTCCTCGTGGGGTTCGTCGGTGCCCGCCTCCTGTTCATCATCACACGTCTCGACTACTTCCTCGCCGAGCCTGTGGCGATGCTGCGGGTTTGGGAAGGGGGCTTGGTTTTTTTCGGAGGACCCCTGGCAGTGGTCCCTTTCGCGGTCTGGTATCTCCGACGACACCGGATTTCCTTTTGGAAGACGGCCGATGTCCTGCTCCCTGGCTTGACGATCGCTCACATGTTCGGTCGGTTCGGATGCCTGGCTGCGGGGTGCTGCTACGGGCGTCCTACAGGCAACGACTTCGGAATCCAGCTTTACTCCGATCTGGTCGATCCCCCTCTCCGGGGGGTCAACCTCCATCCCACCCAAATCTACGAAGCGGTTGCCTTAATGGCCCTGTTCATTGGACTTCTGGTCGTGTTCAAGCGAAAGCGATTCGATGGGGAGGTCGCTCTGACCTACTTCATGGCCTATCCGATCATTCGAAGCGTGGTCGAGGTATTCCGAGGCGACTCGATCCGCGGATTCGTGATCCAGGACCTGATCTCGACGAGTCAATTCATTTCCCTCCTGGTTTTTCTGGGAGCGCTCTATGCTTTGTACTTCAGGCTCAAGCAGCTTCGACTGAAAACGGTGGAAACCTGAGATGACTGAGACTTTCATTCTCGCAGCGTTCGCACTCCTGATGGGTTCAGTCCCGTTCGGACTCCTGGTGGCCCGGATGTTCAATGTCCGAGATTTGACGAGTCGAGGCAGCGGCAATATCGGGGCGACGAACGTGACGCGGGTTCTGGGCTTCTGGCCTGCCGGCGCCCTGACCTTCGCCTTGGATGTGATCAAAGGGGCGATTCCGGTGTTGCTCAGCATGCCTGTCGGAGCCAATCTCATTTCCTCGATAGCTTCGATGATCGCGCCGCATCTCCGCTTTGAAGCGTTGCCGGAGTCGAGTGCTTGGGCGATCGGTTGCGCGGCTGTGATCGGACATTGCTTCTCGCCTTGGCTGAGGTTCCGGGGTGGCAAGGGCGTGGCCACGGGATTCGGTGCGATCCTGATCCTCTCGCCCTGGGCGGCGCTCGCAGGCATTTGCGCCTTCGGACTGGCGTTCGTTTCCAAACGAGTGGGTTCGATCGCGAGTCTCTCCGGCTTGGTCGTAGCCTCCGTGTCGCACCTCGTTTTGTTTCAAGGAGGACCTCACTTGATGTGGGGCGCCCTGATGATTCTGGTCATCATTTTCCGTCATGAAACGAACCTCAATGCACTTCTCGAAAACCGCGAAAACGCGTTTTAAGCTTTTATTTTGGGCTTTTTTTGCGATCCATGGCCGGGGGCTCCGGTCGGCCGATGCCCGTGAGGTTGTGGATGCGACCCGGACACACGTCGTCCTCACCGGGGACAGACCCGATCGAATCGTGACTTTGGTCCCCTCCCTCGGTGAGCTGGTCTCCGACTTGGTGGGTTCGCAAGGAACGGGTCGCATCGTCGGGGTGAGCGAGTACAGCAACTTTCCGTCCGCATTGAAGAAGATTCGCTCAGTCGGACCCTACCACCGTTTCAATCTAGAGCGGGTGATGGAGCTCAAGCCCGATCTGGTGTTGGCGACGCTGGACGGCAACTCGAAGGATCAAGTCGATCATCTCCGGGAGCTAGGAGTTCCGGTTGTAGTGGTCAGCACTTCGAGTTTGGGAGAAGTCGCCGCTTCGATGAAGCTGGTGGGCGCCGCCTTGGGCGACCCGGCGGGAGGCGGGCAGATGGCCGACCGCTTCGAACGCGAGCTCGCAAAGATCCGTCAAGAGGGCTCCTTGCGCAGTCCCCGGCGCCCGGTTTTCTTGCAGCTGGGTGAGGACCCCCTTTTTACGGCGGGCCGGGGTTCGTTCCTCCAATCGGCAGTGGATTCGATCGGTGCGAGGAACATCTATGGCGAAACAGGCTTAAGCTATCCCAAACCTTCGCGCGAGGACGTAGTCGCGAAGAAACCGGAAGTGATCCTGATATTGACCATGGGTGGGGACGCGGGCCCGTTCCTGAAAATGGCGGAGAGATGGAAAGAGTACCCCTCGGTACCCGCCGTGAGGACCGGTCGGGTACGCGTTGTCCCGGGCGACGAAGTCCTCCGGCCAACGCTCCGCCTAATCCATGGATTGAAGACTTTGAGGGATGCCATTTATGGTGCCGACTGAAGTCGGCGAAATGCGCGATCCTTCGGGGCGATCCCACCCGATTCAAATCCTCACCGCATTCGCGTTTTGGGTGGCGGCATCGCTCCTGGCGGTCCGTTTCGGCGCGGTCAGCGGAGCCGAGTGGGAGATGGTGGCGCAGCTCAGGTTGCCTCGCGTGATTCTGGCGACGGCGATTGGCGCAGGTCTTTCGGTGGCTGGCGCGACCCTTCAGGCGCTCTTCGCCAACCCGCTTTGTGAGCCGTATACTTTGGGGATCTCCTCAGGCGCGGCGCTGGGCGCGGCTTTGGGAACCGCCCTCGGAATAGGAGCGGGGTTCGCCGGGCTTGCAATTCCCGCCTTCGCAGGTGGACTTTTTTTCGCGTTGGTTCTCTACGGAATTTCGCTTCGATCCGGAACAAGTAACCTGACCCTGCTTTTGGCAGGAGTCATGCTGCAGTTCCTGGGGTCGAGCCTGGTCGCACTTTGGATGGCCCTCGCGGACCCCGCCGGAGTGCAGAGTGCCACTTTTTGGCTTTTGGGAGATCTCTCTCGCGCCCGCCTATCGGGCGG
>JAYVNB010000088.1:0-18137 GCA_043759365.1 Bacteriovoracaceae bacterium | reverse complement strand
GACGACATTCCTTCACTTGCCAGCATTGAAATTAATTCGAGTGATCAAGTAAGCCTAGAACTTGAATCAATTTAACTGAGAATCAGTTTCCGCGGTTTTCGTTACACTGGTTTTTGCCGATCGCAATTTTCTAGCTCCTAGCAAAAAACAAATGACTGAAACTGTTAAAACCCCATGATGAGTCCAGGAAATAGGATCAACGATGTCGGCTAGCTTCAGCAATCCAAGGCCGACGAAAATCCAAGCGATAACTTTTAATAAGTTTTTTCTATTGTCCATAGAGTCCCCTCTCTATGGCTTTAGAAATAACTCATGTTAACAACCTAAGCAAATGAATCAAAAGCAATCTGATCTGACGCAAACAAGGTAGACCCGGGCAGTCGTAGCATAGCCTTTACTTCTTACACGGAGCGACTAGACACCAATAGGTGTGGTGGATCCAAGCGGCTGAATATCGAACTTTTTTCAGCTCTAACCCCGGCTTTGAGTCCAAGAAAATGGCCTTCCTGGGTGGCGTTGCCCCCGCAAAACCGGACAATCTTGCCGACGGCGTTTAGTCGCCTGAACTGGCCCGGCGATTTCACTTTAGGCCCTTTGTGTGGGGCTCTCTCGTGGTAGTCCTCAAACCACTCGGGGGAGAGCTGGCTCAGAACCTCTCTGCGGTCTCCAGTCGAGGCAGGTATACCTGGTCGCGATTAAAGTTTTTTACAAACGCTTCTGCCAAACCGTTACTTTCAGGCGAGTGAGTAGGCGTGTTGCAGATCACGAGGCCGAGCTGTCTACCGAACCCCCTGGTTTCGTCTGCGATGTAGGGTGGGCCATTGTCCGACAGCCACTGCACCGAATAGGGCTTTTTCCTGGTGCATGCACCAAATCGTTGCTCTGCGCTCTCCATCATCAAGTCTCGGATCATCTCGCCGTTGATGGGAGAGATGAGCGAGCCTACGAACCGAAGTGCCTACGGTGAGGCGAACATGGTCAAAGAGCGTCAGGGACCGGGTTCTGGCCCGTGCACGAATCGGAGTGGCCTCAAGCCGGATCGGCAAGGCATGCGGCATTCCAGTAGCGACGGTGTACTTGTGGTGCAAGAAACTTCCCAGACGGAATCGCGGGGCTTGTGCGACTTCGCTTGGGGTCGTCCCGCAGGCGGCACGGTATTTAGCTCTAGCAGCCCAACTCCAACGGTTGGATTGGAACTCGATCAGAATGCGCCCGAGGCGCCGTTCATATGCGGGACTGGAATCGAGATTTCCCTTCCGGGCGGCATTGAAGTTCGAGGGCTGACGTCGATTGAACAAGTCGTCGCTCTTTACCTCGGATGCCGCGTGTGAGTGTCAAGCTCCGGGCAGGACACCGAATCTTCGTGTTCTCAGAATACATCGATCGTAAATCGTCGATATTCCCCGGGTACTACACTGAGCGTACCGAAAGGATTCCGGAGGTCGCAGCCGTCAGTTGACACAGTTGGGTTGCGAGGCCGAATCAGGACAGTTTCCGAGCTGGGAGTACTGGGTCCCAGCTCGTGTATGAAGCACACACGATGTGGGGTTGCATTGCTGCTGCCCGCAACTTCCGATGTATCCGTTCCCGGGGATGCGGGTCGCTGAGCTCGGCGAGCAAGCGACTGGGCAAGTTTGCCCCGCGGCTACCAATGCTCCGTCCGGACATTTGCAGTTGCCCGGGTGGGATGGATCGATTTGGGCGGGTGCTACGCAACTTGGGCACGCTTGGCCGATCTGTACACTCTGCCCAGATGGACATTTGCACTGCGAGGCGTTCGAAGGGTCTTGGACGCTAGGAGGGAGGCAGGTCGGGCAAGCGACTCCTGGATAAACCGTACTCCCGTTCGGGCACGTGCAACCGCCCGGCTTTTGAGGATTGAAAACTGAAGGCGGAGCGCACGTTGGGCAAGCTTGCCCAGGACTGACGTCGACTCCCACCGGACATTTGCATTGAGTGGGGGACGCAGGATCGGGCACCGACCCGGGCACGCAATTCACAGGGCAATGCTGACCCGGACTCGTGCCGAGTCCGTTCGGGCAATGGCATAGCCCACTGATAACCGGGTCGGCGGTCGAGCCATCCAGACAGGGCGCTTGGCAGTCCCACCCGGGAGCGACATCGGGTCCCGCCGGGCACTTGCACAACCCGGCCATCGCCAGATCCGGAACCGCGGGTGCCTTACAGCTCGGGCAGATTTGGCCAGGGCTCACATCGATCCCGACCGGACATTTACACATGCCGGGATGAAGCGGGTCCGGGACGCCGGGGGAGACACAAGGAACTACCGCGTGACAGCTTCCGCTCGGGATCGTCGGTCCACCATAAAAATTGCAGTTATGGGATCCGGTCGTCGCGAGATTCCGGCAGTTGTTCCATAGGTTGTCGTTCCAACCCGACAACCACTGCTTGCAGATCGGAGGGAGTTTTCCAGCCAGTCCAGCAGTCGTGCATGCAGTCTGGCAGGAGCAGCACTGATCATGCGACGGATGACCAGCAGCCGCGCTGGCTACACCGCACATGCAGGAGTCGTATCCCTGTGTCATGACGTAAGACGCGAGCTGGTAGCACATGCCATAACAATTCGGATCCCTCGATCCGACCCGACAGTTGGCAACGACTACGTTAGTTTCGCAGTTGAGCCCCTGGGAGTCGGCAGGCGCTTCTCCGCACTGGAAAGGTTGGCCTTTTGGAGTGGGATTGCATGCATGATATTTCTCGTGCCTGAGGGCACAACAGCTCATCATCGAGTCGACCGTGTGGTTATTGGCGTAGGTACTCACGCAATTGGTCGCCTGATCGAACTCCGACGGGGAAACATTACCAGACTGAATCCGGCTCGCGTCACACGTCGATAGACCGATGAACATGCCGCAGTCAGAGGCGCAGGCTAGGACCCCGCCGCACATGGCGGCGGCTTCGGCGTCGGGGATGCATTTCACCGTGATATTGGAGCAATGGGAGCAGCTATTGGCAGCAATAGCGAGCGCACTCGTATTCGCGAACTCGTTCAGGGACCACACTCCGCCCGACGCCGCCGGCATGCGGCCCGTCGACAGCCCCACCCCTTCAGCCGCGTCTCTAGCCACCATCCAAGAGGGCATCGGCGGAACTGGCATTGCCGTGGGTGGCATCGGAGAGATCCTGCCGGGGCCTGGACAAGTCCAAAGGGAATTCGAAGGTATATCCGCCGCCTGCACGGATCGTCCACTCAAACCCATGAAGGAGAGGCCGATCAAAATCAACCCACTCACACGGACACCAGTAACCCGCGCCATCGATTTCATCTATCGCTCCGTCCGTGCAATGTTGTCGCTCCGATCGCTCGCCGATCGAGAACTTCGAGCAAGTGATTAATGCTAACATGGGAAGCGGGTGGCGCAATCAAATCAGAGAATCGTTCACGGCTCAGGAGCAACCGTCATGAATTGGACGGTCCGAGCCGCGATCTTACTCTCGGCTGCGTTCCAGCTTTTGCATCGCTGGGACGGTTGGATTTCGGACGATACTCTCAGTTACCTGAGCCTCGCTCGATCGATGGCCGAAGGTCCCACTGCCTCCTGGGTCTCCGCTTATTGGAGCCCCGTCTATCCAGCATTGATCGCAGCAGTCGCCCAGGTTTTCCCCCATTCGCTCGAAGACGGGCTTTTCACACTTCGAATCCTCAGTGCGATTTTGTTCGTTCTCCAGTGGCTGGCCTTCGAGTTTTTTGTCGGGGGATTCGAGAAGTCACACTCCAAGCCTCACCCGAACCTCCGCTGGATTGCGTCTGTCCTCTTTTTGGGATCACTCTGGCGATGGCTACCGGTGCAAACTCCGACTCCGGATCCTTTAGTAGCCGTCGTCGCATTTATCGTCGGGGGCCTCCTGCTTCGCCAAAATCCACGTGCCGCCCCGACGAGCTCGGGTTCCTTCGCGTCTGGGGCTCGCCTGGGAGGCGTGCTTACAATAGGCTACCTCTGCAAGACGGTCCTGTTGCCCATCGCGGGAGCGACGCTCCTCGCTCTGTCATTTCGCAATCGAAAGGTGGCGGCATCGGCGACAGCCGTGCTCTTGCTGTTATCTGCACCTTGGGTTCTCGCGATTTCCGCTCAGCAAGGTCGTTTCACGATTGGGGAGAGTGGTCGCCTCGCCTACCTCTGGGAAGTCAGCGCTTGCCGGAACCGGATCCCGAAATTCCGCAACTGGATCGGGGGCGAATGCGAGGGTTCGGGCTGGCCTGTTCATCCAGTCAAGCTTCTCCTGAGACAGCCGCGCGTCTATGCCTTCAATCGGGCGGCTCCAACGGGAACCGGTCTTGAGAATTCAACATTTCCGACCTGGCTGGACCCCGCTTATTCCTGGCGCGGAGTCAAAGTCCCCTTCTCGGCCGCGAATCAAATCGAAGTCCTGTGGAAAAACTTCAGGTTCACCTGGATCCGCTGCCTCGCCTTCGCTTTTTCTTTGATGGTCCTCGGTTGTGGATTCTTGCCGGGGTTCGTCCAAAAATGGCGCAACTCGACCGATCGAGGAATCGGGATTCCACTGCTGGCTATGACCGGTGCAGCCGTCGCAGCCTATGGGGTCGGTGTGAACCTAGAAACGGCATTTGCCCCGACTCGGTATCTCGCTCCCTTTTGGTTGATGACGAGCACCCTGGGGCTACGCCGCTGGCTCTGTGCTTCTGAGATGGAACCAAGTCGATCCGCTGCGAGCGTCCGCCCCGTATTTTGCTGGATCATCGCTGGTGTCTTCGCCGCTTTCGTAGGACGAAACTGGGACATCGATCCAGGCCTTCGGCAGCCATCGGCGGATAATGCACCCGAAGCTCGGATCGCGGAACAGCTCGCTCGAGCGGGAGTTCGGACCGGCGACGGGATCGCCGTGTTCGAAACGGATACGGTCTATCCGAGGATGGCTGCGTTCCTCCAGAGGTGGTCTATCCTGGCCACTTTGGACAATTCGTCGATCCTTCAGCGTGACAGGGGACCCCATGAATTGCACACCCTAGATCTCGTGCTCGCGAATGAAGGAGTCAAGGTTTGGGTCGGCACTGTTGATCCGGTGCACCTTCCAGCGGGTTGGACACGCATCGAGGGGACCGAGTTCGGCTTCAGGATCATTCCTGAAGTTTCCCACTGAAGGTCGGTACTGCCGCCCAATGGGCTCGTAACGATGAAGCGCATCACTCGTGCCCGCTGATCATGAGGTCATCGATTTCGCAGGCATGGGTTTAGAGCAGAAGCCGAAGTCACTGTTCCATATCCTGCGGTTCCGTCTCTCAAGACTTGGTACTTCGCCCCTCGCTTCAGCTTCTCAGCCATGCAGGCCGATTCCGTTTGGAGCGGTTTCGGCCACGAACTTGAACCTCGACCGGATCACCATACCTCGACTTAAACTCTCCCCAAGATACGAGGTCCTGAGTCACAAACTCTTTGGACTGGCCGTTGAGGGCGGAGTCGGCGTCCTTCTCTGACCGTTCAGGAAACCTATCAGACCCGCCACAGCACAGCCTACTCCGGAAGACCGTCTTTGACCGACCGGTGGACCAAGTCTCTTCAGACCTCGGTCTCGCCCTACTCCCTGAGTCGGAACTTGAAGGCATCGCTAGGTGATTCAATTTAAAGCGAACTGGGAATCGAGTTGGGATTTTCATGGAGCATCGAAGCGCCAGGGCATTGAGTCGACCCCCAGGGGACTTCTGGCCAAAATAATTTCCGACTCCCCCTCGGGCGCCTTCCGGAAGATTTCACGGAATCCGATCTTCTCAGCGACCCGGATCGACGCCACGTTCCCCGACTGGATGATGCAAAAGGTGCGGACTGTCCCAAATCGCGCGTCCCCCCAAGCCGTCGCCGCCAAAAGCCCTTCGGTGGCGTATCCTTTCCCGTGAGCGGGTTTCAGCAGGGCCCAGAGCCCAGGGTAGGCCAACAATCTCATCCAGGTCCTCTGCTCTGTCGAAGGACTTCCCAAAGTAAAACGGGTGATGGCGGGGTCAGCCCACATTGCGACGCAATCTGCGAAGTCCCCGATAGGGTGGGGGCGAAGCCTCAGACGGGGCGTCTCGAGAATGGGGATGGTTGTCATTTCAACCAGAGTCACTAAAACCGAAATTTCATGGCCAATTAATATCCGTGCTCAATCGGACCCTTTCCTTTTCACCCATTTTTATGGAGTATCGTCCGCACTGGGGTGAACCGATGGCCGACTTCATGAGTATTTTTTCAACGCTGCTGGGGAAACGCAAACCGAAGGCCATCTTGGAGATCTCGGAGAACCCGAGAAAATCCGAACCCGCGACCCCGGTGATCAGTGAAGAACAGCTTCGCATTTTTGACGATGCCCGATTGAGTGCTTTCGTCGCTCAACAACCTGAACGCTCGATCCTCCGTATTCTCAATTCCACAGCTGAACAGGCTCTCCAGCTCAAAGTGGTTCGGTGCGTGACGGATGAACCCACCCTCAAGCGCATCATCCGGAGTGAACTTGACAAGAAGGTCAAGCGGTCCGCTGAAAAGAAGCTTCGCGAAACCGGGACGGTCGGAATGGACTTGAGGCTGCAGAGGCTCTCGCCTTGGATTCAGCCAATGCGCAGTTTTCTCGGTACTCCCCGCTGGAGTGAGGGCTCGGAGCTCCTTTCCCAAGTTCTTGAAGCCGCGAAAGTCGACGGACCGCTTGACGAACGCAATCCAATCTATGCGGACTTCAATGAGCTTCGCGATCGACTGAAGCGGGAAGTGGAAGCCTATGAGCTGACTTGCGCCGAACTTCACGGGATCTGCGTCCAGCTTGAACCAAGTCGCTTGCTATCGAAGCCAGCCGTAGAAAAACTGCAGGCGCAGTGGGCCCTACTTTTCAGAAAATACTCATTTCCCCAGAAAGCCACTGTCCTCCGAGAGTACGAGGAGGTTTTGGCTGCGAGAAAAAACCCGCCACCCGCAGTCGCGCCTACTCTCACCGCGCCTCGGAACCCCATTGCTCTCGAGACGTCGCTACCCCCATTGAGCGATCCTGCCTTGAATGAGATTCGGGTAAAAAAGAATGAAACGGATCGCCAAGTCCGGATGACCGCCTTGACGAAGCTTCGTGAAAAAGTTCAAAGCGTGCAAAACAATCTGGCCCATCGGCAGGCGGGTCCAGTGCTTCGCGAGCTTCAGAGCGAAGCCGCGTCGCTTCGGAACTGGCGGAGAGAGTTTCCCGCTCAGTTGGACGAAGTCGAATCCCTCCTGAAGACGCTCTCCACCAAACGCATCGAGGTCGTCGACGAGGCCAAATGGGACGCTTGGGCGCGCACGGACTTGGCGATTCGCATTCAGACGAGGCTCGAGGCGCTCATCAACGGATTGGAGACCGAACAAGATCCCGTCGTCGCGCTCAAGAACTCAATCGGACTGACAGCGCAACTTCACGAATACGCGCAAGAGATGAGGGCCCTGGGGAGCCTCGAGCGCGGCAAGGATCATAAGATCTGGCAACAGTTTAAATCGGTGAGCGATCGAGGCTGGAAAGTATGCGACCGGATGCGGGGACTTGTGCTGGAGAGCGTGAAAGTCGTGCTTTCTGAACATACTTCGAGGCCAATCGACTTTAACGTCGAGTCTTTGACTGAAAAGCGCGCCCCACTGACTTTCAAGGCGTCCGCTTTCGAGGGCGACGTGCCAGCCCAAGTCAAGCAGCTCCGCTTCATGTGGTTGGAGATCGGAACGCAAGGGACTTCGGGACCGAAGCGCGAACTTGAGGCGGTATTCACCCAGCTTTTTGAAAGTTACTTCAGGCAGCTGAACCTTCAGCAAGGACAGATCCAAAGGATCGAGAACTCCGCCGTTCAGGTCAAACGCGACCTTTTGAATGAGATGAAAGTCGCTTGCGAAGGTAAGTCGACCTTGATCTCGCGGGCGCGCGTGGCCAAAGGGTTGGAAGAGAAGTGGAAGCGCGCTCCCCTCCCTGCCTCGATGACGGCTGAACTTCAGCGGGAATTCGAGACCTATCAGAGACTGCTCAACGCTGAATTGGCCGCCGAAACCGAAAATGGATTACTCCAAGCCACGGCCATCCTGTCGCGAACCCAGGAGTCACTGGAGAAAACACGGACAGGTAATGGATCAGTACTTTTTCAAGCACAAAAGGCAATCTCCACTCTCGAAAACGAACTAGCGGCACTTGAGAAGCATCAAGCGCAGTTCAATGGGCTTCGGCAATCGCCTCCTACCCCTGAGACTGAGGACAAGACCACGTCTGCGCAGAATCAGTTCCAACGAACGCTGCAGCAAAACCGCGACCTTCTCTTGGAATGTCGCTCCGCTGCGACTCGTGAAATCGAGGCCCGTGCCCAGGAGCGGGACCGCGTGGTTCAAGAGGCTCAGGACCTAGCCCTTTCAAAGGACTGGGATTCGGCTAGCGCGCGGTTCGATGAGCTCGGAGTGCTCTGGAAAAAGTCCGGAGTTCTGGGTCAAAGTCAGGACGCGGTCTTTGGAATGCTCTTTGAAAATGTGAGTCGGTTTTTTCACTACCGCAGGGAGCACCGTGAACGCCTCCCGGAAACAGCACAGCTCGCGACTGAGCTGAAGACCACTCAAGCGCTGATTTTCTCCCTGGAGGCACTGACTCGATTGAGAGGCTCTCAGGGCGACACCGGGACGGCGAATCTAACGCGGCTGCCCCTCCCCTTCAGCGACGAAGAACTCCGGGCGAACTCCTCCGGAAAGCTGCTGGAGTCCGGATTGAAGTACAAGCAGATCCTGTCGCTCGACCCGACTGCCGGAATCGCCAAGGAAACCAGAAAAATCATGGATCAGTGGTGCACGAAAGGAGTGACTGAAGCCGACTCCCTTCCAGTATTTTGGGCCTTCTATCTGGATCGCGTCCGTCTGCTGCTGGGGATCTACTGAAAATCAGCGATTGAATGCACAATATCGCGATTGCCCCACTCAATCCCGGATGGCGAGGTCAGGCCCGAGCCGAACCCAAGTCACTTCATGCTTGTTGTGGTTCAAATGAATCAAAGATGATCCGCGAATCCGCGTGAAGGCATTCATGATCCTGAAGTCAGTCTGACCCTTGAACTTCACGCTGCAGATGTAACTAGCGTTTGGGTGAACCAGCAACCAGCGCTGCACGAGCTCAAGTAACTTCTGCGGCTCGCTGATCACGTCTGAAAAAATCCAATCCAGCTTCTCGAAACGCAATGGATCCAAGCTGAATGCGTTTCCCTGGATGAACTCCACACCCGGAAGCGCAAGTACCTCGGGAGCAATCTCGCTTCGATCCACACTCACGACTCGGGCACCCAGTTTGGCGATCACCCCGGTCCACCCGCCCGGGCAACTTCCGAGATCGATGCAGCGGTCTCCCGCGCGAGGCCGGACACCAAGTCTCGTGAACACTTCCCAGAGCTTCAGATAGGCCCGCGTCGGGAGACTCTCCTTGTCTTCCAGAAAAGTCATTTCGCCTTGGGGAACCGTTTGGGAACAATGGGTGGAAGCAAGAAGTTCGGTTTCCGAGGTCAACAGGAATGAGCCGAGATCCTTTTCAGGCAGGGCGTCGGTCGGAAACCGCAGGGGAGGAAACTTGGGTAAGTGAAGCCCCTGCACGATCAGGTCTGCGCGACGGTGATGGAGATGCGGACACAAAGACCAACGCAAACCCAAGGCCTTGAGCTTTCGGACAGCGTCGGAAACGGAGTCGAACTGAATCCTTTCGACCGAGCCCCAGATGTTCCTCGCCCAGACCGGCTTGCGCTTGTAGCCGTCCACCAGGACCAAGTTTCCGTGAACTTCCATTTTCTTGGGCTTGATGCCTGCGAACTTGAGTTCGCTGACGAGATCATCCAGAAATTTCGGAAATGCGAGGTAGCCGTGGAGGGTACTCAAAGTTGAGGGAATGCTTTACGGCCGGAGTTTCCGGACCCGGAGAGTTGACCGGGACGAACCCCGGTGAACTCATCCGAGGGACCGATTACTTCTTTTTGCCGGCGGACTGCTTGGCGCTCATCGCCTCTTTTTTCTTCGTGTCGGCGCTGTTGTTCTTCGTTTGCTTCTGTGAAGAGGCCTTCTGGTTGGCCTTTGGAGATTTGTCGCCCATGGATGAAGTCTCTTTCGTGTTTAAGCTCCCGGCATAGGGAGCCGAGCCAGGAGCATGCCTCATGGCGCGTGCGCTGTAAACAGCCCGCCTGCCATTGACTTTTGCAGCCCAGAGAAGAATGGTGACTCCATCATGAATCGCCCTTTCTTGAAGACGCTCGGAATTTCGTCAAACAACCTTCCCGTTTGCACCGGTCTCCAATGGTCGGGAGCAACAGGCGACGGCAAGACTTCGCCTGGTTTCGCCGCTGCGTCACCGGTGGATGGTCAGTCGATCGCGACCGTGGGAATGGCCACTCGCGAAGACTACGAGAGAGTCTTGAAAGCCGCGCAGTCCGCGTTCCTTTTCTGGCGGACGGTACCCGCACCTCGCCGGGGTACCGTCGTCCGGAAGATCGGGGAGAAGTTCCGCCAGAACAAGGATGCCCTGGGCGAGCTGGTCTCCTATGAAATGGGCAAGTCCCTGCAAGAAGGCAAAGGGGAGGTCCAAGAGATCATCGACATCTGCGAGTTCGCGACCGGCCTCTCCCGCCAGCTTTACGGCCTCACGATGCACTCCGAGCGCCCGCTCCACCGGATGTACGAACAATGGCATCCGGTCGGTATTGTCGGGGTGATTTCGGCCTTCAACTTCCCGGTCGCGGTCTGGGCGTGGAACGCGATGATTGCCGCTGTCTGCGGTGACGTCACGGTCTGGAAACCTTCCGAGAAGACCCCTCTTTCGGCAATCGCCTGTTTTCAGTTGATGCAGGAGGTATTCGCGGATGAGCAGCTGCCTGAGGGCGTGATGAGCCTGATCATCGGGGACGTCGCCACCCTCGGCGAGCCGATGATCTCCGACCGTCGAATTCCCCTGATCTCGGCCACGGGTTCCGTGCGCATGGGCAAGCGGGTGGCTGAAGTCGTCGGTTCCCGACTCGGAAAGTCGATCCTGGAACTGGGGGGAAACAACGCCGTGATCGTGACCGAGAACGCCGATCTCGCGCTCGCAATCCCAACGCTCGTGTTCGGGGCCGTGGGCACAGCAGGTCAGCGTTGCACGACCACCCGCAGAGTCATCATCCATGAATCCATCTACCCGCAGGTGAAATCGTCCCTCATGAAGGCTTACCAGACTATCCGCATCGGCAATCCTTTGGACGATCGCAACCACATGGGTCCCTTGATCGACCGCGCTGCCGTGGCGGCCATGCAAAAGGCATTGAAGCAGGCCGAAACTCAGGGAGCCCGGGTCATCTGGGGCGGTAAATCTTTGGAAGGCCCAGGCTTCGAATCGGGGTGCTACGTTCAACCTGCTCTGGTCGAAGCTGAGAACGGTTTTGCGATCGTTCAAGAGGAGACTTTTGCACCGATCCTCTATCTGATCTCCTATCGAGGAGGAGTCGAAAACGCCATCGCACTCCAAAACGATGTTCCGCAGGGACTTTCGTCCTCGATCCTGACTCCGAACCTGCGGGAGGCGGAAATTTTCCTGTCGAGTGCGGGCTCGGACTGCGGAATCGCGAACGTGAACATCGGGACCTCGGGAGCCGAAATCGGCGGAGCCTTCGGCGGCGAAAAAGAGACTGGCGGAGGCAGGGAGTCGGGATCGGATGCCTGGAAAGCGTATATGCGCCGACAGACGAACACGATCAATTACGGAAGGGAGCTAACGCTGGCCCAAGGTATTCAATTCACTACGGAGTGAAAACCGCGTTCGCATCCCGATTGGAGATACGCACATTCCAGCCCGACTGTTGCCAACTCTGGACCAGCTTGATAGCTGCGGAGAGTTCATCAAACGCAGTCCGTACTCCGGAGGTCCTCTTGAAATCCCCTATTTTCAGCCAGTCAGGATCGGTGTTCTCAGTCATCCTCTGGTCCACTCTCACTTTCCTCGGCACATCCCAGAATGCTGGGGCTGATCCAATTCCTCCAGCAGCCCCTCCGTCAGTTCCCGTAACGCACGTCAGCAGCGCCTTGGCTGACGATTTGATGGGTAGCCTTTCGACAATGAAGGCGGTTTACCGGACCGAGTACGCCCCCGCCGATTGGAAAAAAGCCTACGCGGGTTACGATCTCGACGTGGAGTTCGGAAAAGCCGTGGCCGCGGTGAGCGCCAATCCAACCCTCAATCTGACTCAGGCTCATGAGATCCTGAAGAACTTCATTTATGCGATGAAGGATTACCACACGAGCATCTCCTTCGTTTCGACCGAAGCGGCCACGTTGCCCCTGTTGATCAAAGGAACGGATTCCCGCTTTTTCATCGTCTACATCGATCGCTCCAAACTGACGGAGACGGCGTTTCCGTTCCACATCGGCGATGAGGTCGTGACCTTCGGCAGCCAAACGACGACCGATGCAGTCGCTTCCGTACAAGCGGAGACTCCTGCCAACGTGCCATCGACCGACAAGGCGATCGCTGAACTTGCTTTGACCAGCCGTCGCGGTACCAAAGGACTTAAAATTCCCCAGGGTCCGATCACTCTCGGCATCCAGGCCGCGGGAACGACTGCGGTCCAGAACATCCAGCTGATCTGGGACTACTCGCCCGAGACCATCTTTCCTCGAGGTGACCTTTCTCGAGGCCAGCCAAAAGATCTGCGAGGCTCTTCCCGTTCCAACCTCTTCGCCCACCGCATGGATGTTCAAATCGATGCTCCAGTCGCTAGCCCCTATGGCCTCGGAAGCCGAAAGACCTTCACTCCCACCCTGGGGACCAAAATCTGGCAGTCGGCTGACACGGACGAATTCTACGCCTACATCTACAAGAACTCCGACAACAAGCTGATCGGCTACCTTCGCCTGCCTTCCTACGTCCCAAGCGAGTTTGGCAAAGCGATCGCCGACTTTGCGAAGACCATCGAACTCTTCGAGTCGACCACCGACTCAATGATCATCGATCAAGTCAACAACCCGGGCGGTTCTGTCCTCTATTTGTATGCCCTGGCGTCGATGTTGACGACCCAGCCGCTCCAGACCCCGTTGCATCGCATGGCCATCAACCAGGCTGACGTGGCAGCTGCCCAAGCTGAGATGGCGCGCCTTGCCTCGGTTCGCACGGATGAGGACGCGCAACGCCTGATCGCGACGACGGATACCGACGGCTATCCGGTCTCCTACGAGTTCGCGAAATTCAGGTTGAGCTACTCGGCTTTCATCGTCTCGGAATGGAATGTGGGTCGCAAACTCACCCATCCCTACTGGATCGACGGCGTCGAGCACATCAACGCGGCCGATACCCACTACACCAAGCCGATCGTCGTGTTGATCAACGCCTTGGATTTCTCAGGCGGCGACTTCTTCCCGACGATTCTCCAGGACAACCATCGGGTCACCGTATTCGGAGCGCGGACTTCGGGTGCCGGCGGCTACGTGAACGACATCACGGTTCCGAACAATCTCGGGATCAATTCGTTCCGCTGCACGGAATCCATCGCGGAGCGCGTGGATCTCAGCCCGATCGAAAACTTGGGGGTCACTCCGGATGTCGCTTACTCGATGACCACGAACGACTTCCAGAACAACTATGCCGATTACGTCAAAGCGGTTCAGACGACAGTTTCGGCCGTGACTCACTAATCGATCGGACTCCTCTCGGGAGTCGGATGTCTTTGCCGAGGGGGACCTTCTGTTCATGAAGGTCCCCTTTTTTTGCTTCAGCCGCTCCCGGCTTGAGCACTACAGGAATAGCCGGCTGCTTGCAGCTTCCGAGTGACGCGAGCGAGCACGCGTTCGCAAGGTTTGACGGAGGACTGGGACCAGGCGATCGCTTCGCTTCCGTCCGGAGTTTTGTACACCAGTTCGTAACCATG
Organism: Bacteriovoracaceae bacterium; assembly: GCA_043759365.1. Taxonomy (GTDB): domain Bacteria; phylum Bdellovibrionota; class UBA1018; order UBA1018; family UBA1018; genus JAYVNB01. The sequence continues at coordinate 4,282 of JAYVNB010000088.1, read as the reverse complement.
GGCTTTGCGTTCCAGGACCAGTGACCGCGGGGGCTCACCGAAGCGCTTGCAGACCCACGGTGATCCGAACGCCCCAGGCTTAGGAATCGCTTGTTTCACTCCTTGCGGAGCGGTGGCCGGAACGGAGGCGCTGAGCGGCTTCGGAGCCACTCGATCGGCGTACCAGGAACCCTCGTCCTTCTTGTCCGGACCACGAGGAATACTGGCAATCACAAGCCAGATCAGGACGAATACCGCCAAAGCGATCATTTTCATGGGATCACTTGATTTTAGGGAATTTCCACTTGAAAGGAAAGTCCAGAGATCCTCGCTAAAAGCAGCCCGCTCACGCCAGTGCCGGGTAGTCGACGTAGCCCTTCGAGGTCGAAGAGTAGAGGGTCGCCGGATCCAAGCGATTCAGAGGCGCATTTCGGCGCAGGCGTTCCGGCAAATCGGGATTCGCGATGAACAACCTACCGAATGCGACCGAATCAGCTTCGCCCGACTCAAGGATGTTCCCGGCCGAAGCCAGATCGAAACCCTCGTTGGCGATGTAGTGTCCACCGAAAGCTTCTTTCAAAGTAGGTCCGAGACGATCCACTCCCAAGGATTCGCGAGCACAAATGAACGCGATCTTTCGACGCCCGAGCTCGCGGGCGACATATCCGAAGGTCTTTGCGGGAGTGGCATCGCCCATGGAGTGGGCGTCCCGACGGGGCGCCAGATGGACTCCCACCCGACCCTCTCCCCAGATCCCGATCGCCGCATCCGAGACCTCGAGAAGGAGTCGTGCGCGGTTTTCAACGGATCCCCCGTAGTCGTCTTCCCGAAGGTTGCTCCCGCTCTGGAGAAACTGATCCAGCAGGTACCCATTGGCGCCGTGGATCTCGACTCCGTCGAATCCCGCCTTTTCGGCGTTTTCAGCGCCGAGCCGATAGGCCTCGATCACTCCAGGAATTTCATTTCGATCGAGCCCGCGCGGCACTGGGTAAGGGCGTTCCGGTCGAAGCAGGCTGACGTTTCCCACTGCAGCGATCGCGCTCGGGGCAACCGGCAGCGCCCCACCCAGAAACAAGGGGTCAGAAATCCGTCCGACATGCCAAAGCTGGAGGAGGATCCTGCCTCCCGCCTCATGAACACCTGTCGTCACTTTTCTCCAGCCTAAAACCTGCTCATCCGACCAAATTCCCGGCGTGTCTACGTAACCGACGCCCATCGGAGTGACGGAAGTCGCTTCCGTCAGGATCATGCCCGCACTCGCCCGCTGGACGTAATAATCGCGCATCAGCTCGTTTGGTACTCGACTGACGCCCGCTCGCGCCCGAGTCAAGGGAGCCATGATGATCCGGTTCGGAAGATTCAGTTCACCCACCGACACGCATTCAAACAGTTTCGACATGGGGTCCAGTTGTAATCCCGGCTCCCCATAACTTCAACCACACTTCCACGAAAGGCAGCACCCTCAAGGATCCTGAGGGCCTCAAGCCCTTTGGTTTCGTCCATGGATCTGGCTGCCCACTTTTTTGCTCATCTCCATGAACTCCTTGTGGAGTTTTTCGAGCTCATCGTCGTTCATTTCTTCGAGGTTCATCATGCTGTTTCGCGCGTCCTTGAGGGCGAGGATCAACTCGTCCAGTTTGATGTGAACCGCTTTTGAATCCCGATTTTGGGCGTTTTGGATCAGGAAAACCATCAGAAACGTCACGACCGTGGTTCCGGTGTTGATGACGAGCTGCCAAGTGTCGGAGTAATGGAACATGGGTCCCGACAACAACCAGACCAAAACTATCATGACAGCTGATAGAAATCCCCAGGGTGAACCGGCGCTGTCAGCAGTACGATGAGCAAAATGATGAAAACGATCCAAGTGTTTCATCCGGGGGGTCCTTTCACTCAGAAGCTGGTTTCAATCCCGAAGTGCCCGGAACCATGCTGGCGAGATCCTCGAGATCGGTCGAGAGGATGCGAAGCTTCTTCTCGACAGTGAGGGGCTCGCTCGAATGCATGGCGTAGTGAAGCAGGGCGTACAGAACTCGACGGAGCTTGGCCAGGCGCTGCTTGCACTCCTCGTTCTCGGCTTTGAGGATGACCAGTCGACGAACTTTCTTTTCGAGTTCCACGACCTCGGTCTCGATCGCCTGAAGTTCGACCTTCAATTCCCCCTGTGCCAATTCCTTGACATCGTTTTTACCTTCGATCCAAGAAAATGAGGTCACGGGAGTCGGGACCGCCGACGCCTCGAGTGATCCGGTAGGGATGAAAGGTTCGGATTCCTGGAGATTGATCTTCCGAGCAATCAAGCTGGCACCTAAGCGCTTTTCGAGTTCTGCCATTTCCGCTTTTTGGGCCGGCAACGGCTCGGGAACTACATGCACCTTCAACAACGCTTCAACCTCCTCTTCGAGATTGTCCACTTCGGCCAAAAGTCGGGAGTTCTCGGCCATCACGAACCCGGGTTGATCCGCCGGATCCGGGCTTTCCAAGCGTGCGATCGCGGCTTTCCGGCGGATCGCGAGTCGCTTGTAGAGCGACTGCAGCTGAGGCACCAGGACGCGATCGAGCTGAATCACCGAGCTCATGATCGCCTGAGCTCCTTTCATACTCATGGCTTGGCAAACCCGAGGGTTCGTTCCCACGATCACGAGCCGGATCTTGTTAGCCAAGGCATCGATCTGAGTCTCGAGCACCAAATGCTCCGCGTCCGCATCGACGACGGCGCGGGTGATGTCGATGATGAAGGTGGTCCTCGCAGTGCCGAGCAGCTTGCGAAAACCCACCCGCAGGACATGGGCATCGGTGGCAGTGACGGCCTCGCTCGGCGTGAGTACCATGCAGGCCAGGTTTTTCTTGTCGAGTTGAAGCTTCATGGTCCTGCTTCCAGGATATTCCCGATCCGATGACTTGTCATTCCGAAGCAGACTGTTAAATTGAAGGTTATGGAGAAAAAACGAAGGGTTGAGGAAATCGTGATGGGTCTAGCCGAGATCCAGAACGCTCCGGTCGCCCCGCGCCTATTTGTGGAGTTCCTCGAAAAACTGGCGCCTAATCTGAATTTCCCGCCTGCTGTACTCACTACCCTTCAGCTCTTTGAGAATCACGATGTACGACTGTCCAAGATTTCCGAAGCTTTTGACGCGTGTTCTGGAAACAGCGCAGCATTCATCAAATTCATCCGCTTGAACCGGGTGCTTGAAGAAGTCGATTCGCGCTCCTTGGAGCAGACGATTCCCCGCTACGGCCTCGACAGCGCACGGGATCTCGTGCTCTGCATCGCGCTCTACGAAACGATTCATAAAAAGCCATTCCCTTGGAACGCCCAGACCTCTCGACCGGACATCGAGCCCAGAACCATGATCCCTTTCGCACTCGAGTGCGCGGCAAGCTTGGGCGAAGGCAATCGATATGCCCACCAGGTCTTCGCCGCCGGATTGGTGTTCGACTCCTTACGCATTTACGCCGAAGCCAAACTCGGGGATCAGAAAAAAACGGTCGTCGACTACATCACTCGTGTGTTTCAACATGGCAAGTCCACGGCGCAGGTGTTTTTGGCGCTTTCCAAGCAGATGAAGACCCTCGAGCTAGCGGAGTTTGCCCTGGCAACGGCGCTCCTTCACGACGTAGGCAAGGCGGCCATGGCAGTCCTGAGCCCGGATTACGTTGGTTTTGTCTCCCAGCTCGAGCGCGAGAAAATCACTCGCTCCCTCAAGGTCTATGCCGAGGAGAAACGCTATGGGGTCTCCCACTCGCTTTTCGGGTACCTGGCGTGTGGCATCTACCCGATGTTCCGTCCGATCGCGCGCGCAGTGATGTATCACCATGACCCCTACGTCCTGGATCCGAGTCGCGAGGGCCCACTTCGGGACTTGGCCAATACGGTCTCACTGGCCACCAATATCGCCCAGACCAACATGAGGCTGCCCAGCGACTCCAGCATCCAGGTGAAGTACAAGAACGATCAGGACCAGGAAGCCGCTAAGAAGCTGTCCGAAGAATCCGTAAAAAAACTGTGGATGCGTCTGGAGCTCGAGAACCACGAACTATCTCCCACGAAAATCCATGAAATCATCCAGGAGCTGAAGAAGAGCTGAACGCGCCGCTTCTGCCGCGACCTTTGCAATTGGCGACGCAAAATACTAATCTCGGCCCAGCCATGATCAGCACCCACATCCTGGATACAAGCCTAGGACTTCCCGCACAGGGGGTCACCGTCGAACTGGAAAAGAAGACCGGCGAAAGCTGGAAGGTCCTCGGCTCCGAGGCGACTAATTCGGATGGAAGGATTACCTTCGCTTGCACGCCGGAG
>JAYVNB010000087.1:0-6229 GCA_043759365.1 Bacteriovoracaceae bacterium | reverse complement strand
CGCAAGCGTAGCACGATGCCCCCATTTAATTCGAAACCCGCTCCGTCTTTGACGGAGCGGGTTTTTTTTCGACCCTTGGAATTTAAAAAACCCCGGATTTCCCAGGTTCAAATTGGGTAATTTAACCCCAAGTGATCTCACCAACTCAACCTTTATTCATTCATGCTTGAGGCTGTTTTGAACGAACCTCGTTCCCAAAAGCTTTTTATCCGTCTATCCAGCCTAGGGGACGTGGTATTGGCGACTTCAGCACTAGAAGCGCTGCCGCCTGGCGAAAAGGTCGACTGGGTTGTTTCTTCACCCTATGAAATCCTACTGAAAGGCCATCCGCGAATCCGCCGCATCTGGTCGTTTGACCGTCGTTCTGGACGCAAAGGCTGGGCAAAGCTCGCGGAGCTTCTTTGGGCCTCAGGATATGACGATGTTTTCGATCTCCACGGTAGTTTGAGGTCGCGAGGGTTGCGTTTTCAGTTCTTGATTTGGCGACTTTCCAAATTCGATTCTCTTCGCTCACCTTGTTGGCGAGTGATTCGAAAACCTCGGGTTCGTCGTGCAGGATATTTTGTTTTTAAACGGGCGTGGCCAAGGGCGTGGAGACCTCCGCTTTCAACGGGTCTTGCCGCCCGATTGGTGGGGGGTACTGGCGCGGAGCGACCTAACCTCAGATTTTTGGTGGATGGGGTTTCGAATCCGGTTTTCAACGACCCTTCAAAGGTTTTTCCCGTCGGTTACCTCTGTGTCATGCCGAGTTCGATTTGGGAGGGCAAGCGCTGGCCTGTTTCCAAGTTCTTGGAGTCCCTGATTGGCTTGGGTCTTCCCGTTGTGGTGCTGGGTTCCGCAGAAGATTCGGGTTCCTTGGAATTGGTGGAACAATTGAGCAAAACGGATCTTCAGGTGAAGTCTGGCGTTGGATTGTGGAATCTTCCTGAGGTTGCATCTGTGCTTTCAAACTCACTGGGCTATTTCGGAAACGATACGGGAATAGCCCATTTGGCTGAAGCTGTAGGGACACGAGCTTGGATGATTTTCGGCCCAACTCGGGCCGATACCGGGTTTGGACCTTGGCGCAGCGGGAGCTTGGCGTTGGAATCGCCTTTGTGGTGCAGCCCTTGTAGCAAGGATGGCAGGGGATGCTTCAGGTTCAACAATCGATTCGCATGCCTGAAAGTACTCAGTTCAGAATCGGTGGTCTCACAAGTTCAAAAGAATCTTGCACGCGTGGGCAAGAAGCGATGAAGCCGGGAGTGCGACTCCTCGCTTATCGGTTTTTCCAGACGGCAGTCATTCGGAGGTGGCTGCTTCCTAGGTGGATCAGTCGTGATTGGCTCGCGAGTCTGTCTCAACTTCCGGGACCGGGACAGCCGATGGGTAGGGATAGGGGTATGAAGAGGCCGGTGGCCTTCTCGGCTGAAATGCCCGTGATTTGGTTTCACGCAGCGAGTGTCGGTGAGCTGGAGTCTTTGGTTCCCTTGGTGGACTTCCTGCGTCAAAGCGATGCTGCAGTAGTTTTATCGGCGTTTAGTGAGTCCGCGGCTCCTTTATTGAATCGGTTGGCGGGCGAGGCTCGGGCGCGGGGGCTGGAGGTCATTTATGCGGGAATTTCGCCCTGGGAGGGTGATTGGGAGCGCGCTTTTGCCGCAATTCGCCCTCGGGTATTCGTGACCTCGAAATACGAGGCCTGGCCCGATCTTTGGGCAAGTCTTTCTCGGACAAATACCCCTTTGGTGATTACCGGTGCACAGGCGCGTAGCTCGTTGCGCTGGGCAGCTCGAGTTTGCACTTTTCTGGGTGTCCGGTTGCCAGAATTGGTCCTACTTCCTAGTGTTACCGAGGATTCAAATGCTCTTCGGAAGCTTTTCCCGGAGAGCAAGGTTGAAGTGGTCGGTGATTCCCGATGGGACCGGGTTTTTCAGCGAGCTACCCGTGGAAGCTCGCGAGCTCGGGAACTCATTGCGCGGGCGGAAGGATTTCCTCGTCCTTGGTGCATCTTAGGGAGTGCTTGGGAGCAGGATTTCGTGATCTGGCGGGAATGGCTGCAGACGCGTCCTGAAGGAACTATTTGGGTTGTGCCTCATAAGATCGACGAGGCTTCCCTTTTGTCTATCGAGTCGAAGCTCCGGGATGCGGGGGTGGCGACCTGGATCCGTTCGAAGAAGTGGGTGAAGGAGTATCCTGAGGCTGATTCACTTTCCGAGCGCGGGCGACCTCGAGTCATTCTCGTAGATGAAATGGGGTTTTTGTCCGAACTCTATTCCTGCGCAGATTGGGCCTATGTGGGAGGGGGGTTTGGGGAGGGGGTACACAGCACGATCGAACCGGCAATCCGTGGAATTCCTGTTGCGATAGGCCCCGCTGGAAGTGGGAGGTTTCCCGAGGTCGGGCAGCTTGTTGCCAGCAGTCAGCTTCGGATTATTCATACTTCGGACGAGCTCGCTCACTGGTGGCGCTTTGCGACGACGGCGGCTCCGGGATTCCGTGAAAGTTGGATTCTGCAGGCGAGGGGGAGATTAGGCGCTTCGAAGCGCATCGGGGATCGACTTCTGGATATCCTTGCTAAGACTCGAGAACTTGAGTCGCCGACTTGACATGACTGAGGAGTGCCACTCAAACGGGACGTTTTGTTTTAGGGAGTCGAGGCGACTCCGGAGTCCGGCTTGGATTCGAAATGCCGGCAACGGCCTTGGGTTTGTTCGGCGTTGCCCCCCATGGTAGGATTTCAGGATGGAAAAGCCAGGAACTCCTGAGGTTTCACTTCGGTTGAGAATGAGCGCCCATGATGGGCACTATGCGGGTGGGTTGGTCGACGGTGCTCGCATGTTAGGCTTGTTCGGAGATGTCGCAACTGAATTGCTCATCCGCTTAGATGGGGATGAGGGTTTGTTCCGCGCTTATGAAAGTATCGAGTTTTTGGCTCCGGTGTTTTCGGGTGACTATATCGAGGTCACCGGGAAAATTGTCTCGATCGGCAATTCCTCCAGGAAAATGGAATTCGAAGCGCGAAAGGTGATTCAGCCGCTGCCAGTCTCGCGCGGTGGGTTGGCAGTTTCGTCCGCCGAAGTGCTGGATCCCCCGGTCGTGGTTTGCCGCGCGGTGGGAACTTGCGTGACACCGAAGGTACTTCAGCGGTCGAAGAAGAAGGCATGAGTGCGACCTTGAAGCTTCGCGACCGTTACGACTGGATCGTCCTGGGGGATCATCCCTCGGCGTTGCTGAGCGCCGCTTTGGTCGCGCGCCTAGGCTTATCGGTCCTGGTTTTGGATTTCATCCCTCGCGCGAAGCCGTTGGTCGGGAAGAATGGCCAAGTATTGGACCCGGAAGTGAACTTCCTGCTGGGGCTGAATGCATCGGGACCCGAAACGGGGTTGTTGGGAGAATGCCTTCGGCAACTGGGAATGGCCTCCAGTGAGCTCGAGTATTTGAGTTCGAACGACTGCCTGCCGCAGTTTGTGACCCCCGATATCCGCTTTTCTCTGCGCCGATCGGGGTCCGATTTCGAAAAGGAGTTGATTCGCGAATTGGGTGACTCGCGTGTCGACGTAACAACGGCTATGGAAGCCTTGGAGAGGGTTTTTCCAAAAGTAATTTCTTTCTGGAAAGGGCTTCCGGGTCGACTCACTTTGGCTCCCGACAAGCGGAAGCTCAAAGAAGGCGGCGGAGAGCCCACCGAGTTGCAACAGGTCATGAAGTCGGCAGCCGCAGGTGCGCCGGATTCTTTGAAGGGATGGCTTTCTGGCCGGGTGGACCCCGGATTGGAAGGTTTGAGCACGTTGTTTTCGGGCCTGATCAGATCTCTCGCTCCGGAATCCTCGGAAAGTCGGGAAGAGACGATGATCCTTCCCTTTTTATCCCTCGGAAGGACCGGGGCCGCTTATCGCGGGGGACTCACTGCTTATCGCGAGTTCCTCTTGAACTTGGCGAGGCGGATGGGCGCGCATGTGCCTGAAAAAACCGACTGCCGAAGAATATTCGTCGAAGACGGGGCGCTGGTGGGGATTCAAGTCACTCAAAGGAACAGTGTGATCGGAGCAGGAGGTGCAGTCATCGGCTGCAGTCTCGATCATATCCGCGACTTCGTCGCGTTCAGCGGCCGGAAATGGATGCATCGGTTGAGCGAGCCCCCGACGCCCGATAGCTGGAGGTTCACGTTGGCTCTGACCGTTCAGGCTGAAGCGATCCCCCCGGGTGTGCTTTCGCGCGTCGTCTGGCGGGAGGAGGGGGCGCCGGCGTTGGACATTGAAATTGCCCAACCAGCAGACTACGGCATTGCGGAGCCGCACCATCGCCTGATTTTCCTCCGGACTCTCCTGCCCTTTCGTGAGGAATCCCTGGCGCCGGAATACCAGAAGCTCGTAGCTTCGCGAATGTTCCGGCAGTTGATCGAAATCATGCCTTTCCTGGAGTTCCATGTGGTCAGGATTTTTCCGGATTTCAGGAGCGATTCCGTTCAAGAGTTTTCGCAGGTCTATGATTTTGATTCGGTAAGGATGATCCCTGCCAACCTGCGCATGGGCTTTCGCCGGGGAGTGGGATCGCGCTCAGGCGTAGAGGGCTTGTTCGTAGCGACAGATGAGTCTTTCCCTCAATTAGGGAACTTCGGAGGAACCGTCGCCGCGTTGGAGTCGGCGGCCTGGATCGCGCATCGGTGCGGCGTTGCCGGGCCCTTGGCCTGAGGCGCGTCGGATGAGGATCGTACTTTTTCATCCGGTCATGCTTCCTCCGCTCGATTACGGAGGCGTGGAACGTGTGGTCCTTTGGCTGGCCAAAGGACTTGTCGAACTGGGTCATGAGGTTTGGATCGGAGCCAGGGAGGGTAGCCGGCTTCCGACCCCCATCCGTTTGCTCCCGTTCAGGGCCGGGGCCAGGCGAGTGCGCGATCTGATTTCAGTCCTTCCTCCGGGAACGGACATCGTGCATTTTCATGCCCCTCCCGAGTCAGAAGAGGTCGATCGCCTCCCTTGTCCTTGGGTTCTCACGGTTCATGGCAACGGAAAGCCGGGCGAGGAGTTTCCTTTGAATAGCGTGTTCCTGACCCAGGACCATGCCAGCCGACACGGCGCGGAGTGCTTTGTTTTCAACGGGATCGATCCTTCGGAGTACCTGTTCGCCCCCGATACGAAGACGAAAGACTTCGTTTTTCTCTCTAAAACGAGTTGGAACGTGAAGAATGTCGATGAAGCGATCAGGTTGTGCAGGAAGGCCGGTGTCCGGTTGCGCGTAGCGGGCGGAAATCGACCGTGGGGACCTCGTTTTCGCTCCTGGTTCTCACCTTCGATCGATTGGGTCGGGCCGGTCGCAGGCGCGTGCAAGGCGACATTGTTGAGTCGCGCTCAGGGCCTGGTGTTTCCAGTGCGATGGCCGGAGCCATTTGGATTGGTCATGGTTGAAGCAATGATTTCAGGCACTCCGGTTCTTGGCCCTCGGATAGGCAGTGTGCCCGAAGTCCTGCAGGGTGAGGCGGGCTTTCCCGCCGGGGCCTCGATCAATCTTCTGGGCGCTGCCCGGGGGGGGCGCTGTATTGGGCGGAAGGGCGGCCAGGTCTCCGATTTCGAACCGGAATGGCTCGATAGCCTGCGCCAGGGCTTTGACATTGCTGATTTCGAGCGCGCTCGCGAGTGGGCGATGCAAAGGTACCACTACATCGAAATGGCGAAGGCGTATCTGAGTGCGTATACTCGCGTTCGAGCGGGGGAACGTTTGAATCCCCGAAAACCACTTTCGAAAGGCTGGCAAATCCAATGATCGAGCGTTACTCGCGCCCCGAGATTTCCCGCATCTGGGACGATCGCAACCGCTACTTGATTTGGTTGAGGGTGGAGCTCGCCGTTTGCGAGGAACTGGCCCGTGAAAAGCTGATTTCCAGGAAGGACTGGAAAGAGCTGAATGCGAAGGTGGGTCAGTTGATCGCTGCGGGAGGGGTGGACCCGAAACGCGTTGATCTCCACGAAAGGGTCACGCGGCACGACGTGATCGCATTCACGACTGCGGTCGCGGAACAGATCGGGCCGATCTCGCGTTATATACATTTCGGACTGACCTCATCGGATGTCGTGGATACCTCCCTTTCCCTGCTTTTGGGAGAGGCAGGAGGAATTCTCGTGGAAGACGTTCGCGTATTGTTGACGACCTTGAAGCGGTTGGCGACGAGATATCGGCGACTTCCCACGATCGGGAGGTCGCATGGCATCTTCGCGGAGCCCACTTCTTTCGGATTGAAGTTCCTGGGATGGCA
>JAYVNB010000086.1:0-6229 GCA_043759365.1 Bacteriovoracaceae bacterium | reverse complement strand
GACTTTGCGTGATTCCGATTTCGATTCCACCACTTCGTGAACGCAAAGAAGACGTCCCCCCCTTGGCGCTGCATTTTTTAGAGCGTTTCCGAGCGCAGAACAACTCTCCGGTCCAAGGCTTCACCAAAGCCGCCATGGAAAGGCTGATCGAACTTCCCTGGCGCGGCAACGTCCGCGAACTCGAGAACGTCATCGAGCGTGCGGTTGTCCTTTGTGAAAGCTTCAAGATCGATGTGACTGATCTTCCGGACATCGACCGGACCGGGGGGAGCGGCCAGTCCCTGAGCTTAGTCCCCAATTGGGATACCGTGGCTCCAGCACCCTGCGGTGGAGCCTCCCCCGCTGCAAGTGACTACGCCGTCATGGACGGTCACATGGGGTCCAGCCCGCCCTCGAATTCCGGCTTTCGCAACGCTTCAGACCTCTTCGAGTCCGCTACTCGAGAAGGAAGGCTGCCAACGCTGGAAGAGTTCACTCAGCGTTACATCCGGCATGTCTTGGATTCAGTAGCGGGAGTCAAGGAACACGCGGCACGAATCCTCGACATCGATCGTAAGACTCTCTATCGACGCCAACTCGGAGCGCAGCTCGCCGGGAAAAACGATCGCGGAATTGGGCTCACGACGGACATCAGCGCTCCGGGACAGACCCTCCATCCCACTCGCGAAGGTGGCTTTGAAAACACGATGGCAGGAGCAAGCGAGTAAGGGCCGATCTCAAAGCTCCTGAAAAAGTCAGAGAGCCGGCTGACTACCCAGCGAAGCCAACCAGCCTTCTAAGCGGATCGTATTTTGCGCTAGCAGGTCAGCATCGCGATCTTTACCAGCCTTCTCGATATCCGCTCCCACCAAACCCAGATCGGGAAATCCGAAAGTAGCGGCATTTCCCTTGAGCTGGTGACCAATGGTCTCGACCTTGGAAAAGTCCCCGGTTTGAAGAGCGCTCCGACAAACGTCCAGATCCGTCCTACGCCTCTCGATGTATCTTAGGATGGTTTCTGCCGGAAGCTTGACTTGGGTCCTGGTCATGATGGGGGTATCTCCTGAGTCGCCTCGATGTGAGCAATTCCTATACATCAAAATCGGATTTGGGTCATCCGACTCCCCGTTCGTGCAAACAGCAATTGAGATGAGGCGGCCCGAGACCCCGCAAACGACTGCAATCCCTGTAGAAAGGGATCAGTCCGACGCTCCAGGGCTTCGGCACTCATTGTGAATAGACTCTCGCATGACGATTCGCCGAATCGATGCAGAGCTCATTCAGAAAAAACTCGTACGAGGCGAACGGATCACGTTCGTCGACGTCGGGCCGGTGGAGCAGTTCCACGAAGCCCATATCGCCAAGGCAGTGAATGTTCCGCTCGAAAAGATTCCGCTGTGGGCGAGAACATTTTTAGGGAACGAGGCGCTGCAGGTCGTGGTTTACAGCCAATCGGACTCGGACCCGCGAGGCAAACTTGCCGCGGCCCTGATGTCTCGCGCTGGCTTCACCAACGTTTCCCTTCTGGATGGGGGTCTTGACCTTTGGATGAAGCGGACCCTACCTTCGGAAGGTCCACTTTCATCGCCGGGTTTCCGGGATCGCGTGAGCGCCTGATCGATTCTCAATGGTCGGCTGAGGACGCCCCCGCGCGATCATTCGAAGCCGAATCGGTCGGCAACGAAGCGGCTACCGATCTTTCGCGACTGAGCTGAGACTGTGCGTCCTGGAGGTCTCCACGTGAACTGGCGAGATCAGAGTGAGCCGACTCGAGCCGCGCCGGAATTCCGGCGAGTTCAGAACGGGACTTGGCGGCGAGTTCCCGCCCCCGCATCGATGCGTACCCAAAAGCGCGGATTCGATCTTGATTGGCGAGCATGTGGGTCGCCTGGCGCTCATAACCCGAAAGGTTGCGGGATACGAGCTGATCCCTGGCATCAATCCGCGCGAGGGTCGAGTTGAGTGCGGCTGCCATGGACGACGATTTTCGGGCGGTGGCGATCTTCTGGAACTCCGCTTCCTTCAAGCCGACATAGGGAGAAGCTTCGCGCATCCCTTGCTCGGCGATCCACTCCGCGGCCTGATGCACGCTCGGTGACTCTTGCGCAGTATGCGTCGGCTGTATGAAGCCGCGAGCCATCCGACCGTTTGGACCGAACATGTCCAAGGGAATGTTGAGCATGGTGTTGGCCCAGGTATCAAAAGCGCGACTGAACGCTTGATTGACGTTGTCGGCAGCGACCCCGAGGCCAGCCCGAACCAGGACTTCGCGTTTTTTGGCGGTGGGCAATGAATCGAAAAGTCCGCGCGAAGCTCGAGAAAGGATCGTGATCCGCGCTTCATGGGCCCGGACATCGGCATCCAAGGATCTAATTTCGCTTCGATGCGACAATTGGGATGCCGCTAGACGGCTGACTTCAGCCGAGGCATGGTTCAAGCTCAGTTGCCTGCTTCTCACAGCCAAGGTGTGATCTCGCACTCCGGCATCGGTGATGGCCCGACTCTCCACTTCGCTTTGCCGCTGCTGGCGGCGAAATTCAGCATTGTCGCGGGCAGCTTGAGACCGCCTTTCAGCATCGTCGCGCTGTTCCTGCTGCCGGTCCCGTTCCAGCTGCGCGCGGAACTCCTGGTCCTCAAGGAGGCGGGTCCGATCCCGTGCCTGCATCTGCGCAAGTTTCTGGGGATCCACCCCCATATGGAACAGTCGGCAGCCATCTCGATAGATCCGCTCGGCTCGACCCATCTGCGGCATCCCCTCGTCTGAGGCAGGATTCCGGAACGGGGAATGGAAGATTCCCTTGCCCGGCAAAAACAAGGCGGGAGCCGTGATCGCGAGGGCTAGGAGCGGAATCAGGAAGGAGCGCATTCCCTCCTTCATGCAGGCCTAATGCCACGCGCTAGACGCCTTCGGGTTCGAGTACACGCCCCGGCGGTTGAACGACTGTCTAGCCATTGGTCACTCCATGAAAATCAATTAGGAATATCAAGTCCCCGACTGCGCCTTCCGATCCTACTAAGGTTGAAACGTCACCTTAAGCTCGCCCTCATCCTCACTTTCCTCCCAGCGCTTAGTTTCGCTACTCCCGCTCTCGCCGCGGGCGAAGCGATCGAGGGCTGCGTTGCCCAAGCGCTCGAGCAAGGAGCTCGGAGCCTCGACCCTGAGTTCATTCGGACGATCCAAAGTGCCAAGCGGGGCGCGGAACTCCTTCGAGGGTTTTCTGAAATCATCGATCCCACCTTGTCAAAACGGCGGGTGACGGAACTCGCAGCCATCGCCCGAGCACAACTCGCACTCCACCCTGAGTCCGAAATGACCGGAAAAGATTTCAATACCCTCTTTGACGCCTTGAATGAATTTGCAACCCGCGCCGGAGTCCAGATCACCCAGACTCACGACACCTTGGGGGTTTTCCCCAAAGGATTGTTCGAGATCGCTCTGTCAGGATTCGGGCGAAGCGCCGATGCGCGCGATACGGCACCCGTGGGTTTCGCCAAACGGCATGAACTGGCCCACTTGTTCCACACGGTTCTCGTGCGCGCGATCCTCATCCAGAGTCTGGCACCGGATCGTCTCACCATCCCCCCCGAGCTGGTTCAACGGGCCGACGAATTTTTGAAAGTCGTCGAAGGGGGAGGAAACTATCTGGAGTTCGAAAAAGCAGTGACTGGGATGGCTTCGCCCGTGGTCGGATTTAGCGCCGAAGCGCGCAGCAATCGGGTCTACCTCCTGAAACTCGAAGCCCTCCTGAACGGAACCTCGGAGGGTATGGGCGTCGGAAAAGTCCGCTTCCTCAACGGAACGAAATTCGAAGAGGTTTACGCGCTGGTGATTTCGCGTCTTCCGCTGGTCGTCGGCACTTCGCTCGGTGGTCTCACTTACCGCCTGCCGCTCATCTTCTTCGCAGTAGCTTACCTGGCAAACCTCGACGTCACGAAGTATGGATTCAAGCCCGACCCCGAGGATGAAAGACGGGGCCGAAGCGGATTTCGCGATTATGTCAACCGACTGTTGGCCTCGCACCCTTGACGTCCGGCTTTCGAAGCACGAGCTCCCAGTTGAAATACCCGGGGATCGGCATTTGAATCCTGCGGATCGCCCGAAGCCATGCGCTCGAATAAATGCGACTGCCCGCTCCCATGCGGCGTAGGAAGAAATCCGCCAACGGAAAATAGAGCTGGGTCTTGAGGTTCTCGACTACGGTGAGGCCTGCAGGTGATGGATCTCGAAGGAGTTCGGTGTCGTTCCGGTACTCGCGCAAATGCGTCGGGTCGAGCACCCACTTGCCGTTGCAGCGGTAGAAGTACCAGCCCCACCATTTCTTGTGCACAGTGGTGAGGTACGCGGTTCCGCCGGGAGCGAGGACGCGCGCGATCTCGGTCAGCATCCTCTGGTCATCGGGCACATGCTCGATGACCTGGGTCGAAACCACGAAATCGAGGCTGGCATCTGAAAACACTTTCAGCTCCTGTGCGCTGCCGACCTTGAAGTCGAACTCGGGACAGAGTTCCCTCACCCGGTCGATCCGGGTTCGCGAGAGATCAAGTGCGTGGACTTCCCGCCCCCGAAAATGCCCTTTCTCCTTCAACGCCAGGAGAAGACTGCCATCACCGCATCCCAGGTCCGCGTAGCGTCCCCAGGAACGTTCGGCGAGTTCTCGCGCAAGGAGCGCCGGGATCTTGTCATCGTAAAAGTGTCGATTGCGAGCGTATTCCTCGATATCCATGGGGAACTAGAAGCTAATGCGCCGGACTTCACGGAACAAGGTGTAAATCGGCGTTTGAGTCGGATCCTAGCGTCGCGCTAGGATGTTCACGAAGTCTTGGCCCTCGAATCGGGTATCGCAAGCGTGCATCAGTTCCTCGGCGCTGGCTGGCAGCAGCTCATTTCGCAGGTCGGAAAACAGGGAGAATCGAAAGCCTTGAGCGGAGAGCTCCCGCAGCATTTTCATCGGATCATCCCCCATGTTCCGGATTCCTTTCGGCCAGAACTCCATGAGAATCTGGATTGAAGGATTCGCGGCCAAAGTTTGGCGCGCGCCTCGGAGTACTGCGGCTTCCGCCCCCTGCACATCCATCTTGATGACGTCGACATGCGACGAAGCTGAATCGGCCAAAACCTGGTCCAGTAGACGGCTGGGCACTTCCAGGGAGCCCGCCAACTCAGGTACGTTCGATTTTGCGAGCGATGGGTTTCCCATGTTTGCCGCATCCTTGAAGAGGGAAAGCTTTCCTTCGCGATCCGACAGCGCGACCGGATGCGGTTTCACTTGGGTCAACCCATTGTCTTCGATGTTCTTGCAAAGAAGCGCATAATTCGCCGGCTCGGGCTCGAACGCAGTGACTTTTCCGGATTCTCCCACCCTTTTTGCTCCGGTCATCGTGAAGTAGCCGAAGTTGGCCCCGATATCGACGAGGTGCATTCCCGGCTGCAGAAGACCTTCCAGCGTCTCGGTTTCGAACTCTTCGTAGATTCCGTTGAGGAGGATCTGCCTCGCGATCCCTTCATCACGGGAGTCGAACCACATGAAAGTCCCGCGGCATTCCTGCCTTACGATTCCACTGGGTTTCACGGCTCGATACAAGGCCCGGTAAGCGGATGCTGCGAAGGGCAGGCTCCGCAGGCGTTTGACGGGGAGTGGCTTCAACGCAGACCTGAGCGCTTTGAAAAAGAGGGATCTGATCTCCATGGCAAGAGAACCCTAATGTGCTAATCTTTGATCCACAAGGTGAAATGGTGCTTTGGTTCTGCTCCGGCACTGCCGGTGAACTCATAAAACTCTACCCGCTCATCCGTCTCGCCGAGGAGAGGGGGTTGCCGTGGTTCGCCTTGAGCACCGGTCAAAGTGCTGTGAACTACTGGAAACAGTGGGATGATTTCCGCTTGCCTCGCTCTCGGAGTGGTTCGCTGATTTCCACGCAGGCCGACCTCAGGACTTCCGGCGAAGCCTTGAAATGGTTCGCCCGCGCCACGACGGTTTCGGCTGCGCAGCTGACCCGAAGAGTCGCTGAGCTCAGCGGAAACCAGCCCAAGCCGAGTGATTCTTGGATCGTCCATGGGGACACCCTTTCAACGCTGGTCGGTGCTTGGTACGCGCGCAAGCTCGGAGTTCCCCTCGCTCATGTCGAAGCCGGTCTCCGGTCTTCCCACCTTTTCAAGCCGTTTCCCGAGGAGATCAATCGCCGCTGCGTCTCCCGCTTCGCCCGGTTCCATTTTCCGCAGGATGTGCTCGCCACGAAAAATCTCGAACGA
>JAYVNB010000085.1:0-18268 GCA_043759365.1 Bacteriovoracaceae bacterium | reverse complement strand
CAGCATAAAGGCAGGTGCTAAATAGCCGCTTCGCTGGGCCTACTTAGGCCGCCTGGGGTGACCGATTCACTGAAGAGTTGAGGGGTGACCGATTCATTTGAGAATCACAGGTGCTCAAGGCGCCAGCCGCGGAAGTCGATGAGCCAGGCATGGTCGCCTGCTTGTGAAGCTCCTCCCCAGTCCGAAGTCACTCGCCAAACTCAGGGTTTTCTGTGCCGTCGCGGCGTTTTACGGGGTGGCTCAATTTTGCCAACGTTTGTTGCCGGCGATCATCGGGTACGTGATTCCTCGGGTCGTCGAAGGACCGGCGTTGATGGACCTGTTCGAGACCCTCCTCGGTTGGAGCGGGGGGTTGGTGCTCCTGGCTTTCGCGTTCTTCGCGTCACCTTTTCTCATCCGCGGGATGTTTCCCACGGACCGAGTCCTCGAGCCCGAAGTCGTCGAGTTTTTCGAGTCTTCGTTTCAACGGGCTGGGCTGAGGACGCCTCATCTCCATTGGATCCGTGCTGAAAAGCTCGGGGCTCACAATGCATTGGTCTGCGGCGTCGGTCGGCCGCGATTTGGATGGGGCGTTTCGCTGTTCGTAAGTCGATCTCTCTGGGAGGGCTACGAGCGCTCCGAGTTCGAAGCCGTCATCCGACATGAGATCGCCCACCTCCGGCTGAACCACATCTGGAAGCGCTTGGGACTCAGCTTCGGTTTTCTCGCCCTCAGCGCAGCCGGTGGCTTGGGGATCCTGATCTCACCCAGTTCCGTGCCGGAGCTGATCCGGTTCCCCCTGAAGATCTCGCTCCTCTTGCTGGCCACTATGATCCCTCAGTTGATCGGGATGGCTTGGGTGAGTCGCCGTCACGAGTACGAGGCCGATGCTTTTGCAGTCGAGGTCTTGGGCGCAAGCCCGGAGGCCTTGATCTCGGCCCTTCGCAAGCTGGCGGCTTTGAACGGGCTCGATCCTTTTGCGCCCAAGGGGCGACTTGCGCGTTGGACGGCGAGCCATCCTTCGTTCACACAGCGCTCGCAGGCATTGGAGTCTTTGGGGCAGGCACGACTTCCCTCATCGGGGGAATGGAACTGGGCATGGACTTGGGTCGTCGGGGCAACTGGGATCTGCGTGGGCATCGTGCAGGGGTTCGGGCTCTACTACCAGGGAGTTCACAGACCTGAGCTTCTTCGACAAGCCGCATTTCGCGGGGATGTGAGGGCGGTCGGTGCGATTTTGAATGAGGGAGCTCGTCCTGATGACGTCTCTTGGGCGAATGACGAGTCTGGAACCGCGCTAGTCGTTGCGATTCGGGAAGGGAGGGAGCGGGTAGTTGAGCTCCTGCTCACGCGCGGAGCCGATCCACGGCGAACGGATTTCTTCGGAAAAACCCCTTTGCACTGGGCAGGCACGGGAGGGGACGTGGCGATCGCACGTAGACTCCTTCGCCGGGGATCCGATCTTGCCCTCCAGGACCGGGCGGGGAACACTCCCCTGGATCTAGCGAAAAGAAACGGGCGCACCCGCTGGGTGGAGTTGATCGAATTGGATCGTTCGGTTTCGGCAGGTCGAAGCTTGGCAGGGAATCGACGATGAATTTCTCCAAAATCCGCATGACCGTATCTGCTCGAATGCCTTTCGACACCGAAGTCCGGGAGCCCGAACATCCTCGCCAAGCGATCGTCCTCTTGCATGGATACTCCGAAACCGGCGGGAAAATGCTTCGGAGGCTAGGAGCTGTCTTGCCGCCGGACGCATTGGTCCTGGCCCCGAACGCCCCGTTTCCCCAGGTTTTGGCCAGAGACAAAGCCGGATACGAGGTGGGATTCAGCTGGTACTTCCATGATCCTCAGAAGGAAGACTACTTCATTGATATGGAGGTCGCACTCAGCTGCCTCTTGGAACTCATCGCGCGCCGGGTACCGGCAGGACTTCCCATCACTCTGATCGGATTTTCCCAAGGTGGGTACTTGGTTCCGTTCGTTGCAAGTCGTGAGGGGCTGAGGGTGAGGCGGGTCATCGGGATCGGCTGTCAGTTTCTGGATGAGGAGCTGGTCTCGCCCCTGGGATTCGAGATCCATGGGATCCACGGTGAAGCGGATGAAGTGGTGAGTGCCGAGACTTCGCAGCGTTCCCACGAAAAACTGATTTCGGCCGGTGCGCGGGGCGGTACCTTCACGCTCCTCCCGGGAGTTGGACACCGGATCACTCATGAAGTGCAAGCCGAAGTAGCCCGGATCCTGTCTGTCTAACGGGATCAGCCTGATCAAACTTCCTACAGTCCCTCGTGTCGTCGGCCGATAAGAGTGGAAGAGGGGTTCACCATTGGACCAGCCCGGTTTCCTGAATCTGTTGGCGGCCGCCGTCCAGCACAAAGTCAGTGACATTCACCTGCATCCCGGGGCCCCACCGGGGTTCCGCGTGCAAGGGGACTTGGTCAACGTCAAATATCCAGCGCTCACCGAGGAGGACTTCAAGGTCATCGTCGGCACCCTCATGCACGGGCACGACGCGCTTGCGAGAATTGACAAGATCCAGGATTTCGACGGTTCGTTCGAAGTGAAGAATCTTTCGCGATTCCGCTACAACATCTTCCGCTTCAAAGGGCGTCTGGCCGCCATCCTTCGCATCATCCCCAATCAGATCCCGACTATCGAAAAGATGGGATTGCCCAAGGTCCTGACCAAGATCGCTTCGGTTCCGCGCGGGCTCGTGCTCGTGACGGGAGCGACGGGATCCGGCAAGAGCTCGACCTTGGCCGCGATGATCGACTACATCAACACCAATAACCCCTACCACATCCTCACCATCGAGGACCCTGTCGAGTTCGTGCATCCCCAGCGCAAGTCCAGGATCAGTCAGCGCGAGGTCGGCCCCGATACCGTGAGTTTCGCAGGAGCACTTCGATCTGCGCTTCGACAGGATCCCGATGTCATCCTGGTCGGTGAGATGCGCGACCCCGAGACGATCGACATCGCGCTCAAAGCCGCTGAGACCGGCCACTTGGTCTTTTCCACGGTTCACACCAACGATGCCATCAAGACGATCGGACGATTAGTATCGGTCTTCAAACCGGAGGAGCAGCGCATGGTGCGCATGCGCCTAGCCGACAATCTTATGGCTACTATCAGCCAACGCCTTCTGAAGCGCGCCGATGGCAAAGGCATGATCGCGGCTCAGGAAATCATGGTCTCGAACCCGGGGATCGCGGAGTGCATTTCCGACCCCGAGCTGACCCACGGGATCAACGATTTCATCCTGAAGTCCAGAGAACTCTCCGGCGGCCAGACCTTCGACATGCACTTGGCAGAGCTCTACATGGCGGGCACGATCAATCTCGAAGTCGCGATGGAGGCCTCAACCCGGCCTGCCGATTTCGAGCGAAGCCTGATGTACGGCTCCAATCAAGGGGGGAGCAATGCGCCCCCCCCGGGAGCGAAAGCCGGAGCAGCTGTGGTGATGGATCATGGAGCTGACGCTTCTGGAAATCAGCCTGCTGCTGCCAAAACCGAAGCGAAATCGGGCAAGAAGTCGGCCTAAGCCGGGACTCGGTGTTCCTGCGGTCGGAGTATCCTGGACTGGATGCGGCCCCAAGACCTGAAAAGACTCCCGGATCCTGCGGTCTATTTTCCGATCGAGAAGGGCCTCTACGAAGTGGCACCCGGGTTGTGCCCCTTGGGGACGGAGTTCGGGAACGGAGTGGCGGATCGCAAGGTGATCCAAGTGGACAGAGGTTTTGCCAAGTACCGCGCCAATCGATTGAAGTGCCGAAGCGAGAGATTCACTAAATACGTGATCGAGCTCGAAACTAGCCAGGAGCGGACGAGGTCAGTGAATCGATTTCTTGTCCAGAAACTCTTAAAAGATGAGCCAGAGTGGTTCATCTGGTTCGTCTCCGCGGATGGGGGAGGCAAACTGATGTGTCACCTCACGGGAGGCCTCCTGAAATTCGACCGCTTTTTCGAATGACGTGGTTCGGACAAGTCCCAAGAGTGGGAAGGGCCGGACTACGTCTCGGGCTTCGACGCGCTGGTTTCCCAAGTGCAGGAAGATCTGGGGATCCTGTGTCTCGAACCCGACGTCGATCGCCTCCAAGCTCTCCATCTTTGCAGTCCGAGTCACTGGGCTGCGGAGGATAAGGTCGGCAAAAGCTTTTTCGACATCCATGCTCCGATTCTAGGAGTGGAACGGATGAACCGCTCCGCTCGGGCGCTCAGCGAAGCCATGGTTCACAAGGGCCCCTGCGTCCGGTTCGTCTGGGGATTCGCCACGGATGATCGTTTGAATCATCACCCGATTCCCCCGCCCGGCGAAGAGGGCGAAGCCTGGAAGGGCCGCTCCTTCGATGCTTCTGGGGAGCCGGAGCCCTTCCTGCTTCGAGTCGAGAGGCAAGTCACTTTTGCGATCCCAGCGGTGGGGATTTCGCTGTTCTTCATCCGCGTTTCCTTTGTTCCCGGCAGCCGCAGCCGCAGCCGCAGCCGCAGCCGCAGCCGCAGCCGCAGCCGCAGCCGCAGCCGCTCCAATCCGCAGTGGTCAGCGGGGTTGGTTTCAGTTCTTCGGTCGATGACGCCGGAGAGTCGGCGTTACAAAGGCCTGGAAGAGTCGTTTGATCCATTGGTGGACCGGCTGGTTCAAGCCTGATTTCGGGAAGTGAGCGACTCCTGGAAATCCGGATTCCCCGGCTCCCCGGTCGGTGTTAGTCTGCAAGCGTGCTTTCGCTCCTCAGGGCCTATCGGGCCTATGATCCTGCAGCCCGCAGTCTTTTGGAGATCCTCTTCCTCTATCCGGGGGTGAAGGCCGTTGCTTTTCATCGCATCGCGCACTGGATGCGGAATGCCGGAATCCCCTTTCTGCCGAGACTCCTTTCGGAGTTCTCCCGATTCCTCACGGGTATCGAAATCCATCCGGGCGCGAAGCTGGGTCGTCACGTGATCATCGATCATGGGATGGGGGTCGTGATCGGCGAGACGGCTGAAGTGGGGGACGGTGTCATCCTGTATCAGGGGGTCACTCTCGGAGGCACCGATCTCCATCCCGTCAAACGCCATCCCACTCTCGAAGCGCGGGTCGTGATCGGAGCCGGTGCCAAGGTCCTCGGTAACATCATCATCGGTGAAGGCTCGCGGATCGGCGCTAATTCGGTGGTGATTGAAAGCGTTCCCCCTCATTCGACCGTGGTCGGCATCCCGGCCCGCATCATCCATCCCAAAGGTATTTAGGAGAAACCATGAACATCTTCAACGACATCACTAAAACCATCGGGCGGACGCCACTGGTCAGAATGCAGCGGATTGGAAAGGGACTGGGTGCGGAAATCGCGCTGAAGCTCGAGTTCTTCAATCCGCTGGGCTCGGTCAAGGATCGAATCGGCTTGAACATGATCGAGCGCGCTGAGCTTGCCGGTCAGCTCAAGCCCGGCATGAAGGTCATCGAGCCCACCAGCGGAAACACGGGGATTGCGCTCGCCTTTGTTTGCGCCGCCAAAGGCTATCCCTTGACGTTGATCATGCCCGAGACCATGTCGCAGGAGCGTCGCACGTTGTTGCTTCTGCTGGGGGCTGAAGTCATCCTGACGCCAGGACCCTTGGGAATGAAGGGCGCGATCGCCAAGGCCCTCGAGCTGGTCGATGGAGACCCGAAATTCTACATGACCAGTCAGTTTGACAACCCTTCGAACCCCGAGATTCACCGGGAGACCACGGCACTCGAGATCTGGCGCGATACCGACGGGCAAGTCGACGTGGTGATCAGCGGCGTGGGGACTGGGGGCACTCTCTCCGGTGTCGGAGTGGTGCTCAAGTCCAAGAAGCCCTCTGTCCGAATGATCGCGGTCGAACCCGTTGAGTCGCCGGTGATCTCGGGCGGCAAGCCCGGTCCCCACAAGATCCAAGGACTGGGTGCGGGCTTTGTCCCGAAAAACCTCGATCGCTCCGTTGTCGACGGAGTCGAGCAAGTGACGAGCGAAGAATCTTTAGCGATGGCTCGCCGAGTGATCAAGGAAGAAGGGATTCCCGTCGGCATCAGCTCGGGAGCCGCTGTAGTGGCGGCGCTTCGTCAGGCGGCATTGCCTGAGAACCGCGGAAAACTGATCGTCTGCGTGATTCCCAGCTATACCGAACGTTACTTGTCGACCTTGCTGGCGGAGGAAGAGCGCAAGCAAGCGGCACTTCTTGTCGTTTCGGAACCGAAGCCGGAGTATTTGGCGAAAGCCGTACCCCCGGTGGATCCGGTGGTCTGATCGAAATCAGATCCGTTCCGCGATGAAGCCGATTTGGCGCAAAGCATCGGGGTTCCGGCCTTGCGCGAGCACTTTGAAGCCGCTCTGCCTCAAGAGGGAAGCGAACTCCTCGGACGGGTAGAAGTGGAAGCGGCGCGGGGGTCCGGAAGGATCGTCTGTTCGGTCGTCCTCGTGCCCCGTCCCTTCGTCGATCGAGACGAAGAGGGTTCCTCGGGGTCGGATGGCCGCGAAAAAAATTCCCATCACGCGTTGCACTCCCGGTGGCGGAAGATGAACCAACGAGCGATGCGCCCAGATGCCATCGAAGCTTTCGCGGGGAGGCGAAAGGAGCTGAAAGTCCGTGCAGCCCACAGGAGCACTCGAGTAGTTGCGGGCCAACTCCGCCATCGAGGGAGAGAAGTCCACGCCCTCGGCCTGATAACCCGCTTGGATCATCTCCTTCAGGTCGCGCCCCGAACCACATCCCGCATCCAGGATGTGCCCTTGCGGGGGGATGCGGCTGAGAAACTCCCGAAGTGCATCGCGGTGCAGGCGTGAGCGGGTCCGTTCCGCATAGGAGCGCGAATTGTGCTCATAGTAGGCAAGAGTTTGCGCACGTGGGTCCATCAGAGTACGTCCTTGATTTTTTCGACGAGTACCCGGACTTCGTCGAAGCGGCGGTATCGGATCCAGTCGGTCTCGAAGAAGTATTCCCGGGCTGGGGTCTTGGCCGAGACTCCATCGTCCTGCGCCAAGGGGACGATGCGCAATCTGACTTGGGGGAGGCGATCGAACTCTTCTTGGAGAAAGTCGAACAGGTATTGGCGCGGATCCTCGAGGGGATTGGACGCCATCAATGCACAGATCCCTGAGGTCCGGGTTCACGGAGCGCGAGACAGTCCATCGATAGGCTTCCGTATTCAAACCCCTCGAAAATGATTTCCAGCTCGTCCCCAGTTAAGCTCGATCCCAAAGTGAAAAAGAGGGGAAGGAAGTGCTCAGGAGTAGGATGTGCAAGTTCCGCGTGAGGCGCTTCCTCCTCATAGTTCACCAAAGCGCGAATATCCTTGGAATGAAGTTGCGCGCGGACCCAGGCATTGAATTCGAGTCCCCAGGGGGAGGGGGCCCCGTTTTTACCGCTCCAATCGAGTTTCTCCAGATTGTGGACGAGTCCTCCGCTGCCGATCAGCAGCACACCTTCGTTTCGAAGGGCCGCGAGAGTTTTACCGAGGAGAAGCACTTTTTCGGGTCGAGTCGGGTAGGGCAGGGAGACTTGCACCACCGGAACTTGCGCCGAGGGGTAGAGTGCTCGAACCGGAATCCAGACCCCGTGGTCGAGCCGGCCCGTGGTCAGTTCAGCACGAAACTCCGTGGGGCCTAAAAGTCCCGCGATCTGAACGGCCAGTGAAGGTGAGCCAGGGCAGGGGTATTCCATCTGGTAAAGTTCCCCCGGAAATCCTCGGAAGTCGTATTCCAGCTGATTTCTCTCCACCGCCGTCACTTCAACCGTGTCCTCGGGAGTGACTCCATGGGCGGAAACCACCACGATCGCTTTGGGAGTGGGATAATCAGCCACATAGGCGCGTAGGGCTTTTTGGTACTCGTCGTCCCAGAGTGCGGCCATCGGGGTTCCATGGCTGATGAACAAAGTGGGCATTCTCGGCATAGCCACGGCTTATCACGGAGTCCCGCCGGGAATCGAGCTTCTCGAGGCACGGCGTTTGCCATAAACTCGGGCTATGAAATTCAGACCGCGGGACTTCGGGACTTTGATGAAACAAGCGGCCGAGGGTTGGGTGGCCAACGAGGACTCCATGATGGGAGCTGCCATCGCCTACTACACCTTGTTCTCATTGGCCCCCCTGCTTTTGATCGCCATTGGGATCGCGGGACTGGTGTTCGGTCAAGATGCCGCGCGGGGTGAGATTTTCGGCTCGATCCGGGGCTTGATCGGCGATTCGGGGGCTCTCTCCATTGAGGAACTCCTCAAGAGTTCGCGACGCTCAGGAAGCGATATCTGGGCGACTTTCGTCGGGTTGGTGACCCTCTTGATCGGGGCATCGACGGTTTTCGGTTCCCTGCGGACTGCGTTGAACCGGATCTGGAAAGTCCCGGCCAAAGAGACAGCCGGCTGGCGGGCGATGCTGCGCGAGCGCCTTTTGTCGTTCGCCATGGTCCTGACGATCGGATTTCTGCTCTTGGTGTCGCTCTTGGTGACGGCTGTGCTCGCCGCGGCTGGAAAGTACATGACCCACGGACTCCCCGGAGGTGAAGCGCTCTGGCAGGTCGTGAATCTGGGCGTCTCTTTCGGGGTCGTCAGCTTGCTTTTTGCGCTCATTTTCAAGGTGCTGCCGGATACACGTACCCCCTTGAAGGATCTTTGGCTCGGCGGCGTCTTGACTGCAGCCCTGTTCACCCTCGGTAAGTTCGGGATCGGGCTGTACTTGGGGAAAACTTCGGTCGCTTCGGGGTTCGGGGCTGCCGGGTCACTCGTGGCGCTGCTCGTCTGGATTTACTACTCCACGCAGATCCTGCTTTTCGGCGCCGAATTCACGCGCGCGTATGCGGAGAGCAAGGGGCACCTCCTCGAACCGAAAGATGCCATCCCGGAAACCACGAGGCCGGTGCTCCCTCTCGGGAAAGCACCGGCCTCGGGTGTTGCTGAATCCATCCGATCGAGAACGCGGCCCGGGAGGAGTTGACCCACGTCCAGGGTCGATCGATGTTGCGGTCGTGCTGAAGTCGGTTCAGTTGTGCTGAGACTGCTGCTGGATTTGCGGAGGCGTCAAAGGTTGCGCGCCGATCCCAGCATCGTAGCTCATCCGGGTGGTCAGGACGGTGCGGGCATCTGGCATCGTCACGACGTCGGATTGAACGGCGATTCCACCCAGGAACACGTCGCCGCGATCCTCGGGATTGTGGGTGACGATCGAGAGCGGAACGTCGTTGTTCATGAAGCGGAGGTTGCCGAGTTGCACCGTGATGTTGCTGGCCAGGCCCCCGTTGACCGAGCCTTGGATGAGCTGGGCCCAGTTGGCCGCTACATCCATGTGGGTGGTGGCACCGGTGATGATCACATCGCCGAGGCGTCCTCCGTTCGGAGCCGAAGCGCTCTCGACCCGTGCGTCCTTGATGAGGAGGGCCCAGCAATCGACTGCGACTTCGCGTTGGACGTTCACGAAGTAGTGTTGGACGAAGCCCAGGATGTTGCGGGACCGGCGCTCACGCACGGTCTGGGTTTCCTTGCAGCCTTGGGCGATCTTGAGAGGTGTGACCTCGCGAAGGGCGGTCAACTTGGACTGCTGGATTTCGGCTGAAAACGCGGCCGAGCAGGTCAGGATCGAGAGAACTGCGAAACCAATCCATTTATTCTGAAACATCGGAAACCTCCAATTGAAGAAAGTTCCGAAGGATTAGCGCACTTGAAGCAGTGCGTCAAGTCGGCGGTTGTTGGAGTCGCAGGTCCGCGAAACTCTGGGGGTCGATTGAAAATCAGCGGGTACAGAAAGGGGGGGCACTTCTCAACTCCCGTAGCACTTGCGCGTAGGCGCCCCGAGGAGGAGTGGTTCGGGTGAGGGTCGACCAGTAGTAATGCCGTGAGGGGAAGAGGGGGCGCGGGTCGCGTCCGAAGAGCTGGTGCTCGAGGATTTTCACGCCGCACTCGAGATTGAGTTTCGGGTCGAAGATCGACTTATCCGGGTCGTTGCTATCGAGGTTGCGGTCGCGCTGCCAGTCGAATCCGCAGCCATGAATGCGCGTGTCCTGGTAGGAAAGCTGGAGAAGGCCTTCGCTCCAAATCGGAAGTCTCGTCACAGTGTCGAGGCCCGGGACTCCCCGCTCGCGAAATCGGTTCAACCGTTCCAAGCCGGACTCCGGCACTGCGACCGCTTGGAGGAAGTAGGCCCAGAAAAGCCTTTTTTCAGAAGTTTCCAACTGGAAAAACCGGGGGCATACATTCTTGACGTCTACGGGGACTTCGTCTGAAAGCATGCGTGACGGAAGAGCGTCGAGGATAGTGCGGTCCCAGGCGCTGTCCCAGCCGGGTCTACCGCGTGCGCGCAGCAATTGCGCCGTCGGTGTGAGAAGCCCGCTCTGCGGTAGAGTGGGGGGCAGAATGGGAGGCAGTGAGGGAGCTGATGGGGCGTGGGCTGCGGCTCGACGCTCTCCTGCAGGGGAGCTCGGAGCAGAGCTTTGGCAAGAAGAGAGGCCGCTTGCAGCAGCTAAAAGCGCTGCGATTGCGAAAGCCAGGGATCGCTTGGAAACTGCAAGGTGAACATCTGGAGATTGCAGGCTCATCGAGTGGCACTTCCTTCCATGCCTCTCGATTTAGATCAGTGGAGGTGGCTCGTCAAATTATTAGATGAGGGGGTCGCAGGCGAACAATCAGCTTAAATAGCAGGTATTTATGAACTTGCGGGGACGACGGGAAGCGCTCGCCCTTGGTCAAAGTAGCTGGGTCCGACCGTGCGGATCACCCCGCCTCCGAGGCAGATCTCGCCGTCGTAGAAGGCCACGAACTGTCCCGGCGTCACCGCGCGCTGGGGGACATCGAACTCGACCCGGAGCTTTCCCGACGAGGACTCGGTGATTCGGCAGTCCTGATCGGCCTGGCGGTAGCGCACTTTGGCCCGGCAGCGGTAGGGAAGAGATGAGAACGGAGCTTGTCCTGAAACCCAGAAAAGTTCGCTCGCCTCAAGCCAATCGCTCGAGAGGGCCGGATGCTCAACTCCCCGTTCGACATAGACGATGTTTGAGGCGTGGTCCTTTTTCACCACGAACCACGCTTCCCCAGGTCCGCCGAGTCCAAGTCCTTTGCGTTGGCCGAGAGTGTAGTAGGCCGATCCGGAATGCCGGCCCACCCGTGTGCCATCCAAGTTGCGGAAATCCCCGGGCTTAGTCTGCAGGTAGCGTTCAAGAAAGGGTTTGAAATTGCGCTCCCCGATGAAGCAGATTCCGGTGGAGTCTTTCTTTTCGGCGACAGGAAGCCGATGTTCACGGGCGAGGCCGCGGACCTGGCTTTTGAGGAGGTGCCCCACGGGAAACAGCGTCTTCGCGAGAGGCGTTGCGCCCACCGAGTTCAAGAAGTAGCTCTGATCCTTGCCCGGGTCCGCCCCTTTGAGGAGGCGGGCTGTTCCGTCCGGACCGCTATCGGTGCGGCAGTAGTGACCCGTCGCGAGGTAGTCCGCGCCGAAGCTCATCGCTTTTTCGAAGAACACGTTGAACTTGATCTCGCGATTGCAGAGGACATCGGGGTTCGGTGTGAAGCCCGCCTGGTACTCGTCGAGGAACTTCTGGAAGACGTTGTCCCAGTACTCTTTCACGAACTCGACTGAATAATGGGGGATATCGAGCCGATCGCAGACGCGCGAAACGTCGTCGTACTCGCGGACGGATTGGCAGACCCCATTCTCGTCCTTCTCCTCCCAGTTTTTCATGAAGAGGCCGATGACCCGGTAGCCCTGCTCGCGCATGAGGAGCGCCACGACGGAGGAGTCCACTCCGCCCGACATGCCGACGACGACCGTCTTCGCGGAATTACGTTCCCGTTCGGCGGGGTCGATCGGGTTCACTCGCAGCGCTCGACCGAGAAGCAGTGGGCTTTTACCTGGAAAGCGTGCCAGTCCAAGCTCTGGGTGCCCGCTTCGCTGCGCGTGCCGAGCGGGTTGCCCCAGGTTTCGATTCCAGCGTCCAGGCGTTGGGAAGCGTCATAGGCTTCGAGCACTCCGTGGGCGCGGTAGTGACTCCCAGGGGTGTTCTCGGCCAGCGCTTCGGTCGAAAGGTGAAGGGTCTGCAGGATCACTTTTTCACCGGTTACGGCCGAAGCGATTTCGATGTCGTGCACGAATAGGTCCGGATGTTGCGCGTCCACGCAGTAAGTGGGGAAACGGTGCGTGGAGTCCCCGCTCTCGGTCAATTCGGCGCTGAAGTCGCAGCGATACCCTTCGAGCGTCGCAGCGAGTGCCCCGGAGCTGAAGCAGATCCCTGCAAGGCTCAAAACCAGCGAAACCGCACGAAACCGTGTGAACATGGCGAAGCGTTTACTCGATCTTGAGCAGTTTTGTCAACCGATCAGGCTGAAGCCGCTTGGGAGCGGACCCAGCTCGAAAACTGGTGATCCAGTTCCTCGAAACTCTGTCCGTTCAGATTGCTCGCGATCACTTCGTCCCCATGGACGAGCTCGATCCGAGCATCCAGCTCGATCGGACGCGTGGATCGGGGCAAGGACTTCTCTTTTTCGAGCATTCGAGCGGATTGGCCTTTGGCCTCCTCCAAAGTTCGATTGACGAGCGCCACCGTGGCGGCGGCGGAGAAGGGTTTGCCCGTCAGGTCCTGGACCAACTCGAGGAAGGTCTTCGAGTTCCCAGGCTTCCAGTACTTCTCGCCAAGCTCCTCGCCGACTTTGGGATTGTCGAGGATGGAGCCGAATTTCTCGAGAAAATAGGCTCGCGTCTGATGAACCGCCATCTGGGCGAGGACATACCCATGGTAGTAGGCCGAGGATTCGCCGGAGAGGAGGTGGGGAACGCTCAAGACCGGCCGGGCCGACGAGGTGAGGGGAACGAGTTTCCTTTCCGTTTCACGGATCCGGGCCAAGACGGACTCGGCATTCAGTTCGGAGTCCTTCAGTTCGTAGATCGCTTTTTCCGCATAGGGCACGACGAGCAGGCTTCGGATTCGGAAGGCCGCCAAGCGGTGGCTAAGTTCGACCCCTTCTTCCATGATTTCGACCGGCATCGACTCGCCCTTTTCGTTCCGGGCGTAACGGGCGCACCAATCCGAATCCCCGATCAGGCTGTCGAGAAACATCGACTGGGTCTCGGCGAACGCCACCGAAGTCGGCGCAAACTCCTGACCGAAGCAGGGCGAAGGCATGAAGATGTTCGAGAAGTGGGCGGCATGGCCTCCCTCGTGAAAGAGGGTCTGAAGGGCGCCGATGCCAGAACCCACGGAACCCAGGACTGCGTTAGCGGTGAAGCCGATCCGGGCCGGATGGTGCGTGCCTCCCTCCATCCACGAAGGTTGAGGCCCGTGCATGAAGCCATTCTCGTATTTTCCGGGACGATTGACGAGGTCGAGCTTCAAGGTCGCCCCATGGTAGCGGATCCCGAGGGCGTTGAAAGAAGCACCCCAGCGTCCGAGAGCGGAGCTGAACTGGAAGTAGGGATCGCGGCGCGCGGTTAGATCGCCCGAAGTGAGGAAACCGAAGTTCCAGGGTTCGCGGGCGTCGACGTTAGACCCTCGGCCCGAGGAGAGGCCCTTCTCCCTTTGGACTTGGTCGACCGCGGACTGGACGGAAGTACGGGTATCGCGCTCGAGTTCATCGAGGATCTCAAAGAGCTTCCGTTTGCTGAAGCCTTCAAACAGGTTCACTTTGTAATCGTAGTAGTCCTCGAAGCCCATGAGCCGGCCGAGCTCATTGCGCTTCTTGACGATGGGGAGGTAGCCGTTGTCGAGTACGTAGTTCTCGATCGAGCGCATCCCTACCCAGGCTGCTTTACGGAAAGCTTCGTCGGCGTGGGTCGCGATCATCAGGGAAAGCTTGCCGGAGCTCGCTTCCACAAACTCCTTGGACTTCGGATCGGTGTAGCCGAGTTTCATTTTGCGGCGAACGCGATCGAGCTCGCCCTCCATCTCGACCAGTTCGCGTTGCAGGCGTTTGGCGTCTTCGCTCTCGACCACGTTGACCTCGAAAAAACGCAACCAACCGCGGAGACCGACGCGTTCTACATCCGTCAGGTCCTGGCGCTTCAGGTCTTCGCGAATTTTCGGCAGCCAATTCTGATCGGAGATGAAAGCTTTTAGCGCCAGCTCGTGGTTCTCAAATTCCCCGGGTGCCGCCGACTTCAACCCCATTTTCGAAGACCAGAAGGAGTCTTCTTTGGGAACGTGAAGGTCGAGGTACCGAGTATTGAGTTCTTGGAGGAGTGGCATGACGCCACCTTAAAACGGGCGTCTCTCAAAAGCGAGTGCGACTAAGCGCTCAAGTCCAGGGGAGAGCTGCTGAAAGCGTCCTCGACGAGTGGAATCAAGTGGGCTTCCAGCTCCCGCACCGAGAGCCTGGCCAGGTTCTTATCCAAGGTGCCACTGACCAAGGCTCGGCACGAATCGTTCAGCTGGTTGCGGATCCCTCCCAGGATGTGAGGTTCGGCAACGACAAGGAGATTCTGGAAACGTTGATGACTCCGGGCGTCTTCCACGATTTCCGCGATTTTTCTGCAAAATTCCTCAGCCAAGTGCTGTTCGGGGCCTTGTTGCCCGCTCAAGCCGTGACGCTCCATGTTTCCGCTGCCGAATACTCGACCGGGACGATCACTCCCCAGTTCACGGGCTTGGAGTCTCCCCTCGGGATGCTCGAGCTCCTGAACCGGGTGCAGAGACTCACCCCTGCGGTTGATTCGAAAAATCCGGGCTCCGGCCCGATGCGCGACGATGATCCAGAATCGATCCATGGGCTCCCCTTTTTTAAGGCCTATTTTTAAGGCAGAGCTGCAAAAAACGCGCTAAAACCGGACTACTTTATGAGCACTTCGCAAACCGACGCTTCCCGCCGCCGCATTCCCGCTTCCGGCATCAACCTCTTTCAACTCATCTACATCCTAATCCGCGAGTATGAGTCGTCCGCCGGACTTAAGGCACTGAACCTGTCGTTGGGCAACCCCGACATGATTCCCTTCGAGCCGATCCGCGAGATGAAAGCGCGTTTTCAGCTCAAGACCGACTATGAGCTGCACACCTATGCGGAGAACGACAACATCCAGCATTTCTGCGAAGGGATCGTGAGGCAGTTCGTCGGTCTCGAATACACGAAGTACAATCACCTCCGAGCGGTGCCGATTCCCGGCATCAAGACCATCACAGCCATCCTGCCGCTCGCTTGCGGGATGCATTTGCAGGATCGCTCCCGGTTCCACGTGGTCACCCACCTGCCCGCTTATGACGTCATGGGCACCTGGAGCTCCTCCTACTTGGCTTCGAACCGCATCGTCTGGCCGCTCTCAGCCGACGATGGGATGGCGATGAATCTCGAGCGCTTGAAGACCGCTCTGACGAAAGCGGGAGTGGAGCGCCCGAACCTGATCCATGTGATCCGTCCTGGAAATCCGGCTTCGCGGGGCGCTTCTCGCGAGGAGTGGGTGCAGCTCATCGAGTTCTGCATCGAGCGAGGCATCCGGCTCGTCAACGACGCGGCCTATACCACGGTCACGATCGTGCCCGGAGGCCACGTGCCGCTCTGCCAAGTCGCCAAGGATTATCCGGCGCTCGAGTGGATGGAGCTGCTCTCGGTATCCAAGGCTTTCAGCGATCCGGGAGCGCGCTTGGGCGCCGCTGTCGGATCACGGGAGTTCATCGAGGATCTCATCCTGATCAAGGGCAATACCGAATCCGGTCCGGTTCCTTCCCTCATGGGCGCCTACGCCGAGATTTTCCGCGACGACACCCTGACGCGCAAGATGATCGAGGACCTGAACCTAGTCTATCGCGAGCGCCTGGATTACCTGGTGCCACGCCTCAAGGCGATCGGTCTCCGGCAGGCCTGCGATACAACCGCAGGATTCTTCACTCTGTGGCGGACTCCCGACCGCGCCTACGGAGTCGACTTGCGTGCGGAAGCGACTGAGAAAAAAATGCCTCGCGCCGAGCTCTTCAACCGAAAGGTAATCGAGCGTGGCGGAATCGTCGGAGTTCACTTCACGGGTCCCGCTCCCGCGGGTTCCGCCGAGGGCGAGCCCTACATCCGGTATGCGGCCTGCACCGATGTGCTCGACCCGAAGTTTCAAGCGCGTTTTGAGAAGTCGATCGCGGAGATCAAGCCCGAGTACTTGGATGTCTGACGTTCGAGGCGCCCTCTGGCTCGAGCCGATCTCCTTGGACCTCGCTTGGAAAGACCCCGCCGAAAATTTGCGGAGAATGCGTACCGAAATCCAGCAACGCTTGAAGTCCAAACCGAATGTCTCGGCGAGTGAGCGGCTTTTTGTGTTTCCGGAGCTGACCCTCACCGGGTTCGTCACCGACGCTCCCCATTTGGCAGCACTGTCGCGTGAGTCGGAACAAGTTCAGGCAGTGTCGGATATGGCGCGCGAGTTCGGAACAGGGATCTTGGCGGGTTTCCCGGAACCTGGCGTGAAGCACCGAAGCGTGACGAACACTCTCCTTGGGTTCGGTTCCGATGGATCGGTTTTCGCGGATTACCAGAAGCTCCACCTTTTCACGGCGGGCAAACCAGCCGAGAGCGAGACTTACGTAGCAGGGGATCGGGGAGTGGTGGCGAACTACCGAGGATGGAGGATCGGCCTCGGTATCTGTTTTGACCTGCGGTTTCCGGAACTGTTTCAAGCCTACGCTGCCGCGGGGGCGGACGTGATGATCCTTCCTGCCTGTTGGGTGGGAGGACTGACCAAGTCTCAACAATTCAAAAGTCTCGCGCAAGCGCATGCAATCCTCACCCAGTCTTTTTTCCTGACGGTGAATCGTTCCGGGAACGACCCCTACTTTCAATATGAAGGGGAAGCGTTTTTATTCGGACCGCGAGGGGAGGGTTTTGACGGAGCGGGTCCGTTCCGTCTCGATCCCGTCCTCTTGGAGCAGGCTCGTGCCCTGCCAGTTCGCGCGTCCCGCCGTACCCATTACGAGGTGCTCGCTCAATGACTCCGATTCAAGGACCCGTCTAGAGAATCATGTTATCCTGAAGCGATGAAGCCTTGGATCGCTTGGGGAGTCGTGCTTTTTCTGGAACTCGGTTCGGCCCGGACTCCGTGGGCAGCAGGCCCGGCAGCGCCTGCTCCGCTTCCTGCGGCTCCCGCCGCTTGCGCAGGAATCCCTCCCGAGATCAGTGGACAGATCCGCTCGCGCATCGCGAAGATCCGGGAGTGTCACCACAAGTCCCAGGATCCAGCCAACGTGACTTCAGCGGTTCAATCGTTGATCGATCAGTCTCCGCCTCCCAAACCGACTCGGCGTGGAGCGATCTGCATCGATTGCTGCGGGGGACCGATTCGCGGCGCGGCCGTGGGTGTGCCCGTGGAGGTGCGAAACGCCGCCTACCTCAAGGCGATCGATTACATGCTTTGTAAAAAAGACCTTCCGGACAAGGGAATCTTCGCTCCTTTTGGGACGAATGCCGAAAAAGCTCGGAGTTGCGCTGAAGCGTGGCTGCGCGTCGACGGTCCGAGTTGCTTGTCGGTGCTGATGTCGGGCGCCGATTTTCCGCCTACTCTGGCTCCGCCGCAGGCGCCGGTCAGCCAGGGGTTGTCGGCTGGGGATGCCAACTAGAAACTGCCGAAACTGCCCCCGAACCCTGTGGACGCAGCACCGGCGGAGTGAGAGTCCGGTTATGGTAGTCGACGTAAAGCGCTAGGTGATTGATCAACCCCTGGCGCTTTTTAGTCGTGCACCAGGTCCTTCGAAACAACCGATTGAGATTGGCCCGGAGCATGGCGCAGGTGTGATTCAGTGAAAAGAGGGGATCAAAGCCGATCTTTTTTAGCTCCCCTTGGCCTGCGATGCACCCCCGTCTCCCCTTCAGGTAGGTAGGCGTGGCGTTTGGAAAGTGTGCTTTCAGCACTTTGGGGTAGTGCGGGTTCTGATCAGATAGAAAGGTGGCTTGGTCGCTGACGTAGGGCCCGAGCTCCCGCATGAGGTGACTCCAGCCCTTCGCTCTTTGATCCGGTCTCGGAGGGTAGCCCTTTTTTCTTGCGACATGCACCAGGGGTCCCTTGGGAGGCATCTGGGAGACTTGAAAACTCAGGATTTTTCGGTGAATGGGGTCGACAGCCAGGGCCACGCTCAGGGGCTTACACTTCGTGTGCTCGCTTGTTTCAAGGTCATCCCACTGGACAGTCAGGAGGGGAGCCTGGGAGTAGGTCATCTTGAGATAGGATTCGTTTCGGACTCGCGCCCGTTGCGCAAGAAACTTGAGCCGTCGGGCCACGGTCTTTGGGTTGACCTGAAGCAGGCGAGCAGCTCGTCTTTGCGAGACGCCCGAGCAGAGCAGGCGCCTCAGGGGCTCGTTGATCCGGCGTTTCTTTTGATTGCGGGCAGGAGAAGAAGTGGCTGAGGAAAAGGTTCGCTTG
>JAYVNB010000084.1:0-6270 GCA_043759365.1 Bacteriovoracaceae bacterium | reverse complement strand
ATTCCTAACCGACCGAGCGCCAGAGATCTAGCCCGCACGCTCTCGGGCCACGACCTTCGCGTCCCCGGCACCGCGGCTTCGTACTGCGCGACGATCTGGCGAATCTCTGAGATCAGTTGGTGAGGCGTCAAGGCATCGAGCTGGGCTGGCGTATCTACATTCATGCCCCGAGCGTGCTGGCGGAGACTGGAACTGGAAAGACACGCTTAAAACCTGACGTACGGACTAGAAGCTCGTCAGCCACAACTCGAAGAAGCTCACGTTACGACTCAGTCTGATCGAGACCGCTTGAAGGTGACCACTGAGGGGCAGTACCTCACGATCTCGGACCTCAACGCGAAGGTTGCTATCTTAGAGTCCGAAAAAAAGCTCCTAGAACAGCAACTTAAAACTCAGCGGGACTACCTTGAGGACGTAAAGAAGCAGACCAAGGCTGAGTTTGAAAATCTTGCGAACGAAATTCTCAAAGCAAAGGCCAAAGACTTCAATGAACAAACGGAAAAGAGCTTGGATGCCATTTTGAAGCCTCTCAAAGAAAAAATTCAAACATTTGAGAAAAAGGTGGACGACAGTTATGCTACTGAAGCGAAAGAGCGACATGCGCTGAAGTCCGAAATTGAGCGCCTAATTGGCCTGAATGATCGGATGACAAAAGAAACACAATCACTCACTCAGGCCCTGCGTGGTGACTCAAAAGTGCAAGGTGATTGGGGTGAGTTGGTTCTCGAAAAGATATTGGAAGCTTCTGGCCTTACAGAAGGGCGCGAGTTCTCTCAGCAGAAGTCCCATGAAAATGAAGATGGCGACCGAATGCGGCCTGACATCGTCATCAACTTACCAGAAGGCAAACATGTAATTGTGGACTCTAAGGTTTCGCTAAAAGCCTATGACCTTCATCGAACTTCGGACGATGAACAGCCAAAAAAACAGGCTCTGGCGGCTCATATCAAATCTATTGAAAAGCACATCGACGACCTCGGTGAGAAGCATTACGCAAAATTAAAAGGGTTAAATTCTCCCGAGTTGGTTTTTCTTTTCGTACCAATTGAGCCTGCTTATCTGCTCGCCATGCAAACTGACACTGAGCTTTCATCGAGAGCGTGGAAGAAGGGTATTGCAATCGTAACGGCAACAACCCTTTTGACGAGCCTCAAGACCGTCGCTTCGATTTGGCGTTTGGAGAATCAAAATAAGAATGCGCTAGAAATCGCCAACGAAGGGGCAAAGTTGTACGACAAGTTTGTGGGCTTTGTGGAAGACTTCGAGAAAATTGGTAAGACTTTTGACACCGGAAAGACCCAATACGAGAGTGCGATGGGGAAGCTAAAGGAAGGGCCGGGTAACGTATTTCGCAAGATGGAACTGCTGCGTGAGCTTGGCGCTGCTCCGAACAAGCGGATCAAGACTGAGTTGATCGAATAGTCGAACCGGTTCGGTCAGCCGAGCAGTCCCTTGGCCACCTGCAATAGCATTTGCGCCTGCTTCTGGGTCGCCCGGTTCACCAGTTCAGTCAGCTCCTCACGAGCAGTCAGTTTCCGCTCGAAGGTCCGGACCCGCTCAAAGAAACTCTTCTCTTTGATTCCGCCATAAACCTTGAGCAGCTGCGCCAGCATTTCGCCCTTGGGGGGATTCATCCGCCCTGTCTCGATATGTGCAATCGTCGAATCAGACACTCCGACGAGGCTCCCAGCGCTTTTCATCGAAAGGCTGTGTTCCAATCGCAAGGCGCGAAGAACGCGTGCTTCATTGGTCAATATGATCTTCTGGCTACGGGGTTTCATGTCCCAAGCGTGACATTTTGCCGATTTAAAGTCTACATACTTAGACTTTGACTACTACAGACCCCCGGTTGCTACAGACGATTGCTACAAAGCCTTGCAAGAGGGGTTATTTTGGGTGATTTCGGGTGGAATGGCCAAGTGAGCTAAGAGAACTCCTTTTGGCTTAAGTTATTGATTTGTTTGATTTGATTGACCCCTCAGGTTTTTTGTCCTGAGGGGCTTTTTAAATGGTGGAATCGAACTCGGGTCCGAAGTTCCTACAAAACTTCACTAGGTTAAATTTTCGCGGGGCAGATACGGGGCAATGCCTACTAATGTTCACTAACATCGAATGCTCGAAACCTCAGTTTCGCGGCCGAAATGCAACTACGTTGGCCGCGACTTCTGCTGCCGGAAGCACTGACAGTTTGTCAGTCGCTCCAGCGACTTCGACACCGGCGAGTCGGATATACCGCTGCATCGTCTTTAGATCCTTCCATCCGGCGATCTTCATGACAATTGCGGCAGAGACTCCCTGGCGCAGAAGCTGGGTACCGAAACAAGCTCGGAGAGTATGAAACTTAACGGAGGGGAGTCCATGTTCCATGCAGAAGGTTCTAAGAACCGCTGCCTGGATACCGTGATCCCATCTGGCAAGTCTCGGCAGGATGTAAGGAGATGAGCCCGTTAGGGGACGCAGCTCCTGCATCAGCCTGACGCAGTCCTGGCTCATGGGGACATCTCTCCAGTAGCCAGCTTTAGTCGAGGTGATGGTTTTCGTTCTGCCGTTGTACGCTCTCGCGACGCTGATCAGGTTCTGTTGCCAATCAATGTCTGACCATTGAAGCGCAAACAGCTCCCCGTTTCGCATTCCTGTGAGGAGCGCTAGTGTCCAGACATGCCGCCAATCGTGTTGGTGGGCGTAGGATAGCTCCACCAGCTTCCTGATTTCTCCAATCGTGAGAATCTCAGGTCGCTTCTCCTCAGACTTCTTGAGCGTCAGGTCGTGAACCGGATTTTTGGTCATGTTGACCAATCCCGCGCCCATGCCATGCTGAAACACGGACTTGATTCGTGCTCTCAGTTTTTGGCGATGTGCAAAGCTCACGCCCTTTTCGGCCAGCTCATTGAAGAACTGCATCAAGATCAGAGGAGTGATTTCGGCACATGTGGTGTTTTCAAACGCCGCCAGACCTTTCCTCATGCTCTGGTAGTAATCATCCAGGCTAACCTGGCTGATACTGCCAAACGGAACTCGCACACGCTTCTGAGAGTCATACCAGTGGTCGAGAACGAACCCCCAGGTCTGACCGATCATAGTGCGGCGGGCTTCCATGTCGAACAGCTTCCGCTGAAGTTCCTTCAAAAGCCGCGCCTCGGCTCTTCGAGCCTCGACTTCAACTTTGATTCCAGTGGACTGTCCGGAGACACGTAGATTCGGAAAGCGGTTACTTCTGAGTTGGACCCGAACAAAATACTTCGTCGAGTCTCCATCGGAATATTGGGTGATGGCCATCTGCTAGATTCCTCCATTTCTGGAAGCGTCCAAGTGACGATCAAGTTCACCCTTCTTAAAGCGGAGGCTCCTTCCCAGTTTATGGAAGGGGATTCTCCGCTGAAAGACTAGCACCCGTAACGCTCCAACTGAAGGCAGCCGTAAATACTCGGCAGCTTCGTTGGATGTTAACCAAGTCAAGTTTTCAAAGACCTGTCCCGAGTTCCGCGCCTTGCCTTTGAGTCGCGTTCCAGGTTGTTCTACGCAATATAGACCATCTCCTCCGAATTCGCCATCTCCCGCTGCCCTCGTCACCTCCGCTTTCGGCTTGCGCGCCGCTTCCTCTGCCACCTTCTTTTCTTCGTATTGTCCCCATTCTTTTTTTATTTTTTCTAAATTTTTTATATTCAAATATCTTCTCCTATTTCCATTTCCCCCCACCACCTCCCCCTATTATGTCCCGTCTCCCTGACCCCTTCACACACACGTGGGTGGGGAGGGGTCAGGGAGCGAAGAGGGTTCAAATAATGGGGGGAGGTGGTGGTGCAGTTTGCTGTAATGACGATCAAAACCCGGATTTCAACGCGTTAATGCGGGGGCTTTTTCTGCTACGACAACAGGTGAGCATTGAGCGAAGGCTGAGTCGCGTCTCAGGAGTGGTGGAGTCTCGGCGAGTTTCTGTATCCATTCCGCGAGCAAGACCAGTTTGCCCTCGGAGTTCTGCAAGTTTGTTAGCTCGAAGTGGCGGCGCGTTGGGCATGCGCCGGTCAGCATAAAGTTGTTGGGATAATGAGCAATGCGTCTGGCGTCTTTGATGATCCTGGATTGGTAGAAGCGGCGAAGTAGCTTGAGGAGGCCCGGGTCTTCACTGAGGTAGATTACGGCGTCGAGGTGGGTTCGCATGGCGTATTTGGAGAACTTCCGCAGGAGGCGCAGCTCGCTCTTGGCCATTCGTTCGATCTCAACTGCTATATGGATCGGACGCGAAGCATCGGCGGTAGGGACTGACATCAATATGTCCGGAAGCGAGTCCGGCGCATCGAATTGATAGGCCATGACCCGTCTTAGTTCAGGGTCGCGGCCGATCGCATGTTCACGAGAAAACCGCGCGGAAGGAAACCTCCGGCGGAGGATCTCGTGGGCCACTGCGCAGAAATCGCTATGAACGAGATTCGCCGAGTAGACGCGAGGCAGGTTAAGCTGCGCCCGAAGTGGGGTCGAGAGTTCGTAGAACACCGAGTGTCCGCCAAACATTCGGAACGATCGTTTGAAGATCGTGCCATCTTTGGTCAGAGTAGCCAGGATATCGAGCGTTCGGCGGCGGGACACGGGAGGATTTAGCAAAACGCGGATCGTCCCAGACGAGAGCGCCTGGTGGGTGGTCAGGAGTTGCACGACCTCACCGCATCGAGGTGCCGCTCGCTTTTTAGTAGTCATCCCGATTCACCCATTTCCATTTGTTGGCGAGAATTTCGTCGAGGTGCCTTGTTGCGAAGTTCGGTCAATGCCTTGATCGCCATGTCGATGTCCAAATCCTGCTGGTTGGCCAACGCGACCAGCGACCGCCGAATGCTGGTGTGCTTAAGCTGAAGCTGTTTGATGTCGGGCTTCGAGCAGACGATCAGCTCATTGATCGTGTCAGAGTAGCTGATGTGTCCAACGTCAAAGTTGTGATTGGCTTCGGTAAAGAGGGTTTCAACAATTTTCCATGCGTCGTCTGTCATGACGACTTGCAACCTTTTGCTCATTAGCGGCCTCCCTTCTTAGGAAGCGTTTTAGGAAAGATGAACGGCGACGGAGGGAGATCGCCGAAGTGCATCTCCGTTTGATCTGCCATGCAGGCCTGGCGCTTCTCCTCGACATTCTTATGGGTGAAGTAGGACGTGATAAGTCCTGCCGCGATACCGATTCCAGCGCCGAGGACGACGTTCTCGGCCGAGACTGAACCGCCGCGTGCGGTGGCCTGGCCGACATAGGTAGACGCGGCTCCAGCGACGGCTCCCATGCCTACGCCTAATGTCATGGATTCATTCAAACTTGCACATGAGCAGGCAAGTGCCGGTATCAGCGCTATAATTACCATTCTCATCAGTTCCTCCAGATGCAGGCGTTACGAGGAGAGAAGGAGAGGAGTAGCGAATGAAGCGGGTGGGTCTGATCTAATTCGAGGCGAGCGTGAACTTGTTCGGGTGGTTGGCGGCAAGCTTCAAAGTGGTTTCGGATACGTCATTGTCAGTGGTTACGATGAGCGCGAGATTCGATTTCAGATAGAGATTGATGATCATCGCGTCGGTTGAACCGATTCCGAATCGGCCCACTAGTTTGAGCATGTCTGGCCAAGTCGGATGGCTCTGAAAGAGTGGTCCCTCGTCAATCGCGCGAGTTCCAATAAACTGGATATTGAGCTCTCGGACGATGTCGTCCCAGACGGGGGTGAGGTAGGGGCCGAAGTAGGTGCCGCAAACTAGCTCCCAGGCGGCCACGCCCCTCGGATTTGCGCGGGATAGCAGGCGCCTGAATTCCTTGATCTCCGGGTCGGATAGCTTGAACGTTCGCTGCTCGCGGGCCGCCTTCTCCTTTCGCGTCCGTAAGGATTTCAGTTTTGCGTGAGTTTCAAGGTCGAGTGACTCACGCTGATCGTCAAAGAAGTCGAGCAGGCTCTCCGGCATGAGGACGCGCCGGTTCAGATCGATGAACTCCGAACGAATGTTGATGTTGGTGTAGATGGGGATACGAAGCTCATAGAGCTTAGCAAAGAGAGCTTCTGCCCATTCGTTGTGGATATCCGGTGCGTACGCCGCCGCGAAGAGCACGTTTGTGTCTACGATGCATCCGTTCCGAAGTTGCGGATGATCGACGAGGAGGGCCTCAAGGTCGTCGAGGTCAATTCGCATTAGACGCCGGCCTCTGGATCTATTGGACGCGCGATCTTCTTTGCGGGGTCCTTGCGCTCGATTGGATCCACCGGTTTCATAGTCTCCGAGGAGCTTTCCGGCTTCTTAGGCTCCTCCGGTC
>JAYVNB010000083.1:0-6278 GCA_043759365.1 Bacteriovoracaceae bacterium | reverse complement strand
ACTCCAGTCGATCCGTCAGCGTCGAAAAGTCGGCTCCAGGGTGTGAAGCGGACTCGAACCTCCGGATCAGGAGCTGGAAGTCACTCTCGACGACTTCGGAATAGACTGGTTGCCAAAAAATTCGGAGCCTTGCCGGGATGAAACTCCGAACTGAAGGATACCTCTTCCCGAATTCGTAACAAAGCTCCACGATGTTCTCCTCGGGTCCAAGGGAGCCGATCGTTTCTGTGACGACCACTTCCGGCATACCCTCGAACGGCCTCCCATAGGAGGCCTGGTTTTCGACCTGGACCTGTTGGTGCCGCCGGAGAAGCTCGATCGAGAATTCGGCCGGGCCAGAAAAGTGCTCTAGCGCATAGATGGGCGCGGAAGTTTGGAGCGCGGCATAAGACGTCATGAGACCCGTTCCGGATCCTAGGTCGGCAACCGATGTCCCCTCTTTGATTCGATGACGGATGGCTTGCGAAAATGCGGCGTTTCGGACGGAATCCGCCAGGAGAGTCGAATGATGGCGATATTCGAACCACGTCGGATCACGCATGGACGCCCTCCGCGGACTCCGGGCGACTCATGAGAAGCAGCGTAGCTCCTCCTCCCAGGAGAAGCCCAGCACTGACGAAAACGACGACCAGAGCCCCATACTCCTGACCCACCCATCCGGCCCAGAGACTGCCTCCCGCCATGGCCACGAGAATGAGGCGATACCGGGCAGTCGATGCTTCCATCATTTCCGACGCTTGGAAGCTTTTTGCGAACGCGGTGGATGCGAGCATGAAGACCATGTTCGAAGAAACGTGGGCCGAAAAGACCAGGACGAGGGAAACGAACAGGGAATTGACCTGAAATGCCAGTCCGTAGAGGACGAGAAACGCCAGGAGACAAGTCCAAATCAGCTTCCGATCCGAAATCCGGGAACGCTTTTGAAATGCTGCCAGCGCAAAAGGCCCCGCCATCTGTCCGAAGGTCTTGGCGAGGATCAAGAGGAGAACTGGGCTCAAAGCGAAGAAACCCGCATGGACCTCGAGGGAGTAGCGACCTCCGATAGTCGGCAGGAGCGCCATGCAGGGCGTGCAGACCAAGGCCAGGAACGGACCGATCGCAAACGCCTTCCTTCGCGTCCAATCCAAGCCCTTGAAGTTCCAATGCGGGCGATTTTCAGAGCCTGGCGAACCCAAAGGGAGCTCTAAGTCGAACCCCCGTGGATACTTCCGGGACGCACGACCGATGAGAACCGCCGCTATCAAGTAGGACGCGAGATCCAGCGCCAAAAAAGCCCGACTGCCCAGTTCCAAGTAGCAGGCGGTGCCCAGAACTTGTCCGATGAGGATGATCCCGCAAAAAACCCAGTTGGAAACCTCGCAGGCTTTGGCCAAGTCGTCCTCTTCGATATTCACGCGCATGTAGGTATCCTGGAGGGGAACCACCAGTCCTGCCGTCAGTGAGCCGATGGCCTCGATCGCCAGGAGAAGCGGGATACTGCCCGTCATCAATCCCGCCAACGGCAATGAGAGCGACACCGCCCCCAGAATCTCGCAAAAAATGAGGATGCGAGCCATGGGCAGTCGAGCGCTCAAACTTCGACTGAGATGGGTCGTGAATAACCCCGGCAGCACTCCGAACGCGAATGCCAGCGCATATTGAAGCGCACCGGCTCCCATTCGGTTCAACTCCGCATACACGACGATCAGGGTCAATGCGCTG
Source organism: Bacteriovoracaceae bacterium (assembly GCA_043759365.1). Lineage (GTDB taxonomy): Bacteria > Bdellovibrionota > UBA1018 > UBA1018 > UBA1018 > JAYVNB01. Next base: position 4,577 of record JAYVNB010000083.1, on the reverse strand, counting down.
CCGATTCCACTGATCTGGACGGCCAACGAGGTCAACAAGAACTGGGGGTATTTCTTGAAAAAATGGGTCAGTGAAAGTGTCATGAAAGCTCCGGTGCGATGGAGGTGAGAAACTGCCGGTTGATCTTCTTGGGGGGTATGCCGGGAACGAACAGAGTCGTTCCGTAGTGGATGAAAGGAAGGGAAACCAACAACTGGTCCAGTCGGATCGAGAGGGTTTCAGGCACGGCGATTTCGACCGCGACGGACGAGGAGATCAGGACCACCGGGTGATCCTGGGGATAGAACCGGAGAAGATGGTTTTGTAGCAGGTCGATTCGATTATTCCGGGCCGGTCGATCCACGTTCACTTCCGCGCTGCCGATCGAGCAGGTGTGATAGATGTAGTGATCGAGCATGGGATTCAGCGGATATTCGAAGAGCAGGATCCGATTCGCATCCAGAATGGCTGAGCCTTTCTCAAGCGGATCCGTTTTCAGGTCGTTGATGATCGTATCGAAGCTGGAGACTCCTTCGATGACCGTGAGCTGGATACCGAGTTCCGACTTTTGTTGCTCGAGCCACTGCAACAATGTGACTCCGATCCTCGGATGACCCGGCACGAGAAGCGCGACATCCGGATGCTGCTGGCACTCTGCGACTACTTTCTCCAGAAGACGCTCATAGTTTCGAGTGTCCGTCTGCCCTTCCTGATAGAGGTTTTTCAGGTTTTCGTAAGGCCCAATCCGGTGCTTCAGCAGAAACTCCTCAACTTGACCGGAGGTCACCGGAAGTAACAGTATTTTATCCGCTTTTTTCAACGCGACCAGCCCTTCCAAGGTGAGCTGCGCGGCCTCTCGTATGCCGAGGCCAATGACGTGGAGTCGATTCATGAAAAACCTTTTTTTGTTTTAAAAAACCAAAAGAAGCCGCGAGTTCCACGAAGAGCGTGGAACTCGCGACCCTGAGGTCAGTTGGATTCAGAGGCCAGCGAGCTTCGACTCTTCAGCCTCGATTTCGGCCAATAGTTTTTCGAGGTCGATGGGAACCACGCTCAAACAGCGAATGTGGCCCAGAGTCCCTTCAGGACTCACTTTCATCGCTTCCACGGAAATTTCGCATTTTTCAACTTCGGTCATTCATCACTCCTGGGTTCGACTCAAGAGGGGTTTTCGTCTCTTGAGGTGACTCCCCGTGGAGCAAGCTGCTGACCAAAGGACGGCGGCAGTAGTGCTGCTGCAACATCCCGGATTCAACAGGAATTTTGTCGTGATGGTCTGGGATGAGCGCTTCCTCGGCGGAAAAAACCACCGAGGGTGTAGGGAAATGCCATCAAACGGGCGCTTAGAAATGCCCCTCAGAATCCCTTCGACCTTCGATTCGAACGGCACCTTCGCGATCGACACGAACAAGGAAGTCAATCGGCTTGCAGCAAACGTCACAGTCCGAAACGAAACTCTGGCTGGACCCCCCGGAGGGATCCACCTGCACGTCGATCCACTCACCGCAGTAGGGACACTGGACGCCTTCGAAACTGACTTCGAGATCCTCAGTGCTCATAGAGTCTGAGTCTCCGATTTTTTGATCGGATTTGCAACCGGGCTCGGCAGCCCCGGTCGACGCCGCTTCATCCTGTGATGGTGACTTTGCGCTCCTCGGGATCGCTGGCATCGCTATGGGCTTTGGTCTCGCCGTAGGCTTTGACCTGAATCCGCTCCGGATGGACACCTTGCTCAATCAAGTAGTCCCGTACGGCATTCGCTCTGCGCTTGGACAACTCCCAATTGAAGTCGCTCGGACCGGTCGCATCGGCGAATCCCTCGATCATCACCGGGCTGGAATCGTGATTACGGATAGACTCAGCTATCCGGTTCAACTCGCCTTTGGCCTCAGCATCGAGCTCGGCCTTTCCGGTATCAAACAGAAACTGCATGCCGACCGCTGATCGGGGCCCCGTTCCGAATTTCTGATCATGGGCGTTATCGGTCGTAGCGCTGTCCAGAGGTTTTTCTTCGGGTTTCTCCTGTAAGTCGCTTCCCTGGGCACTCGCCCGGATGCGGGGCACATAGTTGCCGACACCGCCGCGTGCGTGAGCCTCGTCGCCGGACAGGAAGTTTCCGCGGCTTCGCGACAGTTCCGGATGTCGATCGTAGTTCTGAACCGTCGACGCGCAGGCACTGACGAGCAACGGAAACACGAGCGCCAGGTTAGGGAGTTTCTTGGAGGGCATCATGGATCTAAAGCAGAGCAACCGTTATGCCAGTTCGCGTTTTCATTTGGGCAGCTCAGCGTCAGACCAGCTTTCGCGAGAGGCTGGGGAAGAGCCTCTGGAGGGGGGCTACCCAAGCGAGCCTGCGGGGGATGAACTTCGCTAGTGCTTGGATACGGTCCTCTGAGCCCGGATTGTTTTCTAAATAGGCAATCGAGACCTTGGCTGGGACCAAGTGCCCGACGGGGCCTCCGAAAAACCCCGGAGGGGAGTTGATGTTGATGATGCTTCCGGGTGCGTCGCGAAGCATCGCGGGCAAGAACTCGCGAGTGATAAAAAAGGAGATGAAAAACGGCATACCCATCGTAGTCACTGCGTCTTCGGCGGTGCTTTAGGACAACGTGAGGAACCGACCCGCCCCGGCGTTGTTGATCAGGAGCGTGGGGTCGCCATGCTCGCTCCAGATTTGACGACAGGCGTCTGCGACGGCTGCTGAACTAGAGAGGCCCGCGGGGTAAAAGGCGGCGATTCCACCGGCCTTCTGGATTTCGTTCGTGATGAACTGCAGGCGATCCCGATTTCTGGCCAAGAGAATCACCCTCGCGCCTTGAGAAGCGAAGTACCGGGTAAAGGCCTCGCCAATGCCGCTGGAAGCTCCGGTGATGACTGCCAACTGATCTTCAAGCTGCATGGTTAGACCTCTCCCGAACCGGTAGAAAGTTTCAAGACCCTTGAAAGTCGATCACCCCTTGACGAAGCGCCTGCGCCCCACGCTCACCGGGCGACGCCTGTGAACCAGGACGAGGAAGAACCGTGAAGTCCATCGGGTTGTTGGTGGAGTGGTAGTAAATCACATAACTGAACCCGAGCCGTTTGGCGGTCAAGAAGGCATCGCTGATCCATTGCGACCGCAAGGCGTCGCTGAGGATCTCCACACGGTCGACCCCCATCTCCGGAATGATGAGCGGTAGGCCCTCGAGGCGGGTCCCTTGAAGTGCCTGTATCCAGGGGAGCACGATGCTCTCAAAGGAGCGCGGGAGGCTGCTGAGGGGATCGGCGGTGGTGTAGGCGTCCATTCCGAAGGCATCAATGCCAGCTGGGTCGGAGTCGAGGATCCTGTTAGCGGCCTCCAGGACCAAGTCCTTTCCGAGCGCGGTATCACCTACAGCGACGGGAGCGAAGGCAAAGGCCACCTGATCGGCGCCGCTCCATCGCAGGATATGGACTATGGAATTCCAAGTCTGGGCGTAGGCCTCGGGCGTGTTCTCCGGGTGCTTTCCAAAGCACCACGCGCCTGCAGTCTCATCATTCATTTCGCTGAGGGGCCTCACGATCACCGGCGACTGAAATGCGGCGAAATACCTCCCCCAGCGTACCAGACTTACTAGGAATCGATTGAGATCGACTCGTACAGTTTTCCATTCTTCGCGACCGGAGGAGGCGACGTGAAGCGCAGAAATGTCATGGACTCGAGGAGAAAGCGCTTGTAGCGGGTCTCTCTGTTGATCCAGAACCTGGTTAATCGCTTGGACTTTCCCTTCGAGATCGTCCACGGGCAGGGCCCAAGAGAGAGATCCGAGATGAAGGAAATACTGCTGACCGTCTTGGATGAAGCTGGGCTCAAAACCAATCTCGGGAACGATTCCCAGGCGTCGGGTTTCACTGAAAAAACGATCAGAATCGGATTCTATGGAGTTCTCGTCCTGGCCGCCTTGGGGATCCATTGCGAATCCGAAATACCAGAGAAAGCCCTTCATCGCTCCAAAGTCCCGAAGAGCCTGTTCGGGAAACAAAGGATCAAAGACACCGGCCCGTCTTTGGGCAAAGATCGCCTTGGAGCCAGTTGCCGGTGAGAAAGAGGCCAGGATCCCGGAAAATAGGATGAGGGAAATGATTCGCGCAGGAACTTGTGTCCTCAAAACAACCTCACTTCAACGAAGTAGAGTTTTTAACACAATATGTCAACCCGTTCATTCCTTGAGAGTTGTCTGGTTTGCAGTAGTCTCGACACCGTTCTTAACGTTGGGTGCGACGACCTGCTACGGCGACTTCTGTTGCGGATCTGAAATCGCGGTCATAGCGGCATTATAGTCGACGGCCACTTCCTTCAAGAGGTCCGACTTTCGAAAGTGAAGCATACTTGTGTCGTGGTGGGATGCAAGTTTCTGAAGCTGGCGCCTCAGTTTAAAAAGTGGGCCCGCGATTCGGTGAGAGGCCGTAAGTCCCCACGCCCACGTCAGGAACGTGCTGAAGAAGGCGGCCGACCAAAACGTATAGAGCACCGTGCGGTCCTGAGCAGCGGAGAGCTCGTCAAAAAGATGCCCATCAATGATCATCTTGCTCTGGATTTGAAGCCGGATCGCGCTGATGAGGAAATGAGTGACGAAATA
>JAYVNB010000082.1:0-6287 GCA_043759365.1 Bacteriovoracaceae bacterium | reverse complement strand
TCAAGTGCTCGGTGGATTCGATTGACCGGGATCCGGCGCTCCACGACAAAGCGCGGAGGATACTCGAAAAATCGCTTTGGCGTCGAGCGCTCCAGCATCCAGTTCAATTCAAGACGGAAGCTTTTTCGGTCGCCGGGTGCTCCGACCCGGTGGGGCCGAGGCATTGGGCCGTAGGCCTTCATACGTGTGGGCCTTTGGCCTGGTCCCACTTGGAGCTCGTCGAGCGGGGATATTCGATCCTCAATGTCGGCTGCTGCTACGAAAAGCTAAATTTGATCGGCGGGGTTCAGTGCTCGGATCGAGTTCGCCGAAACCCTCTTCCATGGACAGACGAAGCCCTTTACCTCGTGGATCGAGGCGGGTTGCAGCGGACTTGGGATGAGTTTGAGTTTCAGCAGCGGATGCAGCGTCATCGATTCTCGCTCCACGAGCTTTTGCGGCATCAGGGAGTCGAACGGAGTCGGTGTCAAAGCGTCGGGAGCGCCAGTCAGGAGATTTATCAGGGTCGTTTTTACGACTACGTTCGCGATCGCCTGAAGCATTCACCTGACTGGGTGGATGCGCTGTCCCCGCTGTCGGAAGGGGCCTGCGAGGACTTCTGCCGGCAAGTGGGTCCTCGGGTCGAAAAGATGCGTTTCATCGCCTATCTGCGAAATCTCCTCGCGCGGCCTCTGGAGCTGGCGATTCTCTTGGACCGGGCGCTTTTTGCTGAGGAGAACGGTCGCGCCCAGGGTCACCGCGTTCAACTGATTCAAATCTTCGACCCGGCCCTATCGCCGAGAAACGTCGCTCTAGTGGTTCAACCTGCTTAAAGGGTGGGTTTCGCGTTCGCGGTCAAAATGCCCCGGAAGTTTTTGCGGTAAGCGTAAATCAAGAAGATCGCCAGCGCTGAAAAAACCAGGCCCGGTGCGATACCGCTTCCAGCTTCCAAAAGGGCATGAAATGCAAGAATGTTGACGAGGATCGGTCCCAGGATCGCCAATCCAAGTGGAGCCGTTCTTCCAGCTAAGACCAGCAGTCCGCCCAGAACCTGGAAAGTGCCCACAAGTGTCATCCAATGACTCGGACCCATGACGGTCATGAACTGCGCCACAGGGGAGCCTTCTGGCATCGGGGGTTGAGGCAGGAAGGAGTGAAGGATGTTCAGTCCGAAAATGGTGAATCCCAAACCTAGAAGCACTCGGCAGATGAGAGTAAAGACCTTCACTTGAACTCCTTGTAGAAAGACGTTGATTCCGCTCAATCTCATCCTAAGATTTTCGCGGAATTTTGCAATCCTTCTACTCGGAGTTCACGCGTAGAATCGATCGCCAAGGGGGACGCTTAGGACCGGTACGCTTAGGACCGGTACGCCATTCGGCTGAAGGGTTTGCGAAGGTTGCCGGTAGCACCTTCGATTCCACCGAGGATGGCGGAAGCCAAGCCGAGGATGAAGGTGACGAACAACAGCCAGCCGGTGTCCCCGACAACGCGGGCCGCAGCCGCTGCATCGGCATCGCTTGCGACGGAAGCGTCCGCGAGGTGATTGGAGACACCCGACAAAGACCCCAGCATCGAGCCGGTGCCGTTGATCATCAGCAAGAAAAAGATCGCTGCGATCACGATGGACTGACAAGCACCCACTTGTTTGTGGGTGACTTCCGAGAAACGGGTGGCGAAATAGGATCCGAGAAACAAGGAGACGATCGCCGAAGCTCCCATCCAGAGGCCGGCACCTGTGGCGAGACCTGACCCGTTCTCACCCTTTTCGATGATCTTGGCTGCGGTCAATCCACCGATCCCGGCTCCGAGTGCGACCAGGATCATATAAGCCAATGAAGCAACCAGTACTCCGGCGAGGACGGATCGCCAGCAGACTAGACTGCCGGGGTGCGAAGGCAGTTGGGGATCGCGGGTCGAAGTTTTGCTTTGCAGAATCGTTTCCAATGGGTGGCCCTTCTTCACCGAGTTCCATGAACCCGGCAGTTATTTGATTTTGGGGTGGGAGGGGCGTCGGCAGTGAGTCAGTGGCATCCGCGCAGGACAAAGATGAGGAACAAGACGGAAGTAGGCACCCCGAGAAACCATCCGAAAATGTAGGGGACCGCGGAGCCTTGCTCGGAGTCGGAAGGAAGAGACTTCAAATTCAACATGGGGGATTCTTTCTTGGTCCCGTTGAGGGACGGGGCTCAGGTTAATGGCGGAGGCACTCGGGCACTCAGGCCGAGCAGATCACTGCGCGCCCATCTTCGCTTCCGGGATGGGGTGTTCCGCACTGCTGAGCAATTACCGCACCAGATCGGGTTCGCCCTTTTCTCCCTAGTTCTTGGAGAAGGCTTTCAGGGTGCACTGGCCTATTTTGAGGGACCTGTGCTGATTCGGAACGAGTAGGTGAGTTCGAATCCCAGGTCGTTGCGGGACTCCTTCAGTTCGGAAGTGCTTGGGTTCTGGCTCTGATAGTACGTCCCTAGCCCGAGCGAAGAAGTGGTGAACACATAGGAGCGCTCCCATATCGACGATGGCGTAACGGCCCGTGACAGTAGCTCGAGGAGTGGTCACCGAGTCCAATCCCAAGATCCCGTCAACGCGAGGCTGGAAGTGGTACTCCTGGACTTCTCCCAGCTAGGGGAACTGTTTGGCGTACTCGACGGGCGGGGCAGGCCATTGGATTCGGCCGGTATGGTCAGGCAGGCAACTCATTCGATGGTAAGCTCGATGAAGTAGCCCTCTATGCCGCGCCATTGAGCCCTGCCCGGATCATCTCACACTATCGGATGGGGCTGGTTCACTGAGAAAAGGGGCCATCCTCTAGAAAGTGACGTAACGGCGGTCATCCTGGAACGACTGATGCGATCGTGAACCGCCGACTGATCCAGCTCTCACCTGTCGCGGGTCAAACAGCAGGGTTCAGTCCTCCGTAATGCATAATTTTTAATAATCACCACCATAAGTATCATTGATTTTAATAATATTTAGGAACCCAGTAGTTTCGCTTTTGGAGGCTCCATGAAATCAAAACTATCGCTATCGATCCTGACAACTCTGGGCTTGTTGACCATATCCGCATCGGCCGCATTCGCCGATGCCCAGCCTTCTCCGGCATCCTGCACGATTTCCGGCCGGAGCGTCGAACTGGTGAAAGTCACGGAACCGGGTGCCAGCGCCTCCTTCCCGAAATACGAAGCGCGGCTCGGCAACGGGCTCAAAGCCGTAGCTTCGATCGAACCGGGCTATGGGATGCTTTTTCATCACCTGGACCTGACCTCAGGCTCCAAGACTCTGGCGAGCACCACGGCTTGGCTGCCGGATACTTTGGGCACAGGTGCCAACGTCCTTTTCCATCCCATGGACGGTTTCACGACGCTTTCTCTCGGGGCCAATCTGCGCGGCGGCGACGTTCAGTGCAGCTTCCGCGTGGTCCAGGCACTGAACGAGTCCCGGCCTCACTGATGCCGACCCATCCGGCTCAGTCGTGCTAGTTCCACACTTGGGTCAGGCGGGCACGGGCATTTGGCTATTTCGGCTCCCCGAAGCGCAAACCGAAGAGCGCCGCTTGCCGCGGGCTCCGCTTCGGGGGACTGAATAGTGATCCGAACAGATCCAGTGGGCAAGTCCCTTCGGAGAGAGTCCTTAGGGTTTTCGATATAGGATGGTTCATTACAGGGGTATTTCACATCTATTCTATGAAGCGCTCACCGACCGTAGGGATGCAACTGTCGTTCTACGCAAAGCTCGATAACTAGGCTGAAGGTATGGACTATTGTACCGTCCCGGTTCCCGCCAGGTTCACTGAAACTCTGGGAACCCAGAATGCCGTCTTGGTCATGGCTCGAGTGAACGAATCGGAGCCGTTCAAAGTCAGCCTGTTTCCAGTCGGAGCAGGGCAGCGCTACATTCGCATCAGCACCAAAGTTCGAGCGGAAACGAAAACCAAAGAGGACGATCGCGTTCGAATGCGGTTCACCGTTCTGGATCGCGCGGACGTGTTGACTCCCAAGGACTTGGCAGCCGCGCTTCGCTCCGAGAGCGCGACGCGCCTCTTCAAAAAACTCCCTCCCGGAAAGCAAAACTTCATCATCCGGCGTATTGACCCCGCTGTGAAGCTTGAAAATCGTGAGAAGAGAATTCGAGAGGCCGTTGAGGAGGCCCGCTGTGTGCGCCCGAACAAGCTGAGAACGACAAATTAGGATCGAGCGAGAATCGATAGGCCCTGCGAAGCGCGTCTGCGCCGCGGTGTCAGGCGTGGCGCGAGTGCCTCATGTTCAATTCCCGGTTAGACCCGATCCCATGATATCGATCCGTGGTCTTTCGAAAACTTATTCGACTGGCTTCCATGCCCTCAAGAGTGTGGATCTTGATGTCAGAAAAGGGGAGATTTTCGCGCTTCTCGGCCCGAACGGCGCCAGAAAAACCACGCTCATCAGCATTGTCTGCGGAATCGTGAAACCGACGGCAGGCACGCTCAGGGTAGGGGGCTTCGACATCATCCGCGACTATCGGGCGACACGGGGTCAGATCGGGTTGGTTCCCCAAGAGATCTCCATCGATATGTTCGAGAAAGTCCATAATGTCGTTTCGTTCAGTCGCGGACTTTTCGGCAAGCCGAGTGATCCGGCCTTCATCGAGAAGACCTTGAAGGATCTTTCACTTTGGGACAAGCGAGACGAACAGGTCCGTGCATTGTCGGGAGGGATGAAGAGTCGGGTGATGATCGCCAAGGCGCTGGCACATGAACCTCAAATCCTGTTTCTGGATGAACCGACCGCTGGCGTTGATGTCAACCTTCGCCGTGAGATGTGGGATTTGGTCGGTGAGCTCCGCCAGGGGGCGTGACGATTGTCCTGACCACCCATTACATCGAAGAAGCCCAGGCCATGGCAGACCGGATCGGCGTCATCGACCAGGGAAAGCTCACGTTGGTCGAAGAGAAGTCCACTCTGATGAGGAAACTCGGAAAGAAGAAGCTCAGATTGAATTTGGGTGTTTCGCTCGACCGCGTCCCGGCCGGGTTTGAAAGCGACGACTTGGCGCTCGATCCCACCGGGAAAGTCCTGTCCTACACTTTTGACGTGAGCGCACAGGCGGATGGGGTCGCTCGATTCATGAAAAAAATAGTCGAGCGGGGAGTGGACTTTCAGGACCTTTCCACCCAGGAGAGCTCGCTTGAAGAGATCTTCGTCACTCTGTTGGAGCGCTCGTCATGAATCACCGCGCGATTTGGGCGATCTACAGGTTTGAAATGGTCCGCTTCACGGGTACCATCGTTCAAAGCCTTTTCGCACCCGTAGTGTCGACCGCCCTTTGCTTCATCGTCTTCGGTTCGGCGATCGGCTCGAACATGGCGGACATCGATGGAATCGGGTACGGATCCTACTTGGTGCCGGGTCTCGTCATGCTGTCGGTCCTCACCGAAAGCGTGACCAATTCCTCGTTCGCAATCTACATGCCTAAGTTTCAAGGGACGATTTACGAGATCCTGTCAGCACCGGTTTCGGGTTTCGAGATCGTCTTGGGCTACGTCGGCGCTGCGGTCAGCAAATCGGCGCTTCTGGGTGCGATCATCCTTCTCACCGCGCGTTGCTTCACGTCATTTCGATGATGGTGATCACGCCCCTCACGTTCCTGGGCGGAAGCTTCTATTCAATCAAGATGCTTCCGCCGATCTGGCAGAAAGTATCGCTGTTCAACCCCGTCGTTTATTTGATCAGCGGATTTCGTTGGAGCTTTTTCGGTACGTCGGACATCAGCCTGACTTGGAGTGTGAGCATGACCTTGGTATTCATGTTGATTTGCGCAACTTGCATCGCGGCGATCTTCAAGACGGGGTACCGGATTAAGAACTGAATTAGGGCAAGATCAACTTTTCGGGCTCGCTGGCAATCAAGTGGATCCAGCCCCAGGGCGCTGTTCACTCGGCAAACCGGGCTTCAATCCAGGCGTTGACGGTTTCAGCGACTTTTTCCCAACCCGGAGATGCCAGTGTCCAATGGTCTCTTCCATCGAACTTGACGAATTCCGTGTAGCCAGGAGTTTTTTCATACTCCTGATAATTCTTGAAATTGAGCTTGGCCGGGATGGTGTGGTCATCGCCTCCGGCGACGAGCAGGAGAGGCCCGCGCGGCATTGAGGTGTCAATCTTGGCAAAGTCAGTCGTGGGCGCCTTCCCGACCCTCCTGGACTCAGGCACGTAAAACTCTTCGTAGATCCTCGCCTGAGTTTCGGTTCGTTCAGCGTTGAGGAAAGCATACGAAAAGGACTTCAGATCAAGCTCGATGGGCTGGTCCAGATCGGCAAATGGACTGATCACA
>JAYVNB010000081.1:0-18320 GCA_043759365.1 Bacteriovoracaceae bacterium | reverse complement strand
CAAACTCTCCTGCGTCACATCAAGCAGTTTTTGAGCCTCAGGCGAAATCTTTCCTACCGCAACAGTTCGAGCGGAATCTCCATACCACCCCTCATGGCTAACTCCAAAGTCTAAACCAACAATATCTCCATTTTTGAGCACACGCTTCAAAGATGGGATCCCATGCACCACTTCGTGGTTTACAGAAATGCAAACACAGGCCGGAAAACCCGAGTATCCCTTGAATGCCGGCTTCACTTTCAGATCCTTGCAGCGAGATTCCGCGTAACGGTCCAGCTCTCCCGTACTCATTCCGGGTTGAACCATTTTAACCATCTCATCTAAAATCTGAGCGGTCGCGCGAGCGGCAATCCTCATCAACGAGAGTTCGCGCTCCGACTTCAAGGTGATCATGTGAGCGCCTGCTGAAGGGAGGTCGATACCTGATCCTGAGTTGCATCCGCGGCAATGGTCTCCAGGAGACCCTTAGCCTGATAGTAGTTCACGAGAGGCGCCGTCTGACTGTGATAGACCTGCAGGCGCTTTTGAATCACTTCAACACGATCATCATCCCTTTGAAGCAAGGCAGTCCCACATTGATCGCATATGCCTTGGACGCGCGATTTAGCCGAGTCCAAGTGATACATTGACCCATCTTTAGGGCAAGTTCGCCTTCCTGATAGACGAGTGACCAACTGAAAATCCGGAATCTCGAACTGAACGACGCGATCGACGCGAAGATGCCGGGTTTCCAACACCTTCTGAAGAGCCTCGGCCTGAGGGATAGTTCTCGGAAAGCCATCCAGGATGAATCCCGCCCGGCAGTCCGGATTTTGTGTCCGCTCAGCAATCAACCCGATAACCACGGCGTCGGGCACCAATGCACCACGATCCATGAAGGACTTCGCTTCTTGGCCCAACTGCGTTCCGGCAGTGATTGCAGAACGAAGCATGTCCCCGGTCGAAAGCTGAGGCCACTTGCGAGTCGCAGAAATGCGCTTGGCTTGAGTGCCCTTTCCAGAGCCGGGGGGTCCCAGAAGAATAATAATCATGAGACGGCCGCTCTGCCTTTCAAGCGAGTGTGCTTCATGAAACCTTCATAGTTTCGGGAAAGGAGAAACGTTTCAATCTGAGCAACTGTATCCAAAGCCACTCCTACTAAGATCAGGACACTGGTCCCTCCAAAGTAGAAAGGTACTTTCATGGTTTGCGTAAAAAGTGTGGGCAGAACACAGATAGCAGCAATATAGATTGCCCCACCTAAAGTCACCCGCGACAAAACATGATCAATATAATCTGCGGTAGGCTGTCCAGGACGAATTCCGGGAATGAAGCCGCCGTACTTTTTCAAGTTATCGGCAACGTCATCCGTTTTAAAAGTCACGGCAGTATAGAAATAAGCGAAGAAAATAATTAAACTTACAAAAAACACTTCGTAAAGCAAAGCCCCCGGAGTGAGCTGCGAGGTGATCTTCTGCATGAAAGAAGAGGGGAAAAAAGTAGCGAAAGTCGCGGGGAACATGATCAAGGACGAAGCGAAAATCGGAGGAATCACCCCAGCCGTGTTCACTTTAAGGGGTAAATGACTGTTCTGACCCCCATAAACCTTACGCCCCACGATCCGCTTTGCATATTGAATCGGAATTCTTCTCGCTCCACGCTCGACAAAGATGATGACGAAAAAGGTAGCCAGGATCACAGCAATGATCATGAGAATCTTGATCGAAGTGAGTTCACCCGAGCGCCAGAGGCTGAAGGTGCTCCCAATCCCGCTAGGAATTCTCGCAGCAATACCGGCGAAAATAAGAAGGGAAATACCATTCCCGATGCCTCTTTCAGACATTTGCTCGCCGACCCACATCAAGAAAACCGTACCGGTGGCCAATGTCACCATCGTAAGAAGACGAAAGGCCATCCCGGGTTCAAGTACCACAGCCGGATTACTGTAATGCTCAAGCCCAGTCGCGATTCCGTATCCCTGGATCAAAGCCAAAATCACGGTACCGTACCGAGTGTATTGGGTGATCTTCTTGCGACCCTGCTCGCCTTCTTTCTGAAGTTCGTGCAGATAGGGCCAAACGACAGTGAGCAGCTGGGCAATAATCGAGCTGCTAATGTAAGGCATCACTCCCAGAGCGAAAATACTAAATCGCTCCAGCGCCCCGCCGCTAAATAAGTTGAACCACCCAAAGATGGTCCCCTGCATGTTCGCAAAAACTTGCTGAAGAGCCGCACCATCAATCCCTGGAACGGGAATATGAACGCCGATGCGATACACCGCTAGCATGACCAGCGTGAAAATTACCCTTTTACGAAGCTCTGAAATCTTGACTAGGCCTTCAATACCCGACATTCGCTAGCCCCCTTGGCTGCTGTCTGTGCCGCGCTCTTCTGCGAAAACCGCGATCCTCTGCGGGCAGTCAGAATTAAGAGCTGGCCTTCGATTGAGTCTTTTTCGGTTTCTTTCCAGGAATCTGGATCATCTCAACCTTACCGCCTGCTTTGGTAATTTTTTCCAAAGCAGATGGACTGACGCGGTGGGCTTTCACCGTGAAAGCTTGGGTCAATTCGCCAGTTCCAAGGATGGTGAGGCGATCATAACGGCCCTTGATGCGGTTCACACCCACTAAAGTCTCCAAAGAGATTTCTTTGAGGATCTTTGAGTCCAAGCGCTCCAAGTCACCCACGTTCATAATCGCATTGGTCCTGCGATGAATGTTAGTGAATCCACGCTTCGGAATCCGGCGATATAAAGGCATTTGACCGCCTTCGAAACCGGGGCGAACACTTCCGCCGCTGCGGGCCAGCTGACCCTTATCGCCCTTACCGGAGGTCTGTCCAAGTCCAGAACCTGCGCCGCGTCCTAAACGCTTCCGCTTTTGAGTGGCACCTGGATGAGCTTTAATCGTATTGAGCTGTAACATTGAAAACTCCTCATACCGAGCTTAATGCTCAGGACCCGTTTTAGGTCTTCATTCAGCCCTTCCGTGAGCCTCTCGAATTGAATCCCACCCGCAAGCGAGTCGAATTTTTAGGTTTCGGAAACGACTTCAACCAAATGGAGGACTTTTTTGATCATCCCACGCACACACGGTGTGTTTTCGAGGGTCTTCACTTGTTCCCGACGCTTTAGGCCGAGGCCATTGACCGTAGCCCGTTGGTCAGGCGGGCAAGCAATAGTCCCCTTCTTCAAACGGATGGTGATCATTTTCTTAGATTTATTGGCGGTTGCCATGACTCACTCCTTAGAGGATTTCGGCGACAGTTTTGCCGCGACCCTTCGCGATATCCGAGAAGCTGCGGAGACCGCGAAGCGCTTCGAGGGTTGCGCGAACGACGTTGTGCGGATTGTCCCGACGCAATGACTTCGTGAGAATATTTTGAATACCGGCAACCTCAAGGATAGCCCTTACCGAAGAGCTCGCGATGATCCCAGTTCCCTCGGGAGCCGGCTTCATCAACACTTGGCTTGCGCCAAAGTGGCCCAACACTTGGTGAGGAATAGTATTCCCGTCGAGAGGGACCCGCATCAGGTTCTTCTTCGCCTGTTTGCCAGCCTTCTTGATCGCCTCGGGAACTTCGCCGGCTTTGCCCAGACCCACGCCGACTTGGCCCTTTTTATCGCCCACGACCACAATTGCCGCAAAGCTAAAGCGACGACCGCCTTTAACCACTTTCGCGCAACGGTTGATGTGGATCACTTTGTCCTCGAACTCGGACTCTTCCTGCGAGCGACCCATTTGAGGACGTCCGCCCCCTTGAGCAATTGCCATGGATATTCTCCCGATTCCTTAAAATTTCAGCCCGGCTTCGCGGGCAGAGTCAGCTAGAGCCTTGATGCGCCCATGATACAGGTAGCCGCTTCGATCGAAAACCACCAGACTGATTTTCTTCGCCAAAGCTCGCTTAGCGACCAACTCGCCCAGCACTTTCGCGCCGTCGACCGATCCACCCACCTTCTCCTTAAGTTCCTCATCGAGAGTCGACGCAGCAACAAGGGTTAAGCCCTTCACGTCGTCGATCAACTGGGCATACATATGCTTATTTGATCGAAATACGGAGAACCTCGGGCGCTCCGCGCTTCCTTCCAAACGAGACCGAATTTTCAGCTTGCGCTTAAACCGGACAACTTGTTTCTGACTCGTCCCAAGACGGATTTTGGTAGCCATATTAAATCCTTACTTTGCTCCGGCAGCCTTACCCTGCTTACGGATAATGTGCTCGTTCGTGTATTTGATCCCTTTGCCCTGATAAGGCTCGGGTTTCCTGAAGGAGCGAATTTTGGCAGCAACCATGCCGACCAAGACTTTATCCGCACCGGTAACTACCAAATGGGTATTGTTCTCAACCTTAGCCGTGATTCCAGTCGGAAGCTGATAATCGACCGGATGAGAATAGCCCAAGGTCATGCTGAGGACAGTGCCTTTGGTCGCTGCACGGTATCCGACGCCAACGATATCAAGTTCCTTAGTGAAACCAGTATGTACGCCATGCACCATGTTGTGAACCAAAGTACGAGACAAACCCTGAAGAGCGCCTGCATTGTTGACAATGTCATCATGCCGGACAATTTGAATGGAACCGGCGTCCATCGTGGCAGTTACACCACGCGGAAGAGTGAGCGAAAGCTTGCCCTTGGGGCCTTCCACTTTCACCAGCTGGTCTTTGATGTCGACCTTGACGCCCTGAAGAACTTTAATGGGTGCTTTACCTACTCGTGACATAAATCACCAGACCTCAGCCAGGATCTCGCCGCCCACTTTTGCGGCACGAGCCCTATTACCCGTCATGACCCCTTTGGAGGTCGAGACGATCGCGATACCGGCGCCGCTCAAGGGGCGTGGCATGCTCTCATAACCCGTATACCGGCGTAGCCCAGGACGGCTGATCCGCTTGATCCCTTGGATCACAGCAGCTCCACCATCAGTGTACTTGAGGTACACCTTGATCATTGGACGGCCTTCTTCGCGCTGAAGACGAAAGTTCTTGATGTAACCTTCCTCCTTCAACACGCGAACAATATTAGCCTTGAGACGGGAAGCCGGAACTTCCACTTTTTCATGCTGCTCCTTCGAAGCATTCCGAAGGCGGGTCAGCAAATCAGCAACAGGATCAGTCATACTCATATCGATATCCCTCTTAGCGCTTACCAGCTCGACTTAACGACGCCTGGAAGTTGGCCCTTGAGCGCGAGTCCGCGGAAGCAGAGACGGCACATGTTGAACTTGCGCATGAATGCGCGAGGACGTCCGCAAAGCGGGCAACGGTTGCGCACACGCACCGCAAATTTAAGTTTCTTACCAATTTTTTCGCGTTTAGCCTTGGTAGACAAAGTCGCTCTCCTTCTTTACTTACGGAACGGCATTCCGAGCTCTGAAAGGACAGCTCGGGCGTGTTCGTTAGTCTTGGCACTCGTGGTCACCGTGATCGTCATACCGCGGATCTTGTCGACTTTGTCGTAATTGATCTCTGGGAAGATGATCTGTTCGCGGATACCCAAGGAATAGTTTCCTCGGCCGTCGAACGACTTGGCATTCACACCTTTGAAGTCACGAACACGAGGGAGCGCGACATTCATCAGACGATCCAAGAACTCGTACATACGGGCGCGGCGCAATGTAACCATCACACCGACTGCGTTACCTTGACGAACTTTGAAGGCGGCAATCGCTTTACGCGACCGAGTCATCACAGGCTTCTGACCCGTGATCGCCATCAATTCTTCAAGTGCTCCGTCTAAAACTTTAGGATTGGCAACTGCATCCTTAATGGCGCAGTTAATAACCACTTTTTCCAGCCTAGGCACTTCCATCGCATTGCTGAATTGGAATTCTTTCATCAGTGCTGGGATGACCTTGGTCCGGTACCGAACTAAAAGGCGCGGAGTCTGATTTGGAGAAACCTTGGTTTCTCCCTCAGCAGCAATGCGGACTGCCGAAGCAGCTGCATCCTCTTTTGCCTTCTTAGCCTTAGCGCGCGCAGTATCAGCTGCTGCCTTTTTGGCTTCGGTTTTCGCCTTCGCAGCTTCTACAGCTGGGTCGACTTCTTTTTTATTCTCGGTATCGTCTTTTGCCGCTACCACAAATGCCTCCTCCT
This sequence comes from Bacteriovoracaceae bacterium, assembly GCA_043759365.1. Classification (GTDB taxonomy): domain Bacteria; phylum Bdellovibrionota; class UBA1018; order UBA1018; family UBA1018; genus JAYVNB01. Next base: position 12,245 of record JAYVNB010000081.1, on the reverse strand, counting down.
GTCCGAATCACGCTGAGCTCAAGCGCCCACCGCTTGCAGACCCGGATCGATTAAACTGTTCTTACAAAACTTCCGGCGCCAACGAAATGATCTTCGTGAAGGCACGCGCCCGCAACTCACGTGCCACTGGCCCAAAAATGCGAGTACCAATCGGCTCGTTCTGGGCATTGATCAATACCGCAGAATTCGTGTCGAAACGAATGTAGGTTCCGTCACCACGATTGACTTCTTTCCTGGTCCGCACAATGACAGCCTTGACCACTTCACCCTTTTTAACTTTGGCGTTGGGGGCCGCGTCCTTGACGGTAACCACGATGATGTCGCCGATCGAGGCATAGTGACGGCGAGTTCCGCCGAGCACCTTAATGCACATCACCGACTTCGCACCCGAATTATCGGCAACGTCCAAACGTGTTGTCGTCTGAATCATAATTCACTCCTGCTTAGACGTTGGCTTCAGGCGCTTGGCCTGCGCGACGGACGATTTTTTGAAGCACCCAGCGTTTGTCGCGACTGAGAGGACGCGTCTCGACGAGCAGCACTCGATCGCCGATTTTGGCGTCGTTTTTCTCATCGTGAGCCTTGAAACGGCGCGACTTGGTGATGTACTTCGAATATTTTGCGTGCCGAACTTGACGATCAATCTTAACGACGATCGTCTTCTGCATCTTATCGCTAGCGACTGTGCCAACAATGGTGCGACGTTTTTGTAGGGCATTGCGAGAATCTGCTGGTGAAGCTTCTTTCGAAGCACCGGCAGGCGCCGCCTGGGGGCTTGGGGCCTTTTTAGTGGCTGGAGCCGCTTTTTTTGCTTTTGTTTCGGTTGCCATACTTCTTTACCTCGCTCCCTTTACGGGGGCAGCTTGGCTTGCCGAAGAAGTGCCCAGAGTTTTCACCCGAGCAATATCCTTCCGCATGCGCCAGATGCTGGCGGTGTCTTCAAGTTGTCCCGTCGCGAGCTTGATTTTCGCTTGGAACAAACCAGACTCCAACTCACGGCCTTTGGATGCCAGCTCGTCTTTCGACAAATTTTTCAGTTGCTTAAAGCTTTTGGTAGCCACGTTCGTTTCCTCTTAGGCCTTCGGCCGATCAGCGGTGGAAGCCTGTGCTTTCGCAGCCGATGAAGCTTTCGCCTTCGCTGGGGCAGATGCCTTCACCGGAGCAGCTTTTGCGGCTCTTTTCGCAATCTTTGCCACGCGTGCTTTTTCCAGCTCGGCCTTAGCCAACACTTCAGTCGCACGACTGATGGGTTTGCAATGAAGCGGAAGCTTATTGTTAGCTAGACGAAGGGCTTCGAATGCCTCAGCTTTCGTAACGCCGCTCATCTCATAGATCACGCGACCGGGCTTGATCACAGCTGCCCACTCTTCGACGTTACCCTTACCGGAACCCATCCGGGTCTCGGCAGCTTTCTTGGTGATGGGCTTGTCTGGGAAAATGCGTACCCAGATCTGCCCCCCCCTTTTCACGTAACGAGTCATCGCCACGCGGGAAGCTTCAATTTGGCGGGAAGTGATGCGGCCACACTCGGTAGCCTGAAGGCCAAACTCACCGAAATGCAAGGATCCGCCGCGTTCGGCTTTCCCGCGCATCTTCCCTTTTGCGACTTTACGCCAGATGACTCTTTTAGGTGCCAACATGGTCCATTACTCCTTTTGCATCGCTTTCGCTTCGGCAGCGGCTTGCTTCTTCAGCGTAGGAATCTCGCCGTGGTAAATCCAGGCTTTGACACCGATCACGCCATAAGTAGTCCGTGCTTCAGCGGTACCGTAATCGATATTCGCGCGAAGAGTATGCAGAGGAACGCTGTCCTCGCTGTACCACTCGGTACGGGCAATCTCAGCCCCACCCAGACGACCGGATACGCGGATTTTGATTCCCTTGATTCCCTGCTTGAAAGCGGAAGTCATGCACTTCTTCATAGCGCGGCGGAAGGCCACACGCTTCTCAAGTTGTGATGCAACGTTCTCAGCAATCAAAGTGGCGTTAGCTTCCGGCTTCTTGACTTCGATGATGTTCAGGAAGACTTCGTTTTTCGAAAGCTTCTGTACATCAGCCTTGAGGGTTTCAACGCCTGCGCCTTTTTTGCCGATCACGATCCCCGGACGTGCCGTATGAACGTTGATCTTCACTTTGTTCGCAGCCCGCTCAATTTCGATCCGAGCAATACCGGCACTGAAGAGCTTTTCCTTCAAGTAACGGCGAAGCTTGATGTCTTCGTGAAGAAGACGAGCGTAATCCTTTTTCGCAAACCAGCGGCTGTCCCAGGTGCGGGTAATGCCAAGGCGGAATCCAATTGGATTTACTTTCTGACCCATGTTCTTCCTCTTACCGTTCCGCGAGCACGATGCTCACGTTGCTCGTTCTCTTATTAATCCGATAAGCCGAGCCCTTGGCACGAGGCCTGAACCGCTTGAGGATCGTTCCGCCACCTACCAACAGGGTCTTTACGTAGAGAGTATCCACGTCTACCGTTCCCTTTTGGTCCGCGTTCGCTACTGCGCTCTTGAGGAGCGTGTAGAGAACGCCGGCTGTCCTTTTACGAGGGCTGAACTTGAGGTACGTAAGTGCCTCATTGATGCTCTTCCCGCGAACCATATCCGCCACCATCCCCATTTTACGGGGGGTGATCCGAACGTAACTGACTTTTGCTGTCACTTCCATTGGTCGCTCCTCAAATCACTTCGCGGCCGGCTTAGCGGCTGCTGGCTTGGCTGCAGGTGCAGCTGCTGCCTTAGCCGGGGCGCTACTTGCGTCCGCGGCGGCTTTCTTATCGCCTGGGGTATGACCTTGGAAGGTCCGAGTTGGGCTGAATTCCCCCAAACGATGTCCCACCATGTTTTCAGTCACATACACAGGAATAAACTTCTTGCCGTTATGCACAGCGAACGTCATTCCCACAAAATCTGGAAGAATTTGTGAACGACGTGACCAGGTCTTGATCACCTTACGGTCTTGGGTCTGGCGAGCGGTTTGAACCTTCTTCACCAGGTAGCCGTCGCTAAAAGGGCCTTTTTTAATTGAACGAGCCACGTGTCAGTCTCCTTGTGCTCTTTACTTGCGACGTTTGACAATAAAAGCGTTGGTCCGCTTGTTATTGCGCGTCTTGTAACCTTTGGTTGGAACACCCCACGGAGTACGTGGGTGACCACCACCGGAGCTCTTCCCTTCGCCACCCCCGTGCGGGTGATCGATCGGGTTCATCGAGACGCCTCGGTTGGTAGGACGAATCCCCAGCCAACGATTGCGGCCGGCTTTACCAATTTTGATGTTCTCGTGGTCCGTGTTGGAGATCTGACCAATCGAAGCCCGGCAGCGAGAGTGCAAAAGACGAATTTCGCCACTCGGCATCTTCACTTGGCAATAATCGGTGTCCTTGGCCATCAGCTGGGCGAAACCGCCGGCTGCCCGGGCCAACTTGCCGCCTTTACCAGGCTCGACTTCGATATTGTGGATCAAAGTACCCACCGGAATCGAAGACAGAGACAGGTTGTTGCCCGGCTTAATGTCTGCCTTATCGCTGGCAATCACGCTGTCGCCCACGTTCAGGTTCAATGGCGCCAAAATGTAGCGCTTTTCGCCGTCTGCGTAGTTCAAAAGAGCGATGTAAGCGGTCCGGTTTGGGTCGTATTCCAGAGATGCGACTTTGCCGGAAATCTCGCGCTTGTCGCGTGCGAAATCAATCACACGGTACTTGCGCTTGTGACCGCCGCCAATGTGGCGAACAGTCATTTTTCCGAACTGGTTGCGACCCCCGGACTTGGACAGCGACTTCGTCAACGAAGCGGGTTTCTTGGGCTGCGCTTTTTTGGGCGTCAGAACCGAGAAGTCGGCTACGGTCTTGTACCGCTGAGTCGGAGTAATGGGTTTGAATGATTTGGTTGCCATATAGTTTAACCTCTCACCCTTACTTAGCCTGGAAGAACTCGATCTTCTGGCCTTCGACCAGGGTCACGAGAGCTTTCTTCCAATTTGGGCGCTTCACTTCAAAACGACCCACCCGCTTCACTTTTCCATGAACGATCGAGGTTCGCACCTGGGTCACTTTCACGTTGAAAAGCTTTTGGACAGCGTCTTTAATCTCGTTCTTATTGGCCTCAGTAGCCACCTGGAACGCATATTTTCCACCCACTTCAGCGAGAGCCGTGCTTTTTTCGCTGATGATGGGGCGCTTGATCACGTCGTAAATACTACGCATCGATCACCTCATGCCGACGGAGCAAGGCGAGTTTCCACCGCTTGCACCGCACGTTTCGTGAAGACGATCCAGTCGTACCGGACGACGTCGTACACGTTGAGACCTTCAGTTCGCAAAACCTTCACATAAGGAAGGTTGCGGCCGGAACGCTCCAGGTTTTGGTTTGCATCGTCGACGATCAGAACCTTGCTCAGATCGAGCTTTTCCACAAGAATCCCATTTAAAGTCCTGGTCTTCCCATCGCTGATCTTGAACTCGTCGACCACAAGAACTCGTGCCGCCTTGAGGCGGTCAGAGAGTGCTGAGCGCAATGCGCCTCGCATCATTTCTTTGGGGGTGGACTGCTCGTACGAACGGGGCTGAGGTCCAAAGTTCTGACCACCCCCCGGCTTCAACGGAGAGCGAATCGAACCCTGACGAGCGTTACCGGTTCCCTTTTGCTTGAAAGGCTTCCGGCCCCCGCCGCGGACTTCCGATTTGGTCTTCGTCTTAGCGGTTCCCTGGCGTCGGCCAGCGAGCTGCGCTTTGATGACCTGGTGAACAAGGGGGACATTGACTTCCACCGCGAACACGTCGTCGCGGAGCTCAATCGTTCCAACCTTTTTCTTGTCTTGGCTAATGACGTCTAAAGTTGCCATAAATTATCCTACGCTCTTCACTGCACGACGGATCGTGACGATACCGGTCTTCGGTCCCGGAACGCTGCCATGAACCAGGATAAGGCCATTCTCGGCGTCCACACGAATCACGCGGACGTTTTGAACCGTGGTCTTCGCATTGCCCATCTGACCTGGCATTTTCTTGTTCTTAAAAGTCTTACCCGGATCGGCGCGGTTACCGATCGATCCTAAAGAACGGTGAGAGAGCGAGGCGCCGTGGGTCTTATAGTTACCCGACATATGAAAACGCTTCATGCCGCCCTGAAAACCCTTGCCCTTACACACGGCAGTCAAGTCGACGAGGTCGCCCACTTTCACGAACTCCGGCGAGAGCTGCTTACCCACGGTCAAGTCGTCCATCTTAGCATCGTTAGCCAGACGGAACTCCTGGTAGTGGTAGTAGCCTTGAGCTCCCGACTTTTTGGCATGGCCCTGCTCTGGCTTGTTAGCTGCCTTAGCTTTTTTGTCCAGGAAACCGACTTGGATGGCCTGATAGCCTTCCTTCGCCATCGTCTTCACTTGAGTGATGACGGTTCCACGGAGGTCGATCACGGTCACGGCAATCGAATCGCCGGCGTCGTTAAATACCTGAGTCATCCCGGCCTTAACGCCAAGGATACCACCCGTTCCGGCGGTGAGAGCAACACTCTCCCGTGCGGAAGAATTCGAGGCAGGCGCAGCTTCAGTCTGCTGGGCCTGGCCTTCGGCCTTCTGTTCAGTCATTTCAACTCTCCAGACAGTTTTAAACTGTCTTTCTCTACTGTATTTCCGAATCTGCCGTCACAGCATCACCGGGAAGCTGCCGAACTAGCCAAGCCGTTCTGAGGTCTCCCTCAGATGCCTAGCCTTTTCAGGCCGCCGGATGCTTTCATGCGGAAGTCGTTTTGAACTCTTCGACTTTCCCCCTGGGATGACCCGTTTTGAGCAGGTCGGTGCAGGAGGAAGTATCGGAAAATTCTTTCTGGGTCCTAAAGCCGTAACCCCTCAACCGAAGGGCGACGTTAAGATTTGATCTCGACATCTACACCAGCCGACAGATCCAGCTTCATCAGCGAATCCACCGTCTGTTGCGTCGGCTCGAGAATGTCCAAAAGCCGCTTATGAGTCCTAATCTCGAACTGTTCACGGGATTTCTTATCTACATGCGGCGAACGGAGAACGCAATACTTATTGATAACAGTCGGAAGAGGAATCGGGCCCCGAACTGTGGCTCCGGTCCGCTTTGCCGTATTCACGATTTCCCAGACGGATTGGTCGAGAACACGGTGATCGAAAGCCTTCAATTTAATGCGGATTTTGTGTTCAATTGCCACAGCACATCTCCTTGTAAAACATCCGAGGAGTTCCCCCGCACGGGATGTGGCCGTGCGAGCAATCTTCCCCGAAACGTCGGTTTCGAATGATTAAGAGCAAAACCTATACGCGCAAATAAACTTGCGAACAAGGGTTTATTCCGGGCGATGGATGATAACGCCTGAACGAATCTTGATTTCTTCTCCGATAGCGGGCGGAACCGATTCGTAGCGCGCGAATTCCATCGAATAGGTGGCTCTGCCTTGGGACGAAGAGCGCAAGGCAGTGGAATATCCGAACATGGTTGAAAGCGGTACTTCAGCTCGGATGACCTGTATCCCGTGACGGGAACCCATGCTCAGGATCTTGCCTCGTCGACTACTTAAGTCACCGATTACACCCCCCATGTAATCATCGGGACAGGAAATCTCACAACTCATGATGGGCTCCATGATCTGGGGATCTCCCTTAAGTGCTGCGTCTTTGAAAGCCATCGATGCGGCGATCTTGAATGCCACCTCGGAGGAGTCTACTTCATGAAAAGTGGCGTCCAGGAGCGTTGCCTGGATATCGGCTGCCGGGTAGCCCGCAAGAATCCCGCCCAGCATAGCCTCGGAAACACCTTTTTCGATGGCGGGAATATATTCCTTCGGGATGACGGGCCCCCTGAGGGCGTTCACAAACTTGAACCCCTCTCCTGGCTTCATTGGGTCCAAACGGATGACACAATGCCCATACTGCCCCTTACCGGGAACCTGACGCAAAAACTTACCCTCGCCCTGGGCCGCTCTACCGATGGTTTCCTTGTAAGCGACCTGGGGTTTCCCTACGTTCCCATCCACCTTGAACTCGCGGCGCATTCGATCCACGATGATCTCGAGGTGGAGCTCGCCCATACCGCTGATCAGGGTTTGCCCTGTATCGGTGTTGGAAGTGATGCGAAAGGAGGGATCCTCCATGGCCAACCTTTGGAGGGCGCTGGCTAGCTTCTCCTCATCGGCCTTGGTCTTGGGCTCGATAGCGATAGAGATTACGGGCTCAGGAAACTCCATTTTCTCGAGGAGAATGGGAGATTTCTCGTCACAAAGGGTATCGCCCGTGAACGTGAACCTCAGTCCCACCGCTGCCGCAATCTCGCCGGCCTTGACGACTTCGATGTCCTCGCGCTTGTTGGCGTGCATCTGAAGGATGCGACCCAGTCGCTCTTTTTTCCCCTTGCCTGGATTGAATACCATCTGGCCCGTCTCGATCTGTCCCGAGTAAACCCTGAAATAGGTCAACTGACCGACATGAGGATCGCTCATCAATTTAAAGGCCAGCGCCGAAAATGGCTCCCTATTGTCGGACTTGCGACTCAATGTTCTTTCGAGATCGGATGGATCCCTGCCCTCGACCGGCGGTTTGTCCATCGGCGAGGGCAAATAAGCGACGACGGCATCCAGAAGTGGCTGAACCCCTTTGTTCTTGAAACTCGACCCACAAAGAACAGGAACCAACGTCTGATTGATACATCCCTTGCGAAGACCCAGAATAATCTCGAGCTCGGTCAGGGCGATCCCGTTCAGGTACTTGTCCATCAAAGCTTCATCGGCTTCGGCGGCCGCCTCGACCATTTTTTCGCGGAATTCGGCCGCCTGGTCTGCGAACTCAGCGGGAATTTCGCGAAGCTCATAGCTCGAGCCCATCGCTTCCGAGTCGTAGGCCATGAATTTCATCCGGACGAGATCAACCATTCCCCTGAAAGAGTCCTCATCCCCCACCGGGATCTGGATCGGAACGGGGCGAGCACCGAGGCGCTGATGAATCTGCGAAACCACCTCGAAGAAGTCGGCCCCAACGCGATCCATCTTGTTGATGAACGCGATGCGGGGAACATGGTATTTGTTCGCCTGTCTCCACACTGTTTCGGACTGAGGCTCCACCCCGCCCACAGCGCAAAAAACTCCCACTGCGCCGTCGAGGACCCGCAGCGAACGCTCAACTTCGATCGTGAAGTCAACGTGACCCGGAGTATCGATGATGTTGATCCGGTAGGTTTTCCAGTAGCAGGTCGTGGCGGCAGCGGTGATGGTGATGCCGCGCTCCTGCTCTTGAGGCATCCAGTCCATAACCGTCGTGCCTTCGTGAACTTCCCCTATTTTATGCGTCTTTCCTGTGTAAAAAAGAATCCGCTCGGTGGTGGTGGTCTTGCCCGCATCGATATGGGCCATGATTCCGATGTTGCGAGTCGATTCCAGGGAGAGTTCAGCCATAAGGGTAATTAGCTTTCAGGGAATCAAAAAAGAAAGGGAGAAACCGGAGTTTCTCCCTTTCAACGAACTGTGTGGATCGAGATCGGGGCCCAGGGCACTCACGCGCCCGAAGGCCGCCCTCTGCCGGAGCGGACGATCACCAACGATAATGCGCGAAGGCCTTGTTGGCTTCAGCCATTTTGTGGACGTCTTCACGCTTCTTCATCGCACCACCGCGACCGTTCGCGGCTTCGATGACTTCGGCTGCGAGACGCTCCGCCATGGAATGCTCAGGGCGGGCACGAGCCGAGTCGATGATCCAACGAGAGGCCAGGGACTGGCGACGAGCTGGCTTCACTTCGATCGGAACTTGGTAGGTGGCACCGCCGACGCGGCGAGATTTGACTTCGAGCAACGGCTTAACGTTTTCAAGGCCCTTTTTGAAAAGTTTCAGACCTTCTTCACCGGTGCGATCCTGGATCACGTCCACGCAGGTGTAGAAAATCTTCTCTGCGGTCGATTTTTTGCCTTCTTTCAGCAGGCTGCTGATGAACTTGGCAACGACCACGTCGTTGAACTTCGGGTCGGGGAGCTGCTCACGTTTGCGAATGAAACCTTTACGAGACATCTTTTTTAAACCTCAGGAATTCAAAATTTATTTCGCTGCAGCTGCAGTGGCGGAAGCTTTCTTCGTGCCATACTTGGAGCGGCTTTGCTTGCGATTGGCAACGCCTTGAGCGTCAAGGGTGCCGCGAACCGTGTGGTAGCGAACGCCGGGAAGGTCCTTCACGCGGCCTCCGCGGATCAGGACAATCGAGTGCTCCTGAAGATTGTGACCCACACCTGGAATGTACGAAGTCACTTCGTATCCGTTGGTGAGGCGAACACGGCAAACTTTACGGAGGGCCGAGTTCGGCTTCTTCGGGGTTGTCGTGTAAACGCGGGTGCACACACCGCGCCTCTGGGGGCAGCTCTGAAGAGCCGGAGACTTCGTCTTCCACGGCTTGTTCGTGCGGCCCTGGCGGATGAGTTGGTTAATCGTGGGCATGAAATACAGTTCCTTTCATCATCATCTTTAAATCTAAGCTCGCTAAACGGTCCAAAATTGCACCCGCGGGAATGTCCGCCCTTTGAACGGGGGACGCAGGACTCCGGATCGCGAGGAGTCGGAAAAATAGTCGACAGCGAGTTTGAGGTCAAGGCTTTAGTAGGCGGTCCTGGGAGAGATTGTCGCGCGTTATGGTTTGCAGCTTGCAAAAAGCTCGTGGCCTGAACGTTGCGACGTGTCGCGTTACGGTCACGAAACTGCTCGAAAGCCTTTTCCCGGGGGAAACATAAATGTCGATGAACAAGGTCTGGGTTGGTTTGCTTTTGTTGACGGGAATGCCGGCCCTAGCCGCCTCTCATTCCAGCCGGGCGGAAGTAGTACGGAGGGTCGAAGCCGCTGAAACCGATTTTAAAAATGTCTACGTTGCTGGAATGCTTGGAGTTTCCAAAGTCAGCAATCAGATCGACACGGGGCCGGGCTACGGACTCCAAGCGGCCTATTACTTTGCCAACCCAGTAGGAGCGGGACTCTTCATTCAGGGGGGGAACCACTCAAAAGGAGTGAGCTCATTCCTTTTCGGGGCCCAGGGACTGGTCCACTTGCACTCGGTCCTCGACGGACTCCAACTCGGTGCATTACTGGGTCTGGAAAAATTTTCCGCCGGGGGTATCAGTGGGACTTCTAGCCTCGCCTACGGCGGAAAGGTCGCTTACGACTACAAAGTCTCCCGGAACTATCCCATCTCTCTGGGTATCGATATCTCCTATACCTTGACCTCCAAAACGGATGAAACTCGAAATACCTCAAAATCGTTCGCAATCCTGACCCCTTTAGCGACCGCGAAATTCTGGTTTTAGATCGAACCCGGCGGGCTGAATACCGTTCGCTCTGCAACGAAAAGGGCCGCTTCCCCCGGGGAAGCGGCCCTTCATCGTTTCAACCACTCCGCCTTCCAGAAACCCTGGAGGGCGACGGAATCAATGTTTGATCCCAACAGTTTTAGGCACTTCATCGCGATTCACTTCGACCGGATGAACCATCGCCGCCAAGGCAGCCATGTCGTCGATCCGTTTCCGAAGCAAAAAGCCTTCGGGATTGTCGAGTTCAAGGGTCAGGCGAAGCACTTGATCCGCATGCTCGACCGGAATGATCTTCATCCCCTGGGTGATCTCCTTGGGGATTTTCTTCAAGTCCGGCACGTTGCCTTTCGGGATCAATACGGTTTTGATGTCACCGATTTTCGCGGCAAGGAGCTTCTCCTTCAATCCGCCGATAGGAAGGACTCGTCCACGTAGGGTGATTTCACCAGTCATAGCGACTTCCCGCTTAGCAGGTATCCGGGTCAAGGCACTCGTGATCGCGGTCGCCATCGTGATTCCGGCTGAAGGTCCGTCCTTGGGAACGGCACCTTCCGGCACGTGAAGGTGGATGTCGACGTTCTGGTAAAAGTCCTTGTCCAGTCCCAAGAGCTCCGCCCGGGAACGAACGTAACTCATGGCGGTAGCAGCAGACTCCTGCATCACCTCTCCGAGTTTACCCGTGATCTTCACGGCTCCCTTACCTGGAACCACGCTGACTTCGATCTGAAGAAGATCGCCGCCGGCTTCGGTGTAGGCCAAGCCGTTGGTGAGTCCGATCTCGTTTTGCTCTTCGGCTTTCGAAACGAGGTACTTGGGAGGCCCGAGCATTTCTTCGAGGTCTTCGACCGTCACGCTGATCCGATTAACTTGGGTCTCCTTCGAAACCTTCGCGGACTTGGATTTCGAAACCGGCTTCGCGGTCTCCGCAGTCACCTGCTCCGCAGTGCGACGGTCGACGATCTTGCGCGCGACTTTGCGGCAAACCGTGGCGACAGTGCGCTCGAGGTTTCGTACCCCGGCTTCGCGAGTGTAATTGCGGATCAAGGCAGCCACGGAATCGTCAGGAATCTCGATGTCCGCTTCCTTCAAACCGTGCTGCTCCATCTGTTTCGGGATGAGGTACTTCTTCACGATCGCGTGTTTCTCGATCTCGGTGTAACCCGAGATCGTGATCACTTCCATGCGATCCAGGAGCGGCCTCGGAATCGCATGCAGCGAATTCGCGGTCAGGATGAAGGTCACTTTCGAAATGTCGTAATCAAGCTCCAGATAGTGGTCACCGAAAGCGACGTTCTGCTCCGGATCGAGGACCTCGAGAAGCGCGGACGACGGGTCTCCTCGGAAATCCATGCTCATCTTGTCGACTTCATCGAGGAGGAAAACCGGGTTTGAACTCCCAGCCTTCTTCAAGGACTGGATGATCTTGCCCGGGAGTGCCCCGACATACGTGCGTCTATGCCCGCGAATCTCAGCTTCGTCCCTCACGCCGCCCAAGGAGCAGCGAACGAACTTCTTGTTGAGCGATTTGGCGATCGACTTGGCGAGCGAGGTTTTGCCGACGCCCGGAGGTCCGGCGAAGCAAAGGATCTGCCCTTTGGAATTGTCCGTGAGCACGCGAACAGCCAGGTATTCGAGGATGCGCTCCTTCACTTCCTCGAGCCCATAATGGTCTTCTTCCAGGATTTCATGGGCGATCTTGAGATCGTTGCGGTCCTGGGTGTTTTCGGTCCAGGGCAGACTGATCAGCCAGTCGATATAGTTGCGCACGACGGTCGCCTCGGCCGACATGGGCGACATCATCTTGAGCTTCTTCATCTCGCGCGTGGCCTTGTCCTTGGCTTCCTTGCTCATCGGCTTGGCGCGAATCGCCTTCTCAATAGCCTGCAATTCGGCCTTGAACTCGTCTTTTTCGCCGAGCTCCTTCTGAATCGCCTGCATCTGCTCGTTGAGATAGTA
>JAYVNB010000080.1:0-18325 GCA_043759365.1 Bacteriovoracaceae bacterium | reverse complement strand
CCGAGAGGCGCTTTTCTTGGTCGAATACCTTTTCACCTTCCAGTCTTTGACCCGAAGCATCGCCGAGCTTCGGCGCCAGATTCTCATTGACCTCGTTCCTTCGGTAGCGCTCGGTCTGTTGGTCGCAGCGATCTTCGCCCAGCTCCTGATCACCCCGATCCGCCGGCTCGTCGCCGCGCTTCAGCGCGTGACCGCCGGTGATTACGAGGTATCGGTGGCGAACGTCGGATCGGATGAGATCGGCGAACTCGTCACCGCCTTCAACTCGATGACGGGTGAGCTCCGCAAGAAAACTGAGCTCCGTAAATACCTCTCCGACTCGACCTATCGCCAAGTCATGGAATCGCCGGATGCATCGGGTGGGATCAGGCTCGGCGGATCGCGGGTCCAAGCCACAGTCCTTTTCAGCGACATTCGTAATTTCGTCGCCCACTGCGAAAGTCTCGAAGCCGAAGAAGTCACCGACATGCTCAACGAGTACTTCTCCGAGATGGTCGAAGTCGTCTACAAACATGGTGGCGAGGTCGACAAGTTCATCGGAGACGCACTTTTGGCCGTTTTTTACCGGACAGAAGGCGTATCCGCCTCGGGGACCTCGTTGCGGTCGATCCACTGCGCCTTGGAGATGAGGGAGCGCCTAGCCGAGTTCAATTTGCGCCGGGAGGCGTTGGGCAAAGCGAAAATTGAGATCGGGGTGGGGATCACGCAAGGTGAGATCATTTCCGGACCCATCGGCTCCAAGGATCGGATGGATTTCACCGTGATCGGGGACGTGGTCAATCTCGCCAACCGAATCGAGAAAGTCTCCAAACTCGGCACCCACACCAAGATTGTTTTTTCCCAGCATGTGGAGCAGGGGATCCGCGGACTACTCGAGTACGTGAAGCTCGATCACGAGCCGATCCGTGGCAAAGAAGAAGAAGTCACCGTGTTCGAGCTGGTCCGCATCCGAGATCTCGACTCCCTGATCCTGAATACCCGTGAAGGAGGGGCGGCCATCCAAGTCCAAAGCATCGAGCTCCTGGGTCATTGTCGCAATCCCGGGGCCGTGCCTCGACTCATCGAGTGCCTCGGGGATGCCTCGGAGTCGATCCGGCAAGCCGCCGTCGGGGCCCTGGCCAAGCTGGGAGGCAGCAATGACGACGGGATTCTGGGAGCCTTGTTCGCCCGGCTTGAAGTTGAGCCTTCCGAAAAAGTCGCCACTTCCCTGATCGCGGCCTTGGGCCGACTTTGTTCGGACGAGCGGATCCTGGGTTTGGCGCGGTTCCTGGAGCATCCCAGCGAACGCGTGGTCGCGAACACTGTCGAAAGCATGGGCTTGTCGAGGATCCCAGCCTGCACCGACCTCATCCTTCCAAAACTTGCGAGTCGAAACAACAGGGTGAAAGCCAATGCGGCGATGGCTCTTTTTGCGGCAGGTCACGTGGCGGTCATCGATACGCTCAAGCCCATGCTCATGTATTCGGATCCGCTGATGCGCTCCAGCGCGGCTTTCGCGATCGGGGAGCTCAGCGGGCTCGCTCAGAAGAGCAGGATCCTCGAAGGGTTGAAGTCCGGCAACGGGCGCGGGATGAAAGTGTTTCTTGGGGAGCTTCAGGAGTGCGTCCCCATGTTGGTCGCGCTGCTTCGGGATCCTGAACCCATGGTCAAGCGGCAGGCCATCATCGCTTTGGGCAAGATCAAGGATAAGAGTTCTGTTCTTCCCATCATCGACACGATCGATCTTGAAAAGGACACGCGCGAAATGCTTCGCGACGTCTCGGCAGCCCTGCAGGCAATCGGATCTCACCGACTGGTCCGGGAAGTCCTGTCGCAGTTGAGCTAACGCATAAAGTCATGAGTGTCTCCGTCTTGGTTCCTCCCGGGAAGCTGTGCTACCTCTGGGTTCATGAGACCCTATCTCGAACTTCTCAGCCATGTCCTGGAGCACGGCGCCGACAAGAGCGATCGGACAGGAACCGGGACTCGGAGTGTTTTCGGTTACCAGATGAGGTTTGACCTCGCGCGGGGTTTTCCGCTCATGACGACCAAAAAGACCCATCTGAAGTCCATCATCCACGAACTGATCTGGTTTCTTCAGGGAGAGACCAACACTCGCTACCTCAAAGAGAACGGAGTCAGCATCTGGGATGAGTGGGCGGACGTAGATGGAAACCTGGGCCCGATCTACGGAGCGCAGTGGCGTTCCTGGAAAGGTTCTGACGGAAGGGTTTTCGACCAGATCACCCAAGTCGTCGACTTGATCCGTAAAAATCCCGATTCGCGCCGCTTGATCGTCAATGCCTGGAACGTCGGCGAGCTGGACAAGATGGCCTTGCCGCCGTGTCACGCGTTTTTCCAGTTCTATGTCGCCCAAGGTCGGCTCTCGTGCCAGCTCTATCAAAGGAGCGCCGACATCTTCCTCGGGGTACCCTTTAATATTGCGAGTTACGCGCTTCTAACGATGATGGTCGCGCAAGTCACGGGACTCCAGCCTGGCGACTTCGTCCACACCCTGGGCGACGCTCACCTCTATTCCAATCATCTGGACCAAGCCCGGCTCCAGTTGACTCGGGAGCCTCGGGCGCTCCCGGTCATGCATCTCAACCCGGAAGTGCTCGATCTGCTGGCCTTCCGATATGAGGATTTTCGTTTGGAAGGATACGATCCTCATCCGGGAATCAAGGCGCCGATCGCGGTATGATCATCTCAGCCATCGCCGCACTCTCTGAAAACCGGGTGATCGGGCGCGACAATCGGCTTCCTTGGCGGTTGTCGGTGGATCTGAAGCGTTTCAAGCGCTTGACCACCGCCCATCCGATCCTGCTCGGGCGCAAGACATTCGACTCCATCGGTAAGCCCCTGCCGGGAAGGACCAATATCGTGATCACTCGCCAGGCGGAGTGGTGCCCCGCCGGGGTTCTCGTGGCGCACTCACTGGATGAGGCCCTGGAGTTCGCCCGGGTTCAAGAGGGTTCCGAGGAAGTGTTCATCATCGGAGGAGCCGAGATCTATCGACAGTCGCTGGCTATTTGCGACCGCCTCTATCTCACGATGATCCACCGTGAGATCGAGGGCGACGCCTTTTTCCCGCCTTTCGGTAAAGAGGAGTTCCGAGAATCGGCTCGGGAGTCCGGGGTGGAGGGGGAGTGGGATTACAGCTTCGTCGATCTCGAGCGAGTCAAACGCTGAGAAGTTTCAGTCCTCGAGCTTGCTCTCGTCCAGGGCAAGAATCGCTCCCAGCCAGAGCCCGTGGTGGAAGTGGTCGAGTCTCTCGTTTCCGGTGACAGGATGGATGAGGATCGAGTGGACTCCGTGGTTCAACATTAACCAAGGCAGAACCGTGGTGAGCAGGTCAGGGGCAAAGTCGATCTCGAACATCATCTGGGTGTGGGGTCCAGCCAGCCGATCGAACATGTGGCTCACTCGGGTCAGGTTGCCATAGCGCTTCGTCAGCGCCTGCTGCATCTCGAGCGCTGAGGGACGTGTGCCGTCTTCATAGTAGACGTGGGCATGGTATTCGGTGATCTTCATGGAGTCCTCGATACTGCGCTGAAATACGAAGGGCACCCAGGTTTCCCTGAGCGCCCTTTCGAGTGAATGAAATTTGCGGAGGCTTCGATTCAGTTGACCAGCATCTTGAGCGCGGCCTTGACGAATTTTTTGCGATTCGTGAGGTTGGCGGCTTGATACGCTTGGAGAACTTCGCGGATCTGGTCGTCCTTGGCAGTGAAGGCAACGGCGGATGCCGCACCGGTAGCGCCAGAGAGCACGGCAGGAGTCGGGACTTTTTTGCCTTTGGCCGGCTTGTTCGCTAGTTTCACGAAGCTCTTGAAGTCCGAGCGGATCGCCAAGTTCGCGGCCTGCAGCTCTTCGATCTGAATTTTCAGGAAGGAGGAGAGCATTCCCACTTTTTCCCAGGGGAGAGGAGCACGGCCGTGTTCGATGTTCGAAATGAACTGAACCGAGCACTGGCAGGCTTTTGCCACATCGAGAAGACCCAGGCGCTTATCCAAGCGATGCTTCCGGATCAAATCGCCGAGAGGGCCGAAGGAACGATTGTCGCGAGAGCGACCTTTTGGACGACCACGTTTCATAGTGGGCTTGACTTAGCGCGGACATAAACCTTCGGCAAGCGGTATTTAAACCGAAATTGAAAACTTTCCACGGATTTTTCCGTAAGAGTCGTTGAACCCGATGACTTCGATGAGTGCCACGCGGGATTCATGCGCTTTCAACCGCCTTCCGGATTCCGTCGTTCGGTTCCGATGGGGCTGAAATCGATACGGGATCGAAAAATTAGGATTTTCAAAAAAAATACGATTCACGTTAGACTGGAGACAGGTTCCCTTCCGAAAGGAAAAGATAATGCGCCGCATCATCCTGGCATCTGTCCCGGTTTTCATGGTGTCCCTCCTGCTCGCGTCGAGTGGTTTCGGTTGTGAAGGAGAAACTCACACATCCGGCGGAAGCGCTTCCGCGCCTTGCAAAAAGTGCCATAAGGGTTCGAAAGCAAAAATCAAAGTCGGAACGAAGGGTCAATCCTCGTCGGAGGCCAAGTCCGCTGCGGATACAACCTCCTCGACGAAGCAGCCCACCGGCACCTGATGAGGATCAAGCTTTGGGGCGTCCGAGGTTCTTTGCCCTCTCCGTTAACTCCGGCTGCGGTTGAGCAGCGTCTCAAGGACACCTGCGAGGCCCTGGTGGACGCCGGCATCCGCGATCGGGGCGGAGTGGAGAAGTTCCTCAAGCAGTTGCCGGTTCATCGTTCGGGCGGTTACGGGGGCAATACCCCTTGCATTGAGGTCAAGGCGGGTCACCAGCGAATCGTCGTTGATGGCGGGAGCGGGATTCGTTCCTTGGGTTACGAGTTGCTTCAAGGGCCATGCGGTCAGGGTCAGGGCGAAGTCCACATCTTGTTTACCCATTTTCATTGGGATCACTTGATGGGCCTTCCGTTTTTTGCCCCGATCTTCATCCCCGGCAACCGCATCCATGTCTACTCCGTGCAGCCAGAGCTCAAAGAAGTGTTTGAAACGGTGTTCCGGAAGCCCTACTTTCCGGTCCCTCTCAAGGATATTGGCGCGAAAATCGAATATCACCGGCTGGAGCCCCGGCAGCCGAAGCGTTTCGGCGACCTCACAGTGACACCCTACCAGCTCGATCATCCGGATCCGTGCTGGGGGTACCGCTTCGAACATGGCGGAAAGGTCTATGCCCATTGTGTGGATACCGAGTGCAAGCGGGTTACCCGAGAGGCACTCGGTCCTGATCTTCCCCTTTATCAAGGGGTGGATCTCATGGTCTTCGATGCCCAATATACTTTGATGGAGACCATTGAGAAAGTGAACTGGGGTCACGCCGCCGCCGGTTTGGGTTTGGATATCGCCTTACGCGAAGGTGTGAAGCGCGTCCTGTTCATGCACCATGATCCAGCCTCCTCCGACGAGAAGATCGCCACCGTCGAAACGCAGACCCGTCGCTATTACGAGACCGCACGCAAAGCGCTCCAGGACTCGAAGGCTCCCGCTCACGAAGTGGAGTGGGGATTCGCGCGTGAAGGGCTTGAGCTCGAGATCTAGCGTGCGAGAACCCGGCCCATGGGTAATCTCCGGGACCTGGTCTTCGCGGCTGACACCGGGGCTTGCGATTTTTTCGGAAACAACGGTATGTGATCCATCGCTCCCCGGTCGAGGCGTTTGGCTTCAAGCAGGTGAAGCGGGGGCTTGCGAAGTTCGGAGGTCACGCCGATCCAGGAGAGTGCCTTGATGGCGTAGTAGCTTCCGTCGATTTCCCACCAAAAGAACCCCTGCTGAGTGCTCGACATGTAGGTGTGATGATTGTTGTGCCATCCTTCTCCCAGGGTCAGGAGCGCCAACCAGAAATTGTTTCGACTCGTGTCGGACGTCGTGTATCGGCGCGAACCGAATACGTGTGAGAGGGAGTTGATGGTGAAGGTGCCGTGCCAGAGAAGCACGGTGCTGAGCAGGAACCCCCAGGCCAGGGCCGAGGCTCCGAAGAAGGCTCCCATCAGCACACCGAGCGCGATCGGCGGGATCAAGTAGTGCTTGTTGAGCCAGACTAGCTCCGGGAATTTCGACAAGTCCTGGACCTGGTCCCATTGGGTTTCGTCGTGATCGTATCCAAGGATCCAGCCGACATGTGACCAGATGAATCCCGTCTGAAGTGGCGAGTGGATGTCGTTTTCTTGGTCGGAACGGCGATGATGGAGTCGGTGGTTGGCAGCCCACCAGAGGGGTCCTTTTTGGGCTGCGGTGGTTCCCAGGAGCGCCATCCCGAACTGGAAAAAACGATTCATCTTGAAGGTGCGATGCGAGAAGTAGCGATGGTAGCCCGCGGTGATCGCGAACATCCGAAGGTAGTACATTCCTGCGCAAAGTGCGACCAGAGGCCAGCTGAAGGGCACCACGAAAATCCCGATGAAAGCGGCGAGATGGACGCCCACGAAGGGAAGGGACTTCGGAATGTTGATTTTGCGGAGGGCGCTCATAGAGGGCATCATGGACCCTCTCGAAGCAAGCGGATGTAAAACTAATGTAAGGTGTGGCCGTCTGGTACAACATCGGGACTTAAGAGGGGACTTCAAGGGAGAATTCAAGGGAGTCGAAAGCGATTCCGAAGAGATGGAGAGAGGGCGGAGAACACGATGCCAGAGTCCCGGACGACCCGGTTGAGCGCGATCCGAATCCGCTTGGAGGCTGCCTTCGCGGCCGCTCCGACGATTTGGGTCGTTTCGGCCCTCTTGTCGATCTGGCTGGGTCTATCCTGGGTCGTGTACCGACTCGAGTACCTCGCCGAAGACGCCAACATCACCACTTATGGCGAAGGCGTGTGGTGGGGAATCGTCACTTTCCTCACGGTCGGGTACGGGGATCGCTACCCTGTGACATCGGGAGGACGTTTCGCGGGTAGCCTTTTGATGATGGCGGGTGTCGTGGCCGTCGGAATCGTGACCGCCAAGATCTCGTCGGTTTTTTTCGAACAGGCTTTGCGTAAAAGGAGGGGATTCGTGGATTTCCAGAAACTGAAGGATCACTTCATCGTCTGTGGCTGGAAAGAGGAGATGCAGGTCCTTCTGGCCCACATTTTGGATTTCAATCCAGGATTGAGTGCCGAGCAAGTGATCCTTGTGGCGGCGATCGATGATTCTGCGATTGACCTGATCCGCTCGCATCCTCGACTGAAAAAGCTCCAAGTGCTCTCGGGTCCTTATTACGAGGAGGGGACCTTGGCCAAAGCGTCACCCCGAACCGCTCGTAAAGTCCTCATCCTGGCGGACCGCACGCCGACTCGAACCGGTGCGATCCCCAGTCCTACCGAAGTGGATGCCCGTACGATCATGACCGCGATGACGCTTTCGCATATTGCCCGAGGAACTTTGGTGGCGGCTGAGATACTAGACCCCAAAATGGATCAGTACCTCAAGCTCGCCCAAGTCTCGGAGATCATCTACTCCCGCGAGTATTCTCGTCTACTCCTGGCCAATGCCTCCGGAGGCACGGGCGTGTCGAACATCATTTTCGACCTCTTGGATCCTAGGACTCCCACATGGATCACCACGCTTCCGGTCCCGGACTCGTGCCTGGGGTCCACCTATGGGGAAGTGAAAAGGTGTCTCGAAGCGGGAAACCCCCAGCGAGTGGTCGTGGGAATCCTGGAAAACACCGGCAATCGACAAAGCATCAAAGAGCTTGCGTTGCGGCAGGCCCAGAAAACTCCGGACATGGGGCGGCTCGTTCAGAACCTGCGTTCCGTGAAGGAGTTAAAATGCAATTCACCGATGTTCAATCCCGGCGAAGCGCACTTGGTTTTGGAAGGCTCGATGGCGATCGTGATTGAGACGCGTGACGGCGCGAAAAGGAACACCCTCGATGGGACTCTTGCAACCGCGGCCGCTTGATTCGATGGACTTCAATGGAGAAGCTTTCGACTCTGTCGAGTTTCTGCGGGCCGTCTCCCTTTTCGATGAGATCAAAGAGCTTCACGAAGTCCTATCCAGTTTGGCCGGCGCCATGGAAACGCGCCGCTATCGGGCAGGAGAAGCGATTCTCAGCGAGGGTGATGCGGGAGCCGAGATGTTCCTGCTGACGCGCGGGCAAGCGTGGGTTACGAAAAAGACCCATGATGGGGATTCTTACCGCGTCGTACTGCTTCGGGCGGAAGACCACGCGTTTTTCGGAGAAGGGGCTTTATTGGACGCTGAGGCGCGCTCAGCCACCATCATTGCCGAGTCCGCCTGCCATTGCCTGATCTTGAGCCGCGACGCGTTCCAGGACTTCGGGCAAGCCCACCCTCAGTGGGCCTACCCAGTCCTGCAACGAATCGCGCGAGATGTTCTATCTCGTCTCCGGAAAAGCAACGAGGACCTGATGTTGCTCTACCACGCGTTGATTTCCGAGATCCGAGGCGTGTGATTCGACCGCAGCGGATCGCTCAGCGTTGACCCCGGGAGGCCTCGCCCCCTTTGCGACCGATATTGGCCATGTGATCGCGGTTCTTGGAAACCGTCTGACCGCCTTTGCGGCCAATCTCGGCCATGTGCTGCTTGTTGCGGGAGACGGCTAGGCCGCCCTTTCGCGCTACCTCTTGCCGGGTCTGCGGATCCATCGCGGCCGTGCCTCGCGCGCGGCGCCCCCCTTCCGCCCGAGGACGCTCGACCGGACGACCTTCGTCATCCAATCGGGAATCTGCGGGTCTGCCTTCCGAGAGGCGGGGCTCAGGCGAGCGATTCTGCATTTCGCTCTCCTGCGCACGGTTGCCCGCAGGCGGGTTGCCCGTATCGTTCTGGGCTTGCTGCGAGTTCGGTTGCGACTGGTCCTTGAGCGGGTTGTTCTCTGCCATAATTCCTCCTGTGGAGTCCGCGTCAGCTGGTTTCACGGGATATTTAAAGGGATAGGTTGCAAGCGGTATTCCGCGCGCCGTTCGGCGGATCGATGTGGCGTCGCGGCTTGTCGATGAGCGCAGGGTTCTCTAAGGTGCGTTTAAGATGTCTCGATCAAACGCTATCTATGAGTTGTGGAAAAAAGCCCTCGTCGCAACCGCTCTCGTTGGGGTTGTCCTGTCCGCGGGCGCCATGCTCGGATCCGAGGCCCTCGCTTCCTCTTCGGTCATCACCCCTTTCATTGGAGGGTCGCCCAATTGGGAATGTCGACCCCTCACCCTGGATCAGGGTAATGCGATCGGCATCGCCACCCTTGCCGTCGATCAGCAGACAGTCGACGCGCGGGTGTTCTATCGCGAAGGCGGTTCCGGTGGCGGCCGCTCACGGAACATCGAGCTGAGGATGATGAAAGAAGACGCTCAGACGCTGCGAGGAGAAATCACGGCGATCATCCGTCGTGTGCGACCTCGTCCTCTGCGATTCGAAGCCCGGGTAGATCGAGGCGGTCGTTGCGAGTTTTTTCAAGTGACCGGCTGAGTCTTCCTGAAACGGAGGGGCTGCGGCACGTCTCTTGATACAACCACCGTTGATAGTGCAGTACGCGCGAAGGGAGAGGCGCGCAACCCATGAAAGCGCTCAAAGTCACCACAGAAAATCCTGAATTGAATGATCGCTTTAATCGCGTGCTCAATGAAACCGTGGAGGCCATGGAGGATTCCGGCATCCGGTATGTCTTCATCGGAGGGATCGCCTCTCACGGGCTCGGTCGGCCCCGTTCGACCCACGATATCGATCTCTTCGTCCGACCGGAGGACGCGGAGCTCGTGTTGCGCGCTCTCACCAAGCATGGCTTCCGAACTGAGAAAACGGATCCGGCATGGCTCTACAAGGGATTTAAGGAGAACATCCTCGTCGACGTGATCTTCAAATCCAAAGGGGAGATCTATTTCGATAGTGAGATGTTCCAACGGGTGACGACAGCCGAATTTCACGGCAAGGAGCTACGCCTGGTTTCTCCCGAGGACCTGGTGATCATCAAGGCTCTAGCCCATAGCGAGGCGACTCCCGGGCACTGGCACGACGCGCTTGCGATTCTCTCCCATGCCAATCTTGATTGGGACTACCTCGTCCGGCGGGGCCGTCGCGCACCGCGGAGACTTCTCAGTCTTCTCCTCTATGCCCAATCGAGCGACGTCCATGTGCCCAAGGGAGTGATCGATCAGCTCTATACGGTGATTTTCGGGGACATGCCACCTTCGGCCTCGCCCCGCATGTCCCCGTTGCCGCCTCGGCAGTCTGCCCTCGCGCCTTCAATCTCGGCGCCGTCGCATCCGATGCGGCCGCTTCGTTCCGTGAACCCTCAGGGCGATGCCTTGGCAGTGGCCAAGTTGCGCGAGCATTTAGCCCAGGATGAGCGGACCAATGAGCTCGATATCCAAATTGAATGTGCCGAAGGCAAAATCCTCTTGCGGGGCGAAGTTGTATCCGAAGACCGTAAAGGCGCCATCAATTGTCTCACCCGGGAGCTTCTGCCGGGATATCAGGTCGAGAACCAGATTCGCGTCCCCGACTACCCTGCGCCCGACGAGACGGAGGAGGTCAAGTGATCCGCATCGCTGCAGTCGGAGATGTGCACTACGGTAAAAGCAGCCGGAACAGCCTGAGAACCTATTTCGAATCGCTGCCGGACAAAGCCGATCTTCTGCTTTTTGCCGGTGATCTGACTCAACGAGGGACACTCGAGGAGGCCCAGGCCCTGGCGGATGACCTCAAGAATGTGCAGGTTCCCATGGTGGCTGTCCTAGGGAATCACGATTATCACAGCGATCAGGAGGGTCGGGTTCGCGAAGTGCTCGCCGAATCCCGGGTACGCACCCTGGAAGGGGACTCGACCGTGCTTCCGATCCAAGGGATTCGAGTGGGAATCATGGGTCTCAAAGGATTTGGAGGAGGCTTCGGGGGAGCCTGTTGCACCGAATTCGGGGAACCTGAAACCAAGGCGTTCGCTCGTCACGCAAAACTCCAGGCCGACCGCATGCGTGAAGGACTGTTGGCGTTGAAAGCCGATTTTAAAATCGCACTGATGCATTACTCCCCTTGTGAGGGTACCCTTCTCGGCGAACGACGGGAGATCTACCCGTTCTTGGGTAGTTATCTCCTGGGGGAGGCTGTGGATGAAGGGGGCGCAAACGCCGCTTTTCATGGACATGCCCACATGGGCACTGAAAGAGGCGTGACCCCGGGAGGTGTTCCAGTTCGGAACGTCGCTCAAATGGTCATTCGACACGCCTATAACATCTATTCATTCGACCGGCCGCACGTGGCTTTCGTGGAGTCTGCGCAGTTGACCGCCACTCTGATTTAGCTTGAGGAGACGAGCATTTCGAATTCGAGGATCCTCGCTTCCATGATGCTGAGGCTCTGTTGCCAAAATTCGGGGCGGGTGAGGTCCGTATCGAGGTGGCGGGCGGCCAGCTCCTCGCACCCCATTTTTCCTGTGTCCCGGAGAAGGCTGACGTAGGCGGAATGAAATCCGGATCCGAGCGCCTTTCGCCGGGCATAGATTCCCGTGCTGAAAAGGTATCCGAAGAGGTAGGGGTAATTATAGAAGCTCCGCCCGGTCATGTAGAAATGGAGCTTGCTCGCCCAGAACATCGGATCGGGTTCAGAAAGGGCGTCGCCATAAAACCTGTTCCAGCTGTTCACCATGAGCGTCGTGATTTCCGCGTGGGTCAGCGCCCGTACCCTGCGTGCTTCGTAGAAGTTCCTTTCGAAGTCGAATCGGGCGGGGATATTGAGGGTCATGGTGGCTGCTCCGGCGACTTCGTTCCAGGCGATGGCGAGACGCTCAGAGTCGTTCACGGCCAGCCGGGTCAGGTCGTCGTGGACCAGGGACTCCGAGAAGATGCTGGCCGTCTCGGCCAGGGTCATCGGATACTCGGTTTCCTGATAGGGCAGGTCGCGCATCACCCAGTTATGGTAAGCATGACCGAGTTCATGGGCGAGAGTCTTCAGGCAGCCGATGCTTCCCATGTAGGTCATGTAGACCCGGGGCGTGCGGGATTTCAGGAATCCGGTGCAATAGGCCCCCGGCCGGCGCTTTCCCGTGTTTCCGGCTTCGATCCAATGGTTCTTCTCCATCATGTGGACGAAGTCGCGCATGTCCGGATGGACGCGCTCGAAGGCGGTGGCGATCACATCCAAGGCCTTTTCATACGGAATCAGTTTCGCATCCTGCAGTCCTTTCGAAGGGCCAGGAGCCGGAGCCTGGAGATCCCAGGGCGCGAGCCGCTCCGTTCCCAGTGCTTTCGCTTGGGCCTTCAGCGCGCGCCTCGAGAGCCCGGAGAATCGTTCGGTGGCCTCCAGCATCGCGTTCAAGGTTTCCGGACGGATCTTGCTTTCGTGCAGGGACGAATCCAGGAAGTGGACCTGCTCGGTATGCGATCGCTTTCCATCGAGCTCGTGTCGCCAGCCCGCAATGGAGTTCAAGATGGAGGCGCAGGTCTCCTGCTGGGTCTCCCAGGCCCGATTCACTCCGAGCCAGGAGGCCTTTCGTTCGGCCGGGCTCGGACTCTTCAAGAGGCCGCTCGCGCGTGCGATTCCCATCGAAGTTTTGCCGGAGGGAAGGTCGAGCTCGCAGACGAGCGAGCCGGAAACCGTGCTGTAAAGGGCCGCCCAGGCAGAGTGCCCATCCGCTGTCAGGGCCTGGATCAGCGACTCTTGCTCGAGGGGGAGCAGGCGGTTCCGCACCTTCCGGCGATGGAGAAGGAGGAATCGGAGAGCGGGCGTGCCCGGCCGAACGAGGAACTCCTCGACTCTGGTCTCCGGAAGATAATCGAGAAACAGATAAAGGGTCTCGACGGCTTGGCAGTGGCGGGAGCTCAGGGGGCTCAGGCGCGCCTGAGCCTTCTTCGCTTCCGCCGAGTCCGAGTCCACGCTGAGAGTGCAGTGGCAGTAAGTCAGAATGTTGTAGAAGAGGGGATCCAAGCAGTCTTCGATCCGGGCGATCCGCCAAGCCAGATCGAGGGGCGCCGAGGCCTCGTCGTCGGTCAGCGCTTTCGCGCAGGTGACCCAAGGCGCGAGAGCCTTCGAGAGCGACTCCAGTTCCTGCAGTTCCACCTGGATCGTCGTGAAATCGGCTTCGATTTCGGGGGACGTGAGGGAAGGGTATTCGGAGGAGTTGTCCCATGAGCTCATCGGATGATCCTATCACATGGCCCACGTGGCCCTAGCGTCTACACAATCGACCGGCTGCATGATACTCGGGTGGGGGTGGCCGCAATGACCGACTCTCCTCGATGACTCGAAACGACGAAAACGAATTCTACACTCTCGATCCTACCCATGTCGATCCTGCGCGTTTGCGGAAGGAGAGGGAAAAGGCACGCAAATTGAGAAAATCCCACTGGTGGATCAGTCTTGCGAATCGCGGCATCTGTCATTATTGCGAGCGCAAGTTTCCGGCCGTGAAACTGACCATGGATCACGTGGTTCCGCTCGCGCGCGGTGGAAGCAGCACTCCGGGGAACATCGTCCCCTCCTGTCCAGAGTGCAATCGATCCAAGAAACTCGAAACTCCCGCTGAACGACTTCTGAAGCAACTTGAAACCGAGAGTGCAGCTCGAAACGAAACTCCCCCTGGCGAGGGCGAGGATGACCGAAACGACTGAAGAAAACCGAAGCCTGGACGACTCTTGCCGTGTTAGGTTCGGAGCATGTCATCTGAGTATTTTTTCCAGTTGACGCCCGATCGGGTGCTTGAGGCCGTTGAGACCTCGGGTTTCCTGACAACGGGGCGCTGCATGGGATTGAACAGCTTCGAGAACCGCGTTTACGATGTGGAGCTTGAAAGTGACGCGCCCCCGGCTCATCCGTCAGCCCATCGTCGGGTAGTCAAATTCTATCGCCCCGGACGTTGGAGCGAGGAACAGATTTTGGAGGAGCACCGTTTCATTCAAGATCTCGTGGATGCTGAAATTCCCGCGATCGCACCTTTGCCCTTTCCGAACGGCTCGACGCTTCATCGAACCCAGGAGGGCGGGATTTTCTACGCTATTTTTCAGAAAGTCGGGGGTCGCGCGCCTGACGAGCTCACCCATCACCAGCTTGCGATGATCGGCAGACTCCTCGGTCGGATCCATTCGGTGGGAGCCTCGAAAACTGCTCCGAACCGCATCAGGATCGGGCCGGAAACGTATGGGATGGAGAACCTTCGGTTTCTCCTGAGCGGCGGGTGGATCCCTCTCGAGTTCCAGGCCCGGTACAGCTCGGCAGTTGAAAAGATTTGCACGGCATCGACGCCGCTTTTCGCTCGAGTCCCCGTGCACCGCCTGCACGGGGATT
Organism: Bacteriovoracaceae bacterium; assembly: GCA_043759365.1. Classification (GTDB taxonomy): domain Bacteria; phylum Bdellovibrionota; class UBA1018; order UBA1018; family UBA1018; genus JAYVNB01. Next base: position 4,101 of record JAYVNB010000080.1, on the reverse strand, counting down.
GTCACCTGGGTAATCTGCTTTGGAACGGGACTCAGGCTTTTTTCCTCGATTTCGATGACATGGTGATGGGTCCGGCAGTTCAGGATCTCTGGCTGCTTCTCCCAGGTCGCGATCAGGAAGCCCGCAACCAATGGGAGAGCCTGCTTGAAGGTTACGAGGAGATGAGGGTTTTCGATCGTTCCACCCTGAGGCTGGTCGAACCTTTGCGGGCATTGCGCTTTGTCCATTATTCGGCTTGGGTGGCTCGTCGTTGGAAAGATCCCGCTTTTCCAATGGCGTTTCCGCAATTCGGTACCTATCAATATTGGAACGATGAAACGGAAGATCTGGAGACTCAACTGAAATTGATCCTGCAATCGCTCCCGGAGAGTCATGTTTCAGCGTGAAACGGGTTGGCGCACATTCGGGCGAGTCCTCTTGGTCACGTGCGGAATCGTTGGAGCACTCATCGGAGTCGGGCAGGTGGATTCCTCCGCCATTGCCGCTGATGGATTTCCCTGCACGCCGGTTTCGGAGCCGATTGCGGGACCTGATGGCCTGACTGCCGACTTTTGCAGCAAGTGGAATCCGGAATTCTTCGAGACCGGCGCCCTCTGTTGCCATGATCCTTTTGTTTTCAGCAAGCGGGGCAAAAGGGTGCGGCGAAAGTTGCGCGCCTGTGTTCAGGCCCGATTCAAATCCGGCAGCTATTGTGGTGAGATGACCGACGAGCAGCGCCGGTACTCTGAACTGGCGGCGGCTGGGAAACTCGGAGATCAGCTCGAGTACCTTCGGGACCAGATCGGGCTAGCCGGTAAGCAGGGCCAGTGCGGCCCAAACAACGGCTTCCTCGCCCATGGGCGGAGAATCGTCCCCAATCCCCTGAACCGCATCCAGATCCGGAGCCCGGGGCGGTGCACCGAGTTTGGAACCGATGAAATGGCCACTTTAGTGGAGTGGCTGGGGAGAAAAGTCGCGACTCAGTACCCTGCCCCGGACTACTCAGGAGTGCATGTCCTTTTGGGAGACGTCTCGGCGCCCCGGGGCGGATGTCTGGGAGGTCGAGGAGGAAGGCGCGGGCATTCTTCTCATACGAATGGGCAAGACGCCGATGTCGGGTTCCTGGTGGTGGATAAAGGCAAGCCGTCGCCCGGGACACTGGTGCGACGCTTCGACGCCGCGACCAACTGGTGGTTCCTCAAACTAGTCCTTCAAAATCCGTTCGCTTGTGTGAAGCGCGTTTTTTTGGATCGCAAGCTAATCTCCGCGCTAGGTCGCGTGGCAGGTGCGGATCCCTATTGGAAAAAATACAGCCGCGTCATCCAGCATCAGAAGTTCCACAAGAACCACTTTCACGTGCGGATCGGCGATCAGCCGGGTGCTCCGGGTTGTCTGAATGAAGTCCCCGAAGGAGTGGAGCTGGAGGAGGAGACGGATCTAGTCTCCGATCCGACCGAGGTCAATCTCGATGAAGCCTTGGATGGACTCCAAGACGCACCCTGATCTGTGAAATGAATTCCGAAGGCATGAAGTTGGCTTCCTATGTGCATTGGTTTGTCGCGCCGGATTCGAGAAACAGGAGGCCTGGATGAAGATCCTCGTGGTCGAGGACGACCGCTCGGTACGTGAGACACTGGGAATGGTTCTGGAGTGCTACAACTACGCTGTCGACTTGGTCGATGGCGGAGAAGCGGCTCTGAGCTACCTGGAGACGAATTGGCCGGATGCAATGCTGCTTGATTTATCCCTGGTGGGGATGAGTGGCGAGGATGTCTTCGCCCAAATTCGCTCGCGTTTCGGCAATGTTCCACCGACGGTGGTGCTTTCCGCAGTTCAGCATGGCGAGCAGCGCATTCGCAACATGCCTGGAGCTCGGTTTCTCGCTAAGCCTTATACGCTCGATCAGTTGATGGGGGTCATCGAGCAGGTGGTTCAGCGCAAGACGCCAGCCGCTTGATTTTCAGAGGGCAAGTTCCGCGTACAGCGCAACGTGATCGGACAACTTGCTCCAGGGCAGCCCGGTCAGGCAAAGTGCACGGCGGGCATTCATTCCGCGATAATAGATTCTGTCTAATTTGAGGGCGGGCATCCAGCTGGGGAAAGTGCGAGCGTGGTTTCCTTCCAGCTCCTGAAACACTTCCTTGGCTTCGACCGTTTTGCGCAGGGGTCCCGTGACTTGACCTCGCCAATCATTGAAGTCTCCTCCTAGGACGAGCGGTTCGTCATGAGGGACCATTTGTTCGATTCGATCGCAGATGGCGCGCACTTGGGTGCGGCGCTCCGCTTCAAGCAGTCCAAGATGGACGCAGATGGCATGAAGTGGTTTTCGCTTGTGCGGGATCTCGATGATCGCGTGAAGCAGACCACGGCTTTCCAACCGATTGGTCGAAATGTCGATGTTTTCCCAGCCGGAGAGCGGGTATTTGCTCAGGATCGCGTTGCCATGGTGTCCCGCGGTGTAGACGGCGTTTTTTCCGTAGGCCGTGTGGGTCCAAATCGAGTCGGCCAAGAATTCGAACTGAGGTTCCGTAGGCCAATCCTGGATTTTTCCACGATGAACTTCGTGACTCCCAAGGACTTCTTGGAGGAAAACGAGGTCCGCATCCACTGTCCGGATCGCATCGCGAATCTGACGGAGGATGAACCGGCGATTGGTTGGGCTGAATCCCTTGTGAATGTTGTAGGACAGGACGCGTAGCCGCGTTTTTTCCATGAGTTTCCTCTTCTACCGCACTTCACCTGCGGAGCGGAAGTGGCGAGCGCAGATTCCGGTGATCAGTGTAGTCACGAGCAGGAGCGGTGCGTGATGGTCAATCCAATCGCGAGGTACTCCCGCGGAGAGGCGCGCCGCGAGCTGACACGCCAAGGAGAGGGCGCCCGGCAATACCAGTAATGTGCCGAGAGCGAACCAAGGAACCGGCGCACAGGTGAGTCCTTGGAAAGCGATCTTCGAGCGAAGTCCAACGCGAGGATCGCCCAGAACTTGGACGAGAAGCGGAAAACTGCGGAGTCCCAGCCTTCGTGGCAGCCACCTTGGGGCCGTTCTGCGAAAATACCTTCCCGCCACTGTGGGGAACATGCGGCAGAGCCAGTACCCCCAGATTGCCGAGACCCAGAGGGAGCACACGGCGATCCGTGGCCCGAGGGGTTCTCCCAGGTGGGCGGAGCAGAGGAGTGCGACGAGGCTGAACGGAAGCGGGATGATCCAAGTCGAGGCGAGGATGGCGGCGTAGAGCAATGAGTAACCGGCGGTCCCCGATCGTGGCAAACCGGGTATTCCCGACAGCTTCACAGTGACGAGGGCTCCCATCGACCAGACCGCGAGCAGGGCCAAGAGGGCGAGCTCGGGTTGCCGTTTTCTCCAGGCTCGGTATTTCCGCTTGAAGGGATAGAGCCAGGGGATCTCCGGATCGAAGAAAAGCCTCCATGGAAAGGCTGACGCCCACGGGTGTTCGTTTCGGATGCCTTTGAGCTCACTCAGCGTTTTGAACGGTAGGATCCGGATCGGATGCGAAAGGTTACGGATTTTTCCCGCGGGGGTCAGGTTCCAATGATGGAGGATTTCACCCGAGACGCTTTCGATGTGGGTTCGTTCCCGAGGGGCATTCCCGAGCAACGTGAGATTGAGCTCCGTATCGACCCGGAGAGCGCGAGAAGCGAGGTTCGCGGATCCAATCGCGAGGTACTTGTCGTCGATCACGATGACTTTCGAATGGACGTAGACGCTTCGGTATTCCTCGTCGCCTGGCTTTTTCTCCGTGGGAGTTGCGAAGACCGCCGGGTGACCGACGATCAGTTGGGTCCCACACTCCTTTCCAGCCCGTTCAAGCTTCTGGATCAACCGCAGTTCGTGGGCCGACATCTGCCGACTGACGGATTTGAGCTGATGAAGGTCGGCCAAGATGACGAAGACCGCAAACGGGCGGTCCCGCAGCTCGTGCATTTTCGCGATGATCAAGTCATTCATCTCGGACGACCAGTAGTACTGCCCTTCGATGATGATCCTTCGCTTCGCGGAGCGGATGAGGTCACGGAACAGGAATTCGATCTCCCGTCGGAGAGGCTGTCTCCTTTCGTCGGCGTCGATTGAGGCTTGGGTGCGGCTGAGAAGAACGGGATGAC
>JAYVNB010000079.1:0-6305 GCA_043759365.1 Bacteriovoracaceae bacterium | reverse complement strand
CAAGAACACCCAAGCGGTACTCAACTACTACCTGACTCACCACGGACGCGACAGCTTCGATGACCGAGGCAGCCGGGTGATCAGCGTCATCCACGTCGGGGAAAAGTTCGGAAATGCATTCTGGAACCCACAGCAGAACATCATGGCCTATGGCGACGGCGATGCGAGCGCTGGCTTCGGCGACTTCAGTGCCGCACTGGACGTCGCGGGCCATGAGATGTCCCACGGGGTGACGAGCTACACTGCCAAACTCACGATGATGGACGAGGCTGGAGCCTTGAATGAAGCCAACTCCGACTTCTTCGGCAAAATGATCGCGAACGACGGGGATTGGGCCATCGGAAAAATGATCTTTTTGGATCCTTCGACTGCGAAGGGCATTCGCGATCTCGCCCACCCCGAAACCCTCACGTTCCGGGTCAAGGATCGCCAAGGCAACGTCACCGGCACCCGCCCCTATCCAACGAAGCTTTCGGAAAAAATGGTGGCAACCGGAGCGTGTGATCAAACCAACGACCGATGCTACGTGCACGCGAACAGCACCATCCCCAGCCATGCAGCCTATTTGGTCGCTACCGCGATCGGCAAGGACAAGGCGGAGAAGCTCTATTACTTCGTCCTGACTCATCTTATGCATCCGGATGAGAACTTTCGGGGCATGGCCCAAGATGTGATGGAAGGCTGCACTCAGCTCGGGTTCGACGCGGTTACGACCGCGGCGGTGAAGACCGCCTACACTCAAGTCGGACTCCTCTAGTCCTACCCGATTCAAGAATCTGTCGACTACGGAAGGGCCGGAAAGAGCAATCTTTTCGGCCCTTTTCTCATTCCAAGGAGGAGGGCAGCCTTCAGGAGCGACCTTCTTCCTCGGGAATCACATCCACGGTCCCATCGGACTCCAGAACTGCCTGTCTCACTTGGCTCAAATGGCGGATTCCTTGGCGATGCAGCAAGCTCCTGAGCTCCTGAGGGGTGATGCGTTCGCGATCAAGATTCGCCTGAATGGGTTTGCCGTGATTCACCAACAGGGTGGGAGTGCCTTCGAAAACTTTTCGCCAAACCCGACTCCGATAAGTGAGGACCGAGATCACCCAGCTCGCTCCGACCAATACGACGGCTAAGATCAATCCACCGGCAAGCGAGTTGTCCCCTCCGTTCATCGAGTTTTGAACGGCATTGCTGATCAGGAGGATCGCTACGAAATCGGTCGGGCTCATTTGGGCGAGTTGCTTTTTTCCTCCGATCCGCAGGAGAATCAGGATCGCCAGGTAAACCGACAGAGCCCGAATCACCAACTCGAGACCCGGGATGCTTAAATGACTGAGACTCGTCCACATGGGCTCAACTCCTTAAAAGTCGCATTGCGTTGTAAAATTGGATTTAGATGCATTCCAAAGAGTCATAATCATATTCCATGGTTGAATACTTCGGCTTGGGAAACTGTGTAAAAATAGGCCTCTTGCCCACGAAAGCCTTTTGGAACCGCCCCATCTTGGACTAATTCAACGTGAAAGGGGAACTCCGAATGAAGCACCTTTCCATCTCGATCCTGTTCACCAGCTCGATGTTGATGCTCACTTCCTCATCCTTTGCCGGTTCCCCCGCCTGCCTCGACCATGGACAAGCCCTCGCGGTCGATGACGCCCAAGTGATGAATTGGAAGTCCACCACTCCCAATCAAACCCTTAAAAGAGCCCACGTCGAAGGACAGTTGTCGCGTCTTTACTCCGACCATAGCGGTCACAACCACTTTGAAATCCAAGTCGGCCCTACCCCCGCCGATACCCTCGAAGTCGTCTACAACGCTTCCTTTGGCACCCTTCCGCAGCTCCATGTCGGAATGAGGGTCGAAGCCTGCGGCGACTACATCACTTCGAATGAGCCAGGGCCTCGCTATCCTGCCTCTCCCGATGGTGCGATCATTCACTGGGTCCACCAGAACCCATCGGGCCAGGGCCACGATTCAGGCTACTTGATCCTGGACGGCACCTTGTACGGAAACAGCGGTTCCGGTACTGGCGGCGGCTGAGCCCGAGCGACTCGTTGCCCACAGTTATCCTACAAATATGTAATTTGAACGCGCGGCTCCCCTGAGCTAACTCCGGGAGGATCTCATGCGTACAACCCTCCTTCGCTGTTTCGCTTTGCTCCTGGCACTCCCCCCCATGGCCAATGCTCGCGCGTCCAATCCCCTTCACGATCAATTGACGGCACTCTATCCGGACCTCACTGCACAGGAGCTCCAGGCCAAGCTGGACTCCACCTCCGATGGATTCCATTTCCTCCGGACATTCGTTCCCTACTATTACTCCCGGGTGGCCCAATCGCCCGCGGGACTCGTCCCCCTCCAAACTGCCCTCGGGTCACATGGAGGCTGGTGTGTGGGGGATGCCCATTTGGAAAATTTCGGTGCGGTGCTGAATCGCTTAGGTCATGCGAATTTCACCCTCAACGACTTGGACGATGCGGGTCCCTGCCCACTTTATGCGGATACTCTGCGCTTCTTGACCGGGGTGCTTTTGAACTCCGCCGGTACGAACCTGACCCCGCTCCTGGCCGCCTATCGCTCCGGCCTGAAAGGAGACAGCCTCCCCCTTTCGCCAGAGAGCCAAGCGCTTCTGAACGCCTCCGAGTCCGGCGGTACCACTCTTCCGCCGCATAAACTCGATGGCTCGGCGCACCTGAAGCGCTCCGCAGGCGACACCGAAACAAACACCCAAGAAAGACAAGCGCTTCAAAGCGCATTGAACGGAGCGTCCGGGGCTGGGAGGCAGCTCTTGGATAGCTTCAAAACCCGAAAAGCAGGAGGGGGCTCGGGAGGCCTTCTCAGGTTCGAGACCCTTTTCAGCCAAGCGGGTGGTGGGATTCAAGGTTTCGAGTTTAAACAGATGGTGCAACCCGGATGCTTTCCGTTGGCCACCGCTCCCATCCCCGCTCTTCAGGACCGCGTTGCCCAGTCCATCAGCATTGAGCTAGGGCCCGATTCGTCTCCGGAGTACCGGACAGTCGTACTGGGAACGCCCCCCCTGGGCTTCCTCATCCGTCCGCTCTGGGCTGGCAACCTGGGAGTCAAACTCTCGGATTACCCGTCGTCCCGGATCGAAGGCATTGCCGAGGACGAAATGCACTCCCTGGGAAGCCTCCATCGCAAAAGTATGGATCCGGACTACTTGACTGCGGTCCTCGATACCCCTGATTCGTCATGGACCGCTGCAGCGACAGAGCTCGCGAACATCATGAATCAAGCTTTTCACGAGCTCTCCCTGGAAGCCGTACAACCTTGAGCGGAAAGCCTGGCCGGAAAAGTTTCCTTTCCCGGCCCGCGTTTCTTCAGCTCAGGAACAGCATTTCCCGGTATTTCGGCAAAGGCCAGTAGTCGTCCGCAACGCAGCTTTCGAGCTCGTCGCAAACCGCCCGCGCATCGCTCATCGCCACCGCCACTTCGAGCGAGAAGCTCTTGGCTTTGGCGTCTTCGGTAGCACCTGCATCCGCGCGGTTCGAAGCGTTTTCGAGCGCCAAGCGCCGCGCTTGGAGCGAGTCAAGCAGGCCACCGATGCGAATGAGCGTCGGGGACTGCGGTGCATGGGTGATCCCGGCCGCTTTGGCGGCTGCCGCGGATTGGGCGAGACTTCCGTGGTAGGAGAACCCAGCGGGAAGCACGATCGTGTCGATCATCGACTTCAGGGTGTCGACTTCAATCATCATGTTCTTCAAGTAGCGTTCGACGCGGACATGGTAGCGGGAGTGGACTTCGGCTTCGGTGAAGATCCCGAGGCGGGTGAGCAGATCAACCGATTTTTTGTCGACCATCTGAGCCAGCGCTTCAGGAGTCTTGCGAAGATTCTGGAGTCCGCGTTTTTCGGCTTCCTTCACCCATTCCTCCGAGTAGTTATTGCCTTCGAAACGGATCGACTTGGTGATCAGGATCGAGTCACGAACCACTTCGAGGATGGCGGCGTCAACGTTGCCCTTGGAAGCTCCGGAGGCCAGTTTGGACTTGAGGGCTGCCGTGACCTCGGCGAACCCGTCGGCTGCCGCGGCATTGAGAAGCGTCACCGGAAAAGCGGTCGAAGCCGAGGAGCCCACCGCGCGAAACTCGAACTTATTGCCTGTGAACGCGAATGGGCTCGTGCGGTTGCGGTCGGTATTGTCCTTCATCACTTCCGGAATCTGCGAAACACCCAGCTGGATGACCGCGGCTTCAGCGCTCTTTTCAGAAACCTTGCCGCTCTCGATGTCGTTCAGGATCCGGTCGAGTAGGTTGCCAAGAAAAACAGAAATAATCGCTGGGGGCGCTTCGTTCGCTCCCAGGCGGTGATCGTTGCCAGAGGAGGCGATGCCCGCCCGCAGGAGCCCCGCATGCTTGTGCACTCCCCGGAGAACCGCGGAGAGGCAGACTAGGAACCGGAGGTTTTGATGAGGGGTCCTGCCCGGATCGAGGAGATTATCGCCATCCAAGTCCTGTCCGCTGGCGGTGATCGAGAGCGACCAATTGTTATGCTTGCCTGATCCATTGACACCGGCAAAAGGCTTTTCGTGCATGAGCACCGCGAAATTATGGCGCTGCGAAACTTTGCGGAGGGTTTCCATCGTGATCTGGTTATGATCCGTCGCGATGTTGGCTTCTTCGAATATCGGGGCGGTCTCAAACTGCGAAGGAGCCACTTCATTGTGCCGGGTTTTGACCGGGACTCCGAGCTTGTGGAGCTCGTGCTCGAACTCGGTCATGAACGCGAGCACGCGGGCTGGGATCGATCCGAAGTAATGGTCCTCCAGCTGCTGGCCTTTCGGTGGCTGGCCTCCGATCAGGGTCCTCCCCGTCATGACTAGGTCGGGGCGAAGGGCCTGGAAAGCGCGGTCGATCAGGAAATACTCCTGTTCGATGCCCAAGGTCGGAACGACGCGCTTCACTCCGGTCATGCCCAAAGTGTGCATGAGCTCCGTGGCTTTCTGCGAAAGGACTTCCATCGAGCGGATCAATCCCGTTTTCTCGTCGAGAGCGTCGCCATGGTAACTGATGAAAACGGAGGGAATGCAGAGGGTCTTCGTACTCGGACCTTCGACGATGAACACCGGAGAAGAAGGATCCCAGGCGGTGTAGCCGCGCGCTTCGAAAGTGGTGCGCATTCCGCCCGAGGGGAACGACGAAGCGTCCGGCTCGGATTGGATGAGCTGCGCTCCCGAGAATTTCTCCACCGTTCCACCGCGATCGTCGAAGGATAGGAAAGCATCATGCTTCTCCGCAGTCGAGCCGGTCTGAGGTTGGAACCAGTGGGTGAAATGAGTGACGCCGCGATCGAGCGCCCACTCCTTGATGGCGTGAGCCACGGTATTGGCGATTTCTGGATCGAGCTTCTTGCCGGTTTCGATCGTCGACTGAAGCTTTTTGAATGTGTCCTTCGGAAGCTTTTCGCGCATCTGCTTCATGTCGAAAGTGTTCATCCCGAAGAACTCGGAGATGCGAAGGCGTTTCCCTTTTTCGTCCCGCGGGGGATCGAACTTCCGCGGAGTGCGGGAATTGATTTCTGAAATGGCCGAGAAACGGGCTTTCGCCCCAGTGCCGAGAGTCATGAAGAGATCTCCTTTTTGAAATGGGGCGGTCGCAATGCCTAGCCCCGAGCCTAAGATATAAACCCGTCTCGAAATCGCTGCACGAGCATTCTGAAGGCCGCCTGGATTATCACGATCACTCCAGCGCGGAGGGTCGCGTTTTTCTTCGGGCCAGAGCCTCTGCCAAGGATTGTCCCTCACTCACCCATGTCACGAGCTCTCCTCTCGCCGCCTGGTCTGAAACCATACCCGCTTGGCTCGCGTAACGGACCATTTCCGAATACTCGAGGAGCTTAGCCAAGCGCTCCCAGATCAAAGACGGAAGGCCCTGCTCTTCGGTCAGGAGTCGACCGAGCTCGGCGCGTGGCAACGATCTCGCCCCCAAAGCATACTCACGATCGATGGCGTCGTAGACAGCGCCGCATAGGAGCTCGTGGACCAGGATCAGCTCCCGCGAAGTATCGGGACCGGGAGCTGCCACGGCCAATGTCTTGGCCAGTTGTCCCAGACGGCTCCAACTTTTGGTTTCGGCTGCGCGACGAATGCTCGCTTCGGCGGCAGCACGCTTCTGTCGTCGAAGCCAGACACGATGCCCGATCATCGCCGCGACCGCGGTCATCGCGAGCCAACCGAGAGCGACCAGAACCTGGAGGACGCGGCTGCTCCAACGGAGGATCGGCTCCGCCAACGTGTCAGCCCCACGCTTCAAAGGTGCTAAAGTGTCGGCCAAATCCGAACGCGGACCCCCTGCCGTA
>JAYVNB010000078.1:0-6325 GCA_043759365.1 Bacteriovoracaceae bacterium | reverse complement strand
CCGATCCTGATCGGCAAGATCGCGGGCGAGTCACTGTCGAGAGGCCTGATCGCTTTCTTGACGACGATGGCGGTCCTTTCGGTCGGTTTGGGAGTCTTGAATCTGCTTCCCATCCCGGTTTTGGATGTGGACATCTCCTGTTGTTGGCGGTTGAAGCGATCCGCGGCAAGCCGCTGAGTATCCGGCAGATGGAAATCATTCAGCAAGTCGGGCTGTCGTTGATTCTCCTTTTGATGGTGATCGTCATCCGAAACGACCTCGCACGTTTGCCGTTCTTCGATTGAACGGACAGGTCACCTCATGAAGCTACTCGCTTGGGACACTTCCACGAAGGCCGGTGCTCTCGCGGCGCTGGAATGGGATCCAGCCGCTCGCGAGGGCTGTCACGCTTTGAAGCTTGTTAGCGAGTGGACCATGAACGTCGATGCTAACCAATCTGAGCATCTGCTTTGGGGCGTGGACCAGCTTCTGCGTTCAATCCACTGGAAGCTCGGTGAAGTCGATGTATTCGGAGTTGGGGTCGGCCCGGGCAGTTTCACCGGACTTCGGATCGGGATCACGACCGCCCGAACGTTAGCCCACGCTTTGGGCAAGCCACTCGTGGGTGTTTCGAGCCTTGCCGCACTGGCGAGACCGGTCGCTCTCTCGGCAATGCTTCAGAAGAAACCGGTGACGATCGTAGCCACCACGGATGCTTCGAAAGGCGAGCTCTTTGCCTTGGTGGGAAGTGCGAAGGCGATCGTGGATTGCACCGCCATGGCTGATCACGACCTTCCGGGCCTTTGGAAGCGAGGAGTGGAAGAAGTCGTCATCCGACCCGAGGAACTCGTACGGATGATGAAGAAGAAAATGGGTAAAAGCTCGGGAGCTCAATGGACCGCCCCGGGCGAAGGACGGAAGCGTTATCCGGAGCTTTGGGGAGCACTTCCTTCGGGTGCCGAACTGGAGCCCGCTTTTCCGTTCTCCCACTTGATCCAGGGTCGTTACGTGGGAGTGTTGGCTTGGGAGGCGTATCAGGCCGGCCTAGCTCGCGACCCCCTACAAGTCCACCCCCGGTATCTTCGCGCTTCGGACGCCGAACTGAAGCTCAAAGCGGGACTCTTGCCCCCGGGTCCGACCCGCGGCGAGAACTGAGTTAGCGATCCGCATGTTTTCTCCATCGCTTGGCCCTTGGTGCGCGTTCCTATCCTCGGTGACATGGTCCATCGGAACCGTGGGTTATTCTCGATTGTCCCGCGAGTACAACGGATTCGCAGTCAACTTCGCCCGTGCGCTTGCCGCTTTACCACTCTTTGCGCTCCTTGCGCTGGCGCAGGCCGGGGGGGTCTCGGAGTCACTCGCAGCATTCGGCCAGCTTGAGGGGCGGCATCTCGGATGGTTCAGCCTCTCGATGCTCGCCAGCTACGGGGTGGGCGATCTTCTGTTTTTCGCCAGCACCCGCTCTTTGGGAGTTCCTGGTGCACTCGCTATCGCTTCGAGCTTTCCCATCTTTACGGTGCTGGCGGGCGTAGCCTTGAACGGGGATGTGGTGAGTTCCAGGCAGTTTGCAGGACTGGGGCTTTCGGTCACTGGCGTCGTGTTGGTCATCCTGAGCCGGCGCTCGACACCGATTGCGGTGGAAATCCAGGCAGGCGGAACCCCCGGAGGAGCACCTGCGGCAGCCGAAGCGGGCAGCCCCGCTGCCCCTTTGCCCCTTCGGCTGGAACGATTGCAAACCGGTGTCTTGCTCGCCTTTGGCACCGCCCTTTGTTGGGGAATCAACGGGTACTCCGTTTCCCGTGGGGGAGTGGGTCTCTCCATCGCAGTCGGCAATACCCTGCGCATGTCCTTGGCGCTGGTGATCATTGCCACTTTGACTCGGGTAACCGCTCCGAAAAGCGAACTTCTCCTTCCCTGGGTGGAGTTCAAGCGATGGGGCTGGCTCTTCGCTTTGGAGGGATTCGGGGGGTCGCTGTTTTTCCTGTATGGTCTCTCCCACTCTCCACTCGTCACGGGGACCACCCTCTCGTCCCTGGCGCCTGCGATCTCGATGCCGGTCGCTGTTGCTTTGGGTTCCGAACGTTTTTCCTGGACCCGAGCCCTGGGGGTATCCAGCGTGATTTTAGGGGTTTGGCTCTTGGTGAGGCAGGGCTAAGAGTTTCCCCGCAGGCCAACCCGCAGCATTGCAAACCACCGCCGAGATTGGTACTTTGGCCGGCGGAGTACCTATGACCGAACCCGTCAGATTTCCTGGCTTATCCGCTAAGGCGCAAGCGCGCGATGCGTAAAATCTACCTCGTCCCGAACTTCGTCACGACTGCGAACATGTTCGCGGGATTTTATTCGACGATCGCTTCGATCCAAGGGGATTTCATGACGGCTGCCTGGGCGATCCTGGCAGCAGCGGTTTTTGACATGCTCGACGGGCGAATCGCCCGGATGGCCAAAGCCACCAGTCAGTTCGGAGTCGAGTATGACAGCCTCTCCGATCTCCTTTCGTTCGGGATGGCGCCGGCAATCCTTTTCTACCAGTGGGCGCTTCATCCGTTCGGCCGTTTGGGCTGGGCGGCCGCCTTCTTGTTTCTCGCTTGCGGGGGTCTGCGCCTCGCTCGGTTCAACGTGACCTGCCACCTGCTTCCCAAGGGGTTTTTTCAAGGATTGCCGATCCCGATGGCTGCGGGCGTGGTCGCTACGTTTTACATCTTCAACCAGACCACGGGTTGGCCGCACGAGACTCAGACCCCGGTCCTTTTCCTCACATTCGCCCTTGCGAGCCTGATGATCAGCACGGTGCGGTTCCCTTCTTTCAAAGAACTCAACTGGCGCTCGCGTGCGAGCTTTGGTTATCTCTCGATCGGGATCCTTTCGATGATCCTCATCGCGGTTCGTCCGGAGATCACTTTGTTCCTCGTCATCAGTGGGTACATCGTTTTCGGCCTGCTCTGGAACGTTTACCGCTGGTTGTGGAAGCCGGCATCCCGTGCCGCGCTCACCGAATCCAGCAAACACTGACCTGACCCTGCATCGACATCCCCGAGGAGAGCAGCATGACTGAAGGTTTGAAAATCGCGATCGTGGGCGCCACCGGAGCGGTCGGCCAAGAGCTCCGGTCGATCCTCGAGCAACGCAAGTTCCCGATCCGGGAATTGATTCCGTTTGCCTCTTCTCGCTCCGAAGGTCAGGAAGTGATGCTCGGCGCCCGGGGTTTCAAATGCCAGGTTCTGAAAAAGGGCTGTTTTGAAGACGTCCAAATCGCATTTTTCGACGCTTCCGACGCCGTCTCCTTGGAGTGGGTGATGGAAGCCGCGATCTCAGGCGCATGGGTAGTCGATAACTCAGCCGCCTACCGCATGGAAAAAGACATCCCCCTGGTGGTTCCTGAAGTGAACGGACACCTGGTCGAGAGTCTCATGGCCAAGGGAGCTGCGCTTCAACCGCGGGAGCGCGTGATTGCGGGTCCGAATTGCTCGACCGTTCAGTTGGTAGTCCCCCTCCAGGCCCTTCATCGAAAGTGGGGGCTCAAGCGAGTGGTCGTCTCCAGTTATCAGAGTACGAGTGGCGCGGGAGCCGCCGCGATGGACGAGCTGAAAAACCAAACGCAAGGAGCCCTGACCGGCAAAGTCGTTCCAGCCGAAGCATTCACGCATCAAATCGCCTTCAACTGCATTCCGCATATCGGGGGCTTCAAGGACGACGGTTTCACGAGTGAAGAGCATAAGATCATGCAGGAATCGCGCAAAATCCTCGGTCTGCCCCAACTTCGCATCGTCGCCACGGCAGTTCGGGTTCCGACTCTGTCGTGCCATGGCGAGAGCGTGAACGTAGAGCTCGAGCGAGCCTGCACTCCCGAGGAGGCCCGGTCCGCAATCCGCGCCCAGCCTGGGATTGTCGTGCAGGATGATCCCTCGCGGAACATCTATCCGATGGGTTTGACAGCGGCGGATGACTTGGTTGAAAGCGGAACGGGGCGAGATCCGGTGTACGTGGGTCGAATTCGTCGGGACCCGTCGGTCGACAACGGTTTGAGCTTCTGGGTGGTTTCCGACAACCTCAGAAAAGGCGCTGCGTTGAATGCAGTCCAGATCGGCGAAGTCCTTGCGCGTTCGTTGCGCTAATCGATTTTTCCGAGACTGCCGCACCTCTTTGATAGTGGCGTCGGTGGCGGCGGGCCTTTCGATATCCGATGCCGGAGCGGTTTCAATCACGGTGACAGCCAAGCCGCCCTACGGGATCACTTCGGGCGTGGTCTGGTTCCACAACGACGACGCCACTTCGGTGGATACGGCGAGTGACGCCACTACGAGCGGCGGTTTCAAATCCGTCCCGAGCAACGTCGATACGGGGGACACGGGCCTTCTCGAGTTCAAGCTTGAATCCGCCGAGACCACGCTGACGAGCAATGCAGTGATTACGGTTTCCCTCCCCCGATCCCCGTCGGATTTGACCTACTTCAATATCCCGATTGCGACGGTGACGGATTCCTCCGGGACTCGCTTCAGTTGTTCTGACACCTTGTGCCGGGCGCCCTCCGGCGTCCCGACCCGCTACTACGGTGCCAATGCCCCCAAAGGAGATCCAATCACGGTCGGCATCTACCTCAAGAGCGTTTGCGAGGCCGTCAACGCCAACGGTGGCACTTTGGACGCGTGCACCGGTGCGATCGTGAAAACGCCGGTCGTTCCGAACGTCCCCCTTTCGTTTCCACTTCGATTCGCCATTTCGAACGCAGCGGATAGCGCTGTGGGATCCACCGGCGCTGCTCCGACCGCCGAGCAACTCATGGTCGTCACTGCCAAGCTCGTCGCGGGGGGGCCCGGAACGGGCGCTTGCCCGAATCTGACCAGCTTCTATTTTCCGGGCGATTCTCAGATTTTAGTTGAACCCGGAATCCTGACCCCCTTCGCGGTGCCGAGTCCTGCTGCTCCCGTCCCCGATACGCTCTTGGTTGCCATCCGAAAAGCCAATGCGACTCTTCCGACCTATGCCAGCAACGATCGAATCGCCCGGCTCTCTTTGGCCGGGGGCAGTCAGACGATCGATGGCCTCGTCAATGCGACTTCTCCGTCTGACTCGACGAACGTCTACACTCTCAATTTCGGCATCCGCGATCAGTCCGGAGCCTTGACCACTTTCGGATGTGGGGCCACGGGAATCCGGACTTCCGCGATCGAGGGCTACCTTCGCGAAAGCAAATGCTTCATCGCAACTGCCGCTTACGGGACCGGGAGCGCGTGGGGAGTGATGTTGCTCCGAAGGTTCCGTGACCGGATCTTGCTCAAGACCGGGCTCGGGGTCGAGTTCGTCGATTGGTATTATTCTTGGTCACCCGGGGCAGCACACTGGTTGATCGGGAATCCGGAGTTCCGGTGGATCGTCCTAGCGGCCCTGGTGCCTTTGCAGGTCATCGCCTGGCTCCTGCTCAACCCCCCCGTCCTCGTGGCTTCGGCGCTTTTCGGGATGGGTTATTGGATCGTGTCTCGGAGGAAGTCGTCCTTCCTGAGGAGGAAAGCTTGATCCTTTGGCTGCTTCCCTGGATTGCTATCGCTCAGGACAAGAAACCCGTTCAACCCTATATCGACCAGCTCAAGCAGCAGATGGGGGACGGCGAAAAGTCCAAGGCGGACGTCAGCGGCTCCTATACCGAGGAAATGAAAAAAAAGCTCAAAGCCCAAGGTCAATCGGCTCCGAGTGGCGAGAGCTACATCGATAGCCTGAAGAAGAGCGACCCCCAGGGATTGGGTCAGCCCGTTTCCAAACCGCCTTCGTTCACTGACCAGCAGAAGTCCAAGCTCGGTCCTGCCCATAAGGACGGCGCGATCCAAGCCTTGAAGGAGGGTCGCTCCGACTTGCAACTGCGCCGTGAAGGGGCGATTCACTGGGCCTCGGGATTCAGGCTGGGAGCGGCCGCGTCCCGGACGATCACCGGGGACTCCACTTCGACCAATGGGAGTTTTGCTAATTTTTACGGAAGTGGATGGACCCCCGACCTGAATTTATTCGTCGAGTACCAGCCATTTCATAGTGAATGGTTCGGAAATATCGGGATCGTCGGTGGGCTCGGGTTCACCTACAACTCCGGAAACGCGAACTTGAAGATCGGAAATCTCCCGAATCCATTCGGAGCGGTCGGCGACACGTTCGGCACCGCATCCCACACCAACCTGAAGTTCATCACTGCTCCGGTCTCCATCGGAGTGAACTATCGTTTCAACTTGCTGAGGGTTTTGAGACCTTTCGTGCAGGCCTCACCGACTTACATCGCTTACTTGGAGACACGCTCCGACGGGCGCGGTGATATTCGGGGCAAATCCACGGGTCTTCAAATCGGAGGGGGGGCGAACCTGCT
>JAYVNB010000077.1:0-6355 GCA_043759365.1 Bacteriovoracaceae bacterium | reverse complement strand
AAATCGATGGAAAAACGCCTAAGAGCCGGAGCTGGAATCGATCGGGCGGGGACTCAAGTCACGGTCGGCGAACTCATAGTGCCGCAAGGTTTCGATCGCAGCTTTGAACCCACTCCGGACGATGTCAGCCAAGCGTTTGGGAGAAAGGGAGAAGTGGTCGCCGAAGAAGAAGTTGGCGTCCGACGGTGACGGATGGATGTAGATCGTGTCGACGTCGACGCGATGATGGAGCTCGGCTTCGAGGATTTCACAGATGCGCTTCCGATGGTCCTCCGACACCCCTTGCTGTTTACAGTAGCGGGAGACAGCGTGGATGGCGCTGCGCTGGACCTCCTTGTCGTGGACGTGCTGATTGATCTTCTGCTCGATCAGCAGATAAATCGCCTGGATCAGCATGTTGGGAAGTCCGTGCTCGGTGAGCGAGCCGATCTCTTTGGCGTAGTGGTAGGGCTGGTGGGTATAGCTCGCGAACACGAGGTCGGCACCCGCGTCGATCGCCACGTGGGTCGAGAGCGTGTCCCGGATTTCGCCATCGATGTAAGGGACGGATTTTCCATTTTCGCTTTTGATTGTGTAGGGCGCGTAGATGAACGGAAGTGCGGTCGAGGCCGCACAGGCTTCCGAGATCGGAACATCGTTGTCATATTGACAGGTCAGGTCATGCGGCGGGGGCTGGTAGCTGTACTTTCCGAACACGACTTTCCGGGAGTGATTGAGTTGGGTGGCGACGATGAAAAGGTCGGCCAAGTAATCCTGGAAGCGATTCGATGGGAGGCATTCTTCGCGCAGGTATTGCTCGATGCCTTGAGTGCTGAACAGTCCGGTCGTCTTCAACCACTTGAACTGAAGAAGCGCTTCCCAGTTTCCACCCACGATATCGCCGATGATGTTTCTGAACACCATGATCTGCTTGAACTGCTCCTTGGCGAGTTCACCCCGGAGTTTGAACATGCGCTGGTAAGTAAGCCGCGGCAGGACGCGGGGCACCATGTCGGCGGGATCTGTGGGTTTTCTGGAAGTGAAGGAATTGAAAATGTTATCCAACGAATAGCCGGCCGCCAAATACGACGAGATGATCGAGCCTGCGCTGGAGCCGACGTAGGTCGAAATTTCCATGGGTCCAGGGGTGCGAGTCCGCCCGTCGGTGGATTGAGCTAGGCCACCAAAGAATTTGAAGCCTTTCTCTTGGAGGGCGAGCGCCACGCCCAAGTGAAAAGCTCCGGCTTTTGTCGCGCCTCCGCTGCAAACGAAGGCGACTTTGCGCTTGGGACCAATCTTCCTGGGCGTCCCGACCGTGGGCTCTCCTGAGCGGGTCATCTGGATAAGATACTTGAATTGATCGTTCGAGGAAATAGAATACCCAGGTAGAGTAGTCACGAGGAGAAGTTAAGGATGACGCAGAAGCAGGCGGGCGACTGGATCCCGCTCATGGATTACGCAATGAAGAAAGGTGTCAGCCTTTCGACGCTGCGTCGCCATATCAAGTCCAACAAGATCGAATACCGCGTCGAGCATGGGCGCTACCTCCTTTTTGATGACGGCTCGCCCGACGTGGGTGAAGCTGCTTTCTCCCCTCCTGCTCAAAAAGCGCCGCAAGCGTCGTCTGCACACTCGGATGCTTCCGCGCTTCACGTCAGGCCGCGCACTTTTCAAGCGCAGGGAGTTTCTACGACTGCGGGTTCCATCGATGAAACCTTACGACTTCGACGTGAGCTTCAAATGGCGCGCGAGGAGATCGCGGAGCTCAAGATGTTGGTCGCGCTTTACGAAGACCAACTCCCTGGCCCGAGGATCGACAATTAGTCCGAACCCCCGCCTCCTCGCGACCGCAGCGATCGGTATGGTTCTGGGCACGAGTTCGCTCTTCGCCCGGCCTGCGCTTGCGAATCCGGAGCTCGATCGCAGGTACGCGCTTGAAAGCATCGGTGTACTGCGGTCTTGGGATAATGTGGACGGTCTCTTCGGGGATTATGTCTCGCAGGCCTACAAGGAGTACTTCGCCGCCCAAAGCCGATTCGTGTTCATCGACTTTTCGAAGTCCGACTCGGCGTTGACGGGTTCCAAGATCCCCTATCCGAAATTAATCGAAGATCCCGAAGTGCTCGGGCAGGTCTCGCGGACCTTCCACGCTGAGACGGTGATCCGGACCAAGATCTACAAGGAAGGTCCCCGTTACCGTTTCAGCCTCGAGTGGCTTCAGAGTCCGAAAATGGATCTCATCGCGAGCGAGACCTTCACCCTCGACCAACCCGATGCGGGCCAGTCGATCGGGGTGGACAACCTGAAGGCATCGGTCCAGGCCGCCATGGATCGCATGGTCCACAAAGTGCCTTTCTTGGCCAATGTGACAGGCCGGGACAATACTTCGATCACGATGAACATCGGTCGCGCTTCCGAGATCCACAAGGACGACTTGGTGTTGATCGCGACTTTGGATGAAGTGAAGAAACACCCGCTCTTGAAAAGCATCGTCGATTGGCGTCTCACTCCGACCGGCCGCGCTGTGGTGGATGCCGTCGATGAAGGTATCGCGTTCGCCAAGGTCTCCGAGGAGGAGCCGGGTCGGCAGGTCGCGAAGTACCAAAAAGTGATCCAGATCATCCCAGCCGTTAAAAAACCCTCCTCCTCCGTGATCGATGACAATGTCGAAGAAGCCGAGCGTAAACGCTTGGAGCCGCCCCGTTTGGGTTGGGTGGCGGCAGGTCCATGGGTCGGGGCCCTGAGCCGGGAGTTCACGAGTTCTTCGACCGTCGGGAAGCAAGGCAGTGCGGTGTTTTTCGGAGCCAAGGCCGAGGGGCAGCTCTGGCTCAACAAGGAATGGTTCGCGGAGCTCGCACTGGGTTACGGTTTCGCACCGGGCTACTCGCAAACAGACTTGACGACGAATGCTTCGACTGGCGGCACCAGCGTGACCCCTTCTGTATTTCAAAGCCGCCTGGATTTCGGGTACACCTATTTCACTTCGGGCGACCTGCTCGGGCCCAAGGGGTGGCTCAAGTTGGGCTATCAGTCGATGTCCTATACGTTTCCATTTTCAGCCAGCGAGCAGACTGTTTCGAACTCGTTTCGTGGACTGTTTCTGGGGATTGGCGGGGATCTGCCCGTGCGTGACGGTTTCGGCGCGATCTTGAACCTGGATTTCGGGATCATCACTTCCGGAGACGAGAGTGTCACCACGCTGGCCGTAGGAAGCGCCAAGAGCGTGACTTTCTTCCTGGGTGGGTATTACCGGCTGCAGCCCCGGATGATGATCCGGGCGGGTTTCGACATCACTTCGCAGAGCGCCGACTTCGTGAACGGGGCCTCCCTGAACCAGAAAGTCACTTCCTTCGCTCCTTCCGTCGTCTACTTCTTTTAAGTCGGGTTTTCCTGAGTCGGGTTTCTCCGGAAATTCACCCGCGAAGTCAAAATCCGGTGGTCTGAAGAGTGAGCAAGGACTAGACAGGAGGAATGGACCGCAAGTCTGCCATGAAACGCGTGAGAGAGCTGACCGACCAGATTCATCATCACGATTTTCGATACCATGTCCTGGATGAGCCTGAGATTTCGGATTTCGCCTACGACACGCTCTACCGCGAGCTCGTAGCGCTCGAAAAAAGTCATCCTGATCTGCGCCAACCGGATTCGCCGACCCTTCGCGTGGGGGGTCCCGCGATGGACAAATTCACGAAAATCAAGCACCGCGCCCCCATGCTCTCCCTCACCAACGCTCTCGAGGAACGCGAGTTCCTGGAGTTCGACGAGCGAGTGCACCGGTTTCTCGAGCGTCCGGACACGGATGAGCTCGAGTACTTCGTGGAGCTCAAGTTCGATGGACTCTCGATCAACCTGACTTACGTGGAGGGCGACTTGGCCCATGCCGCGACCCGCGGGGATGGGGAGATCGGAGAGGACGTGACCCACAACGTTCGTACGATCCGTGCCATCCCACTCAGGCTCAAGACCCCGAAACCCCCGAAGCTCATCGAGGTTCGGGGCGAAGTCGTTCTGCCGATCCAGGCTTTCTTGAAGTTGAACGAGGAGCAGGCCAAGCGGGGACAGAAGCTTTTCGCCAATCCGCGAAATGCCGCAGCGGGCTCCATCCGTCAACTCGATCCCGCGATTGCGGCCGAACGTCCGCTTTCGGCGTTCTGCTATGGAATTGGGCAGTACGAGGGGCAGAAGCGTTTCGATTCGCTCTCCCAGTATGAGGAGACGCTGCTCGAGTGGGGATTTCGTGTGGGCGAGCACCGCGCGGTTTGTCGCGGACCACGGCCGGTCCTCGATTTCTACCGCAAGGTTGAGGCGCTGCGGGACCAACTTCCGTTCGAGATCGACGGCGTCGTGGTCAAGCTCAACCGCTTGATCGAAGTGGACCGCGCGGGTTACATTTCGCGTAGCCCACGCGGGATGATCGCCTTCAAGTACCCGCCGCGCCAGGAGACGACGACGATCGAGGACATCGTGATCCAGGTCGGGCGAACGGGAGCACTGACCCCGGTTGCGATCGTCTCGCCGGTCCGGCTGGGCGGGGCGACCGTTCGGCGTGCGACCTTGCACAACCAGGATGAGATCGACCGCAAGGATATCCGCATCGGTGACCGGGTCTTGATCCAGCGCGCGGGTGACGTGATCCCGGAAGTCGTTAAAGTGATCCTCGAGGCTCGCACGGGTGAAGAAAAACCCTTCAAGATCCCTGCGATTTGCCCGGTCTGCGGATCCGAGGTTTCTCGCGAAGAAGGCGAGGCGGTCGCTCGCTGCACGAATCGCAGGTGCGAGGCGCAGGTCAAGGAGCGAATGAGGCACTTCGTGATGAAGGATGCCCTCAGCATCGAGGGGATGGGAGAGAAGATCACGGAACAGCTGGTCGACTCGGGCAAGGTCAAGAACTATGCGGACGTGTTCCGGCTCAAGGCCGAGGACTTTCTGGCGCTCGAGGGCTTTGCGACTAAATCGAGCGAAAAAATGGCTGTTGCGCTGGAGATGGGAAAAAAACCCGAGCTCTACCGACTTATTTTCGCGCTCGGGATCCGTCACGTCGGTGAGCGGACCGCGAAGATCCTCTCCAACCATTACGGATCATTCGATCCTTTAATGAAAGCCTCCATCGAGGAGCTTGAGAGTATCCACGAAGTCGGTCCGGAAGTGGCGCGGAGCCTCCATGAGTATTTCTCGGACACCGAAAATCGGGAGGAGCTGAAACGCCTCTTCGCTCTCATCGAGCCGCAGTCTCCTCGTCGGGGTTCGGGCGCTGGCAAGCTTGTCGGCAAGACCCTGGTTTTGACGGGCACGTTCCCCACGCTTTCGCGAACGGACGCGACCCGCTTGGTCGAGGAGCAGGGAGGAAAAGTCTCCTCGAGCGTTTCTAAAAAAACGCATTATGTCGTGGCGGGAGAAGAGGCCGGAAGCAAGCTCGACAAGGCTCGCGAGCTCGGGGTCACGGTTTTGGATGAAGCGGGTTTGATGGCGCTGATCCGCCGATAAGACGGTTTTGGCCTTAGATTCCGAATTTCATGACGCAAAAAGCCGTGGACAGGTCGTAATTTCAGGAAGAAACAGAAATATCGGCGAAAGCATTGTCACCGTCCTGAAAAGTCACTGCAGCTGTCCTGGCAGGGTTGCGCGATGAAGGAATGGTCAAGGTCGATCCCGCGATGGCGAGGTTGCTCCCGGGACCTGTCGGGTTGACCCCCGCATCGCGGAGTCCGGCAGTCGCGGAGCCGACAAAGAACGGGGAGCCTCCCAAAATTTCAAAGTACAGAGTGGGCGTGGAGAATCGGCTCGAATCGATGAGCGCACGGTCCTCGTAGTAAAAGGAGGCTTCGCCTCCGGCGAAGGATTGGGTCGCGACTCGAAAGAAGGTTTCTCCGACTTGCAGGTCGATCAAGCGAACGGAGAGGGAGGCTCGATAAACGCCTGCGGAGCCCGAGCCATTCGTACGGATGCGAATTTCGAATTTATAAAAATCAGTGAATTCGGCAGCATTGTCGGCAAAATTCTGGGACTGCAGCGCGGGAGTGATGCCGGTCACGGAGAGGAGGGTGTCTTGGACCGCAATGGATCGACTCTGATTGAAAAGGGACGCAAACGATTGTCCTCCTGCGGTGGTATCGGCAATCGCCGCTTCAAATCGCCATGGTTGAACTGGGGCGAGGCGGCCATACGCTGACGTTCTTCTTCCACAGCGTGGCGCGATCGTTAGAGTCCCCCATAGTGGGGGCGATGAAAACTGGGACCTCGGTGATGTTGCCGAAGTCGTCAGTCAAGGGGACTGAAAGCCGAGTCTTCGTGGCTCTAACTTGGCGGACAATCACTCTCTCGTTAGTGGCTGTGATCTGGAGGTTAGACGTCGTTTGTTCGAATTTCAGGCGATAGT
>JAYVNB010000076.1:0-18592 GCA_043759365.1 Bacteriovoracaceae bacterium | reverse complement strand
CGAGCCCTTTGAGCTTCTTATCGGTAGTGGCGTCCACCACGAAGACCGCGCTCCGGCTGAGATCGTAGGCAAAACCGCCGCCCAATGCGGAGATGTTCTGAGTCACATCAAAAGCGGTCACCCCCAGTCGCGCCCGGCCCATCGGATTGAAAAGTACCCCGGCATCCGCTCCGAAGTCCTCTCCCACCTTCAGTCCACTGACCCGGTAGTGTCCCGACGCCCCAACCGCAAATCCCAGGCTCCGTGCATCGGCCGCAAGACCGAACCCGAGCTGGCTCCGGTTGTTTCCCTGGTCCCGGGTCAGGGTCAGACCGGTGCCTACCATCCCGTTGCCCGAAAAAAGTGCGCCCCCGAAAGTGAGAGGCTTCAGGCGGCTGCTCTCGCTCTCACCGAAGAAAATGAGGTCATTTCCCATATTGTAGACGAGACCCGCCGGATTCTCGCCGATCGCCTGAGTTGCCGCTGGATTGGCGATACCCGCGCCGAGGGAGATCGAGTGGGTCGCGTCCATCATCATCGCAGCTTCGGCTGGAGAGGAAACCCAGGCTGCGGATATCAACGCGGCGATGATTTTTATCTTCATGTTAGATAGTTTCTGCCCGCCCAAGCTCCTTGTCAAACCGGACTGGCGCGATCAAGCGCGCTGTTCTGCCGACCAGACGGTGTTTTCCATGAGCATCGCAATCGTCATTGGACCCACACCTCCGGGAACCGGGGAGAGGGCTGATGCCAGGCTCGCGGCCGAGTCGTAAACCACGTCGCCGATCACTTTGCCTCGCGGATCCCGGTGGATCCCGACATCGATGACGACTGCCCCCTCCTTGATGTAACTTGCGTCGATCAAGGCGGGCTTTCCGGCCGCAACGACCAGGATGTCCGCCAGCTTCGCCACGGCCCGGAGATCGGGTGTCCGACTATGCGCCTGGATGACCGTGGCGTTGGCCTGTAAAAGCAGAGCCGCCATGGGTTTGCCGACGATTGAGCTTCGGCCGATCACGCAGGCGATTTTACCCGCGGGCTCCACACCGTAGTGAGCCAGCATCTTCATCACTCCATAGGGCGTGCAAGGTTTGAAGCAGGGAAGGCCCAAGGCTAAACGGCCGGTATTGACCGGGTGAAACGCGTCGACGTCTTTTTCGGGTGAAACCCAGTACAGGACTTCCTCCTCGACGAAGGAGGCTGGGAGGGGCCGCTGGATCAGGATCCCATCGACCGAAGGGTCCTGGTTCAGCCTCATGACCACTTCCCTGACTTCCGCAGGCGTGGCGGTCGAATCCAGGGTCACGGTTTCGTGCTCCATGCCGAGTTCGGCGGCGCGTTTCCCTTTTTGAGTCGTATAGATCACGCTCGCCGGATTTACGCCGACCAGCACGACGGCGAGCTTCGGAGCGCGGCCGCGCGCAGCCTTGACCCGCGAGATGCGTTCACGGAGGCCGGGTTCGAGTGCTTCAGTCACGGACTTGGCGGATAGTTTCTGCATGGGTAAAGGATTCCTTACGGTTTCATGCCGGTAAAAAGCGCCGAGTTGAGGCGATCATTTTTGCCGGAGCGGAAGATTCTGCTCAGTGGCAGGGGAGACGAGCCTGCAAAGTATCGCTACTGGGAGGAGGGCCGCGCACGATTGAAACGACGATGGAATGGACCGTTTCCCCAGGCGATGCCTAGGTTTACCTCAAATTGAAAATCCTGTCTGCGAGGAGTCGGTAAAAAAAGCACTCAAGTGCGGAATGCGGCATGCCGATTGCTCTCTCTTGTCCCCGCGAGACAGGAAGTCTCCAGGGGGTTAGGGGATTGGCATCAGGCCTTTGGACAGCAGTATCGGGTGCAGCGGCGCAAGCCCATGCCGTGGATACGGTTGCCAACAATCTCGCGAACAGCGACACGATGGCCTTCAAGAAGGACCAGCCCGCGTTCAAAGAGTATCTTTCTACCCTTGAGCGCGACAAGGAGTCCGTGGACGTTCCGCGCGGCCCGATCAAGGACAAGGATTTCTATCCCCTCGAGGGTCGCGATCAATCGTTCGTGGTGGTCAACGGCACGCATACGGATTTTCGCCAAGGCAACCTCCGGGTCACTAATTCCCCGATGGATCTCGCGTTGGACGGTAAGGGTTTTCTCGAAGTCAGTACGCCCGCAGGCATTCGTTACACTCGGCACGGAAGTCTCAAAATGGCGACGGATGGCCGCCTTGTGACTGCCGAGGGGTATCCCGTGTTGGCTTCCCAGCCCGGAGGTCTCGCCCAGATTCAAGGACAGGTTCAGGGGCAGGCTCCGGGAGGAGTCGGGGCTGACCAGGGTGGTCTCGCGCAGCAGGATCCGTCGGTCGCGGCCAGGTTCATCAACCTGCGTGACCGCGGGACGATCAGCGTGGGGGAGTCTGGCGAAGTCTACGCGGGAGATCAGCTGGTGGCCAAGCTGAGCGTCGCCGAGTTCCAGACCCAAAACGGATTGCGGAAAGTGGGCAATCACCTTTTCGAGAACCGTGACCCGGCCAACCGAATCGCGGACGCGAAGAACACGATCATTCGCCAAGGGGTCCTCGAGACATCCAACGTGAATCCGATCGAAGAGATGACTAACCTGATCAAGGCCAACCGGTTGTTCGAGCAGGATTTGAAAGCGATGAAGACTTACGGGGAACTCATGGGTAGGGAAGCAAACGATGTGGGAAAACTCTAAGGAGCTGACCCGCCTAGGCTTTCGAAGCAGTAAAAGTTCAGAAGCGGTAAAAGATAACATAAGGATTAGGATGATCCGAGCATTGTCGACAGCAGCCACCGGACTCGAAGCCCAAGCGGCCAACATCGAGCGAATCTCCAACGACTTGGCCAACGTCAATACGGATGGCTACAAGCGCTCCCGAACGGAGTTCTCGGACCTGATGTATGAGACAATCAAGGAGCCGGGAGGCTCTCTCGGTGCCAACACCCAGACTCCTGTCGGCGTCCAGACCGGGATGGGGGTGAAGGTCGGCGCGTCCCACAAGCTCTTCGAGCAGGGCCCAGCCAAGATGACGATGCACCCTTATGACCTGATGATCGAAGGGCCGGGCTTCATCCCGGTCCAGCGTCAGAACGGCGAAATCGCCTACACCCGCAATGGCGCTTTCAAGCTCGACTCCCAAGGTCGCATGCAGCTCTCAAACGGAGCCCAGCTCGTCCCCCAGATCACGGTCCCCCCTAACGCAACTGACATCACCATCGCTCCCAACGGCGAGGTGAGGGCTAATCTTGCGGGAGGAGGCGAGTCAGTGCTGGGGCAAATCCAGCTCGTAACTTTCCAGAACATGGAAGGCCTGAAGGCCATGGGAGGCCACCTGTATTCGCCCACGCTCGCCAGCGGGGCTCCGCTTCAAGGGATCCCGGGAGAGAACGGACTCGGAGGCCTCATGCAGGGAGCTCTTGAGGGTTCGAACGTGAACGTCGCCAACAGCATGGTCGAGATGATCTCGACCCAGCGGGCCTACGAAATGAACACGAAAGTCATGGGAGTCGCCGACCAGATGTTGGGCGCGACTGCGAACATCAAGTGAACACTTCCAAGGAAAATCCATTCATGAGGCTCGTGTTCGTGGGAATTCTGCTTTTCACAGGGCTCCTTTCGATAGGAACCCCCGTTCACGCCGAAGAGCAGGCGGCATTGGACCTATCAGGCCCCATCTACGGTCTCTTGAGCAGCAGACTCTCCCAGAGCTATCCTGGAGCCCACATCGGTTTCGTGGGGCAAGTGCGCTGGGTGCGCGGTGAGGCTCCGTCCCGGGTCACGCAGGTTCAAGTCCTTCGAGAGACCGGCAACGGCGACGTTCACTTTCTCGCTCGCGGGGCTTCCGGCGACGCCGAAGGCATCATCGGTTTTTCGGCCGACATGAAAGCTTGGGCACCGATCCGGCGGATCATGCCGGGCGAAGCCCTCCACGCTGAGCTCTTCAAGCTCCAGGACGTCAACACGGCGCAAGGCATGGCTCGCGAGTACCGGGGCGTGTTTCTTCCCGTGAACTCGGACCTCGAAACTCTCGAGGCCCGCCAAACGCTGCTGGAGGGTCAGTATACCCTCTCCACTGGCGTTCAGCGGATCCCCGACATCAAGCGCGGCGACATGGTGCGGATCCAGATGCGATCCGGCGACCTCATGCTCAGCACTTCTGGTCAAGCCGAAGAGCCTGGCTACCTCGACGGTCCAATTCGGGTGATGATCCAGAAGTCCAAGCGCACACTTTCTGGAACCCTCGTTGCCAAGGGCACAGTCGAGGTGAAGTTGTGATCAAGCGAATCATCCTGGTGAGCGCGCTGTTTGCCGCAGTCTCGACGCTTTCGGGTTGTTCGAAGTTGATGGGCTCGCTCCGCCGAGACCTGGACGATGGGCAGGACCGTGCTGCGGGCCCCACCGTCGGAGGAAACTGGACGGAGCGTGGGCTCTTATCCGAGAACAATTCCGACAACCCCTACGTTGATCGTTACCCAGTCGGTCATTCCGATCGAAATCCGGCCTCGGATTCAGATCGCGGCGGTGGCGGTGCGGGGGGTTGGGTGAATGAGGATCAGTACGACTCGAACCGTCGGGATCAGCGTCGTGGACGCGACACCGGTGCGGAGGACGGAGCCCCCTCCTACTCCAACAGTCCCGACTATGCCCCTCCCACCCGTCGCCTATACAAAAACGGCAACCGCGCAACGCGCGCTGACTTCGTCGACGAGTCGACCAATGAGGGGTCCCTCTGGGCCTCCGACGGCCAGACGAATTACTACTTCACGAAGAACAAGATCCGCGGTGTCGGCGATATCGTCAGCGTGAAGGTCGAAGAAGGGCTCGTCAAGGATTCCGCTAACGAGATCGCACGGACCCTCAACTCGCGCGAACGCCAGATGGAACTGGAAATCGCACAAGACCGAATCCGTTCGAAGGCATTCGGTCTTCCGGGGCCAGACGCCAAGCCCGGAGCGGACGCCTTGGCGACTTCGAACGCTGCACCCGCCCGTGCACCCGCAGGAGCGGCGGGCGCAGATCCACAGAAAACAGACAAAGACGTGGAGGTTCGACGGGCCACTCCAGCCGACATCGACGTGGCGAAGTCCATGGAGCTCAAGGCGGGGGACAACATCATGTCGGAAATCATCGAACGTTATCCGAACGGCAATTACAAGATCCGGGGCAGCAAGAAAGTGGCTTATCGAAACGGCTACAGAATCCTTTCGATGGTGGGCATCGTGAAGGGATCGGACATCGGCGAGGACGACAGCGTCGCCTCGGGGAAACTCTATGAATACCGGCTCGAAGCTCTTCGTTAAGAAGGATGTGGTCGTGAGATACGGGCAGCAATCCCTGATTTTCATCGCCCTCCTTTCCGCCTGCGTGCTGTTTCCCTCACTTGGGAACGCGGCCCGACTCAAAGACGTCGCGACCGTCAAAGGGGTCCGCGAGAACATCCTGATCGGTTACGGCATCGTTGTGGGTCTCAAAGGGACCGGGGACTCGAGCGCGGATGTGACGGGACAATCGTTGGCACGACTTTTCAGCAAGCTCGGTCTCGATGTCCAGGGCGCGATCAAATCCAAGAACGCTGCCGCCGTGATCGTGACCGCCAAGCTCCCACCCTTCGCTCGCGTAGGGAACCGGATCGACATCACGGTCAGCTCCATCGGCGACGCGACTTCGCTCGAGGGCGGCGTTCTTCTCGTCACTCCGCTTCGCGCAGGCGACCAGAACGTCTACGCAGTATCCCAAGGTCCTGTCAGCATCGGCGCGGTCAACGATGGGTCCACCAAGAACTTCCCGACCGTGGGCCGCGTGGTCGCTGGCGCGACCATCGAAAAAGACTTGGACACCAACTTCGCGAACAAAAAAAACTTCCGGCTTGCCCTGCACAATCCTGATTTCACCACTGCGGCCAGGATTTCAGCGCTCATCAACGGTGAACTCGGCGGAAAATTCGCCAATGCCCGCGACAGCGGCACGATCGACGTCGTGGTGCCATTCAACTACGAAGGCAACACCGTCGAGCTTCTCGCCACGTTGGAGAACATCAACGTGAATGTCGACATGCAGGCCAAGGTCGTGTTGAACGAACGCACCGGAACCGTCGTGATGGGAGAGAAAATATCCATCAGCCCAGTGGCGATCGCCCACGGAGACCTCACGATCGAAGTGAGCTCGGTCGCACCAGCGGGTGGAGCGGCGGGAGGCAAGACTCGTCCCGGGCACGTGAGCGAACTCAGAGCAGGAGCTAACGTTTCCGATCTTGTCAAAGCCTTGAATGCCTTGGGAGTGCAGCCTAAGGATCTGACCGCCATTTTCCAGACTCTCCGGGAGACGGGCGCGCTTCAAGCGGAACTGGAGATCATGTGATTTTCGGTTCATACTTAGTTTGCGGAGAAGAGCCTGGTTCCCGAGACATCATGGAAGATGTGATCGAGAAACCAATAATCCAGGAAACGAGACAGGAACAAGCGCCCGCTAGGATGGTGGGTTCAACCGGTCTTGATTCAATTACGCTCTCGTCCGGCATGGATGCCGGCGCGAGGAGCCAGGCTCAGCTACTGCAGGGGAGGGATGGATGAACGCCATCTCTCCCCGTCCTTCACACCCTCTGACGATGCTCCAGCAGAAGATGGACTGGGGCGATAGTGCATTGACAGCCCCGGTAACACCGGGCAACCGGGTAGCGGTCGTCGACAAGAGTAAGGTCGACCCCCAGATTCTCGAAGCGGCCCAGGGAATGGAGACCATGTTCTTGGATTACATGATGAAAACCATGCGTGCGAGCGTGCCCAAGAACGAGATGGACTTGAGCAACCCGGCGACGGATATCTATCAAGGCATGCTTGATTCAGAGACCGCGAAAACCGCTGCGAAGCAAGGAGGCGTAGGCTTGGCAGACCAGCTTGTTGCTTATCTGGTTTCACAAAGCTACACTCAACAAGGCAGGGAGCATGGAGCTCCCGAATCAGTACACGGAGGTACCTTCCATGCGGGTCAGCCAGTCCGGAAATAATCAAGCCACGAGCACGGAAGTCAACGGACCGAAGAAGGCCGGTCGCGCGACCGCCGCCCAGCAGGCCGATGACACCAAGGAAACCAAGAAGCCGTCCGCGGGCGCCGTGGAGTCCTCCAAGGCGGAGATCTCAGGCCGCGGCCGCGAGATGGCCAACGCCAAAGCGGCAGCGAGCGACGCTCCCGATGTCCGCGAGGAGCGGATTGCGGAACTCAAGCGACGCGTCTCCGCCGGCAAGTACAGCGTCGACGCCGACAAGATTGCCGACAGGATGGTCGATGACCACTTGTCAGCGGGCATCGGCTGAACGAACCGTTCTGTTTTGAAGTGAAAACCGGACCAGGATGGCCCGGCCACAAGTGGTGAGGAATCGAGTCCAAAAGGATCCGGTTTCGAATGCGATCAGGAGGATTGCAGACCTTGGAAAACCTTCTCGCCCCGCTCCTCAAGAGCCTGCAAAGACTTCTCGGGCTGCATCGGCAGCTCCTCGACTGCGTACGCGCTGAAAAGGAGGCGTTTCGCGACGCCGACCTCAGGGCGATTCAGGAGTGCACCTATAACAAGGAGGCCTTGGTCGAATCGATCAAGGGCGTTGAGCAGGAGAGACTGAAGATCATGGCCACGGTCGCCTCGGCGATCAGGAAACCCGTGAAGGATCTGACCCTTCCGCATTTGATCATCGAAGTACAGGGCAAGTACGCGAAACTCGCTGAACAGCTCCGCACCTCCTACAACGCGTTGACCATCATCATCCAGCGCATCAGCGAACAGAACATTTACAATCGCGGCCTGATCGAGCAGTCGCTCGCGCACCTGGATAGCATGAAGAAGAATGTCTTGGGCGAGGCGGCTCCCCGGAGCGGGACCTACTCCGCGCAAGGTCAGAAAGTGAACGGCGGCGGCTCTTCGCGCCTCATTTCCAAGGAAGCGTGAGGACGTAGCCGATGGGACTTCCAAACGTCATGCAGACCGGAAGGAATGGGATGGTGGCCGCGAAGGCCAACATCGCGACCACGGGTCACAACATCACGAATTCCACGACCGAGGGTTTTTCCCGCCAACGTGTGGAACAGGAGGCGATGCAGCCGACCGCGACGTTCGGCAACAACATCGTCGGCAACGGGGTTAAGGTCGCGCGCACCGAACGCATCAACGACGAGTACCTCGAGAAGCAGATCCGTAACTCCGCCAAGGACATGGCCCACATGGAAGACAAGGATCTGGTGCTCCGCCAGACCGAAGACATCTTCAACGAAATGGGCGGGGAAGGGCTGAATCGCCTGATGGGCCGATTTTTCAACGAGTTTCGGAAGCTCGCCAACGAACCCGATAGCCAAGCGATCCGCGAATCGGTGCGGGAAGCCTCCCAAGCCATGGTCAACGACTTCAAGCGGGTGAGGAAAGAAGTCAACGAAGTCCGTCGGCATATCGACTCTCGGATCGACGGGTATTCCAAGGAAGTGAATGCACTGGCGATGCAGGTTCGCGATTTGAACCTGCAGATCAAGCAGCAGGAACTCACCGGGGCTTCGCCCAACGATCTCAAGGATCGACGGGATCTGGCAGTCAAGAAACTGGGCTCGTACATGGATCTCTCGATCCACAAGGACGGGGACGGCCAAGTCTCGATCGACGTCCGCAACGTGGGCCCCCTCGTCACCGGCCCGATGGCCGAGAACTTCTCGGTCTCCCGCACGCCCGCGGATGCCGAAGGCAAGATCGAGGACGCCTTGGACATCAAGAGCAGTGGCGCGGTCACAAGCGCGATCACCCACAAGATCAAGGGCGGAAAGATCGGCGCCCTCCTCGAGGTTCGCGATCAGACGCTCAACACCATCATGGGCCGACTCGACGAACTGGCTTACAACGTGGCGAACGCCGTCAACGACATCCATTCCCAGGGCTTTACCGCCGACAATCTCCGGGGAGTGAGTTTTTTCAAGGTTCCCGAGGGGGGCTCGGCTCGCGCAGCCGAGTTCATCGATCTCTCGGACGAAGTGAAGAGCAACGTCAACTTCATCGCTTCCGCAGCGCAATCCGACTCTCCCGGGGACAACCGGATCGCCATCGCCCTGTCCGGGCTTCAGGGGATGAGGCTGATGAACGACGGTCAGGCAACCGTGGACGATTTCTACAACTCCATCGTGAGCGACGTGGGTGTCGCCACCGCACGCAACCGCGAATCGATGGGCCAAGCCAAGGACATCCAGACCCAGCTCTCGAAGTTCCGGGACCAAATCTCCGGCGTCTCGATCGACGAGGAAACGGCCAACTTGATGCAGTTCCAACACGCCTTCGGTGCGTCCGCGAAAGTCATCCAGGTAGCCGACGAAATGCTCAAGACCGTATTGGACCTCAAGCGATGAGTGAGGACAAGCGACCATGCGCGTAACCGAAAACACCAACTACGGCGTCGTTCGGGACAGCATCACCCGAAGCAAGGGCCGGATCGAAAAGCTCCAAACCCAGAGCGCGACTCTGAAAAAACTCAACACTCCCTCGGACGACCCCATTGGTTCGGCCAAGGTCCTCGAGATCCGGACGGACAAAGTGAACAACGACCAGTTCCAGATGAATGCGAAACTGACCGAGTCGTTCCTGAACAACTCGGAGCACGCCCTGGGCGAGCTCGGCGACATCATGGTTCGGGCCAAGGAGATCGCTCTTGGGCAGTCGAGTGGAGCCAGTTCCACCGAAGACACCCGTCTCGGCGTCGCCGAAGAAGTGACCCAGCTTTACCAACAAGCCGTCTCAGTGGCGAACCGGCGTATCGGCGAGCGCTACCTTTTCGGGGGCTACAAGACCCAGAAGCCTCCCGTGGACGCCGAGGGTAGGTACCAGGGCGACGATGGCCAGATCATGGTCGAGATTGCGAAGGACGTGTTTCTGTCGATGAATCTGACCGGAGTGGAAGCGTTCAACACTCAGCCGGCGGCATCGATTGACTCGAGACGGCAGACATATCGCGCCCCAGCAAATGAGGGAGCAAAGCCCGAGCAGCCGGGTCCAGAAAATGTAAACGTTTTCGATGAACTCCAAAATTTACGAATTGGTTTGTTAACCGGAAACCTCGACGGGATCCGCGACACGCTGGAGCGATTTGATCAGATGCACAGTCGTTTGGTCTCCATGCGCGCCAAAGTGGGTTCGCGAGTCCAAGGACTGCAGAGCACCGCAGATGCTTTGGAACGCCACAACATCACCAATGCTCAACTGAGTCAGTCCATTGAAGACGCCGACATGGCGCAGGTGGTCAGCGACCTCGCAAAAGAGGAGTCCGTCTTCAGAAGTGCGCTTCAAAGCTCGCAAAAACTCATTCAACCGACGCTGATGGATTTTCTAAAGTGAAGGGAATTTAGGTTGCTAGCAGCGGGGCGTTAGAATATTGAACTTCCGGTAATGGAATACTCGCCCTACGTAGAGACGGAGATCTTATGTTAGTATTGACCCGGAAGTTAGGGGAAAGCATCGCGATCGATGACCACATCAAGATTGTTGTGGTACAAATCAAAGGCAAGCAAGTTCGTCTGGGAATTCAGGCCCCTAAAGAGACCAAGATCCATCGTGAAGAAGTTTACGCTGCAATTCAGGACCAAAATAAAGAAGCAGTGAAAGCTCCGGCAGCGATGGCTCAAGTCTCTAAAGTCCTGAAGGGTTGATAACCATTTGAGGTTGAAAAGTGATTGTTAAAACAGGACGTTTTGGACAGCTCACCGTCGGCGACGACGAGAAAATTAGAATCCCACAAGGAGTGTTGGGGTTTCCTGAGTTCACCGAGTTCTGCTTGGTGGATCCCGCTGATGAAACTTTGATACTTTGGCTGCAGTCGACCCAGAG
The DNA here is from genome assembly GCA_043759365.1 of Bacteriovoracaceae bacterium. GTDB lineage: Bacteria > Bdellovibrionota > UBA1018 > UBA1018 > UBA1018 > JAYVNB01. The sequence goes on along the minus strand of JAYVNB010000076.1, from coordinate 7,767 downwards.
CCCGGAAATCGCATTCCCGCTTTTGGAGCCCAAGATTTTCAAGCCAGAATACTCCGCGCGACTTTCCGCAGCCGAGCTTCGGGAGTTGAAACTGGAAAACATCAATCAGTCGGCTGTTTTCAGTATTATAACCATTTCAGATGAAGTGGCCCAGATGACTGCCAATCTGAAGGCCCCCCTGGTGATCAACTTGAAGGAGCAAGTCGCCAAACAAGTGGTGCTTCAGGAGAACGAGTACAGCATCAAGCATCCCATGTTTAAGGAGCTGCGTGCGCATTTGATCACGATCAGTGCACAACGGGGCGCACCTCGTGCCGAGTCTGATTCGACGCCGGTGGGAACCGCGATCACGATTCGGGACATCCCCCCCTCCCTGACTGTCAAAAGCCTCCAAGCCTGACGCGATCTGCGACGAAAGCGAATCGCCCGGGATCGACGGGCTCTTAGCCTCGCGATCTCGCTTTGCGAGCCATCTCGAGGTAGGCCAAGGCTTCGCGATGTCCTGGTGAGCGCTCAAGCACGTGTTCCCACTCCAGTTCGGCATCCAGTAGGTTGCCTTGGCTGTAATGCAAAAGCCCGAGTTGAAGCTGTCCTGGAACGTAGTCCGGGTGTTCATTCTTAAGTTGCTGGAGCTCCTGCATCGCGCGTGTGAGGAATCCTTTTTTTGCGAAAGCTTTCGCCCTTCGAATTCGGATTTCGAGGGCCGAAGGATCGAGCATGGCCGCTTTGGCATACTCTTCAATCGCTTCGTCGTATCTGCGGTATCGAAAATACAAGTCGGCAAGTTCTAGGTGCTTCACCGCGAACTTCCGGTCGACCCCGACAATGTCCCCGGTGCGCTTGTGGGCCACCGATTGATTGGCCTGTTCGAAGACCTGTTTGGCCTCATCGTACTTGCCGATGTCGTTGTACAGGACAGAAAGGCAGATTGCGGCATCCGTGTGCTTCGGATCGATGGCCAAGGCGCGCTTCAGGTTTTCGACGGTGGTGCCGAGTCGCCCCTGCATGTAATGGAAAACGCCCAAAAGATAGTAACCATCGGCGCCATTCGGATTACGCCTGATCTTTTCCTGAATCAAAGGCTCTGCCATTGCGAAATCCCGCTTCAGCAAGAGCTGCTGGATCTGGCGATCCGGACCTTCGACTCCTAAAGAGGGGAGAACGGCAGGCTTCATGTTTCTAGAAAGGGCAGGTGATGACGAAACCGAAGCAGCGTGAGGACGGCTGCCTGTTTTGGCCGCAATCAGCGAGCCCGGGCGCGCCGGGATCACTGGGTAATCAATAGGTCCCTGCTGATCCGCCATTGGGGGGAGCCTCCTTTTCCTCAGGAAGCGGCCCACGCTTGGCAATCAAATCAAGCTTCTGCTTAGCCTTCCCGGCTGCATCCGTTTCCGGGTAGAGTTGGACGAGTTTGACGTAACGGTCGCGGGCGGAGCGATAGAAGTCGCGCTTGTAGTAGAAGTCGCCGATGTAGAGCTCTTTGTCGGCCAAGATCTTACGCGCATCGTTCGCACCCTGACGGGCCTCTGCAACTTCGGGGGCTTCGGGAAACCGGCGAAGGAATTCGTTGAAGGCGTCCAGGGATTTTTGGGCCGGCGTCAAATCGCGCGCCACCGTGTTCGGGATGTCGTTGAAGTAGGACTTAGCGATTCGAAACATCGCGTATCCCACGCGTTCATGCTTGGGGTGAAGGTCGCGGAAGGATTCGTAGGCGATTGCCGCTTCAGCGTAGGATTCTTGGAGGAAGAAAACGTCTGCGATCCGTAGTTGCGCATCCACCGCGGATTTCGAGTAGGGGTATTTGTTGCGGATCACTCGCAATTTATCGATGGCGAGCTGGTAACGATCGTTGCCGATGTCCTGTTCCGCCTCTTTGTACATCTGCGCAGGATCGTTCTGGTCAACGGATCCGCCAGCACAGCCCGAAAGTAACAGGGAGAGCGAGCCGCTCAGTGAAACTAAGATCATCAGGGTCGTTAACGAGCGGATCCACATAGACTTCCTTCTCTCCCACATCCGCTTACAAAAGCAATAATGCGGAAGTCTTCACCCAGCCGATTCCATCGGATGAGTATCTTACTTGGGACCAGCTGAGGGATTTGCCTGATTCCCCTTCGAAGCGGGTGTCGCCCGAAGCTCGGAGTTTTACACCGGCCTCGGCTCGGCCGAGGTCCATGAACTGGTTTCCGGGACCGCTTCGAATGACTTGGGGTTCCAGGACCATCGCGGCAGACTCGACCCACCAGCCGGCGCGCAACGCTGAAATCAACAGGAACAAGATCAATCCCGGATAAAACGCTTGGCCCCAGGCTAGACCGAACCCTTTCCGCGAGTCTCGAGTGGAATGGCGCCTTGCGAGAAACCACGCCCAAATCGCGAGAAGCAAACCCAGCAGGCCTTGAATGACTTTCAGGGGGGTCCGATCCGACCACCGCTCGAGCAGATTCGAAGCTGGGTCCAGGCGCCCTTCGCCCAGCACCTGCCCCAAAGAAGCGCGCCCCGCATCCAAGTTTTTTGAGATCGCAGGATCGATGGGATTCAATCCGCGCGCTTTTTCCAGGTAGGCCACCGAAGGTCCGATTTGCCCGGAGCGGAGAAGGAGGGTTCCTAGATTGTAGAAGTAGGTTGCGTCCTGGGGCGCGGATTCACGGGCGGCGGCAATCTCTTCGTTTAGGTTTCCGACAGTCGCTAAGCTCTCGAATGAGGGCGTATCAGCAGCTGACGCAGGTGCCCAGGTCAGCGCAATCAGCAAGAAACCGAGAAACATGTGTCACGGTACTCTTTCGCCAGCATGCCTTGCAACAAAAATAACCGCATGATATCGCTGACGAACTGGTCATGAAGCAACTCATCGAAGAAGCCAAGCGAGCAATCCGGATCAACTCTGTGAGCGCCAATGGGAACGAGGAGCTTTCGAACTACGTTTCGAGCTTGCTCCAGGAGCGGGGTTTGAAAACCAGCCTTCAACAAGTCACCCACTCGCTCGAGAATATTTCGAAACGCCAGTTCAACGTCATCGGAATTCTGGGGGATCCCCTCGTCGACAAAAAGACCCGCAGGGGGTTGCTGCTGGTGAGTCATTTGGACACGGTGAGCCCGGGACTTTCGGAAAATTGGACGGAGACAGCCGGCGATCCTTTCGGCGTGCAAGTCCGGGACGGAAAAATATTCGGATTGGGTGCGGCCGCGGGCAAGCTCGACTTTCTGTGCAAACTCCACGCAATCGAGAAGTTTCGTGAAAAGAAGCTGAAAATGCCGATTTACCTCGCTGGAACCTGTGGCGGGGAGCTGGGCATGTTCGGTGCGAAATACCTCATCAAGTCGCTCGCGCTGAACCCTAAATACACTCTCGTCGGCGACGCCTCGGATCTTAAAGTCGTCCATGCCCACAAGAACATGAGCGTGTTCCGAGTCTCCATCGACTACCAACAGGTGGAGCGCGATGCGCGGGGCTTCAATCGTCGCATCGATCTCCATTCCTTGGGCCGCTCGGCGCATGGTTCGTCGCCGGGCCTGGGGATAAATGCAATTCTACAGCTCCTGGACTTCCTGAATCAGGCTTCGAATTCAGGCTTTGAGTTGAGGTTCACGAAATTGGATGGCGGGGACTCCAAGAATAAAGTTCCTGACACCGCCCGATCCGAGTTTTACCTGACCTCCCATCAGTTCGAGGATTTCAAAAGATTTTTCCGGGAGATCGTGCGCGCCCAAGGCAAAGAGAAGTCGTTTCGTGCCGAGCTCGGGGGCTTGGGTGACATGGGAGTGCGGTTTCTTCCAGATGCGCTCTATCCGTGCACGATGGATGTCATCCGTTTCTTCAGGGAACTGGGGACAGAGTTCGAGAAAACCGCCGATGCGAGTTTCGAGCCGCCCTTTCCGACCATCAACTTCGCCCAGATCAAGCAACGCCCGAGCGGTATGGACCTGCACTTTGATCTCCGCCTCTTGCCGGAGCAATCGCCTGCGGATCTCGAGAAACACGTCCTTCAAGGCGTTCAGGGCATTGCCAGCCGATACCCGAACCTCAATGTCAGCGCTTCTCGCGAACGCATGAACCCGGGCCTAGCAGCGAGTGCTGACAGCGAGCTCGTCCAGCTTTGCCGAGGAGCACTCGAGGCGGCGCAACTTCCGGTTGCAGTCGCGAAAAAGTCCTCTTCAACCGAGGCAGCGCAGTTCGCAGCAGCGGGTTTCGAGTCGGTGGTTTTTGGACCGGGTCCCGCTTTGGGAGTCAGTCATGGGCCAAATGAATTCAACTGGGTCGAGCATCTTGAGAAGGCGGTGGGTTTCTACCGGCAGCTGATCGAGAGGACCTGCGTATGATCCTGTTGCGTGAAATCCAGGAACAAGATCTCGATGGGCTCGAGAAGCTGGCTCAGATCCCGGGTTTTATCAACTTGCTCAATGATCGCGACTTCCTCAAGTCCAGGATTCAGCGTTCGCAAGCTTCTTTTCAGGATAAGAACGCGAACAAGATGGATGGAAAATACATCTTTGTCGCCGAAGACGTCGCGCAAAGGCGCGTGCTGGGCACCTCGATGATCGCCGCTCAGCACGGAACCAGCGAGGCTCCCCATTTCTACTTCGAGGTTGGCAGCGAGGAGAAGTTCTCCGACATGATCGGGACCGGTTTCATCCATGGCACGATCAAACTGAAGTACGACACGAATGGCCCTTCCGAAATCGGGGGACTGGTGATGGATCCGGAATACCGGAACTCCGATGCTCGGGTCGGCCGTCAAATCTCCTTCGTCCGGTTCCTTTTCCTCGGACTCAACAGGAGTCGCTTCAAGCGCAAGGTTCTGGCCGAACTCCTCCCGCCTTTGAATAAGAAGGGTCAGTCCCCCCTCTGGGAGGCTGTCGGTCGGCGATTCACCAACATGGACTACTGGGAAGCGGATCAGCTGAGCCGGAAGGAAAAGGAATTCATTTTCTCGCTCTTCCCGACGGGCAAGATTTACACGACGTTCCTGCCAGCCGAGGCCCGCAATGCCATCGGCAAAGTCGGCAAGGAAACCGAGCCCGTGCTTCACATGCTTAAGAAAATCGGTTTCAGTTACCGGAACCAAGTGGATCCTTTCGACGGAGGTCCGCATTTGTGGGCGAACGTCGATGAGATCCTACCGGTGAAGAAGATCGCCACGTACACCTTTGATCCTGAACTGGCGGTGCCCGAAGACAACTCCCTCGAGCAGGGATTGATTACGCCGCTTCAGCAGAAGCCGGGCACCTTTCGCGCTCTGGCAGTCCAAGCCCATGCCAAGGACGGGAAGCTGAACGTCACTGGTGATGGTCGGGAAGCACTCAAGCAAGGCCTCGGGGTCGTTGCGGGCGAGTCGCTTGCCTTCATGCCTTACTACTGAAAGGGAAGGATGGCTCCGCTCGGCGACTTCATCGATGGCGGCTTTAGGATGCCCAAGGAGCCTAGCGCTGAATGGCGCATCCTGAGCCCGGCCGATCTGTCGGACGAGGTGGGAGTGTTTCAGAGCGCTCACTCCTCGATCGACGAATCGATTGCTGCCGCCCGCAAGGCATTCGTCTCCTGGAAACAGCTGACGTCCGGGAGCCGCGCCGACTCCCTTCGAAGGCTCCGCGGATCCCTGGCGCGACACCAGGAGGGAATCGTCGAGGTCATTTCGCGCGAAGTCGGCAAACCCCGCTGGGAGGCGCGGTCCGAAATGGCGGCGATGCTCGACAAGATCGATATCACCTTGACCGAGAGTGCCCGCTTCGCCATCGAACTTGAAATCCCCGATCTCATGGATGGGACCCGGGGTTCCTGTCGCTACCGGCCTCGGGGAGTCATGGTGGTGATCGGCCCATTTCCGTTTCCTGGTTTGCTTCCCTTGGGTCAGGCGGTACCCGCCCTGCTGATGGGAAACACAGTGGTGTTAAAACCTTCAGAGAAGGCTCCTTTGACCGGTGAGTGGATCGCCCGATGTTTCCAGGAGGCGGAGTTTCCGCCCGGCGTATTCAACCTGATCCAGGGAGGCGCGGACACGGGTCGACGGCTTTGCGTCCACGAGGGAGTCGACGGCATCCTTTTCACGGGTTCGCATGAAAGCGGAACGCGCATCAAGCAGGATACACTTTCGCAACATTGGAAACTCCTCTCCCTCCAAATGGGTGGAAAAAACGCCGTCATCGTCTGGGAGGACGCCGAGCTGGAGTATGCGGTTCAAGCGGTTCTCGTGGGAGCGTTCCTGACGGCCGGTCAGCGCTGCGACTCCACCAGTCGGGTCGTCGTGCATTCGCGGCTTTTCGAGCCCTTCGTCGAAGCCCTCCATCGACGAGCCAAGGCGTTTCGGATCGGTCCGCCGAAAACGGAGGCCTTCATGGGTCCCTTAATCGACTCGTCGGCAGTCGACCGTTATTTGAAGTTTCAGGGGATCGCCGCCCGGGAAGGCGGTGAACTCGTCATGCGCGGCAAGTCGCTCGAGCTGGATACCCGTGGGCACTACGTGACTCCTTCGATCTGTCGTCTGGAGGAAGTCACGGTGGAACAAGTTCGGAAGAGCGCATTCCAGCAGATTGAGATCCTGGCTCCGAACGTAGTCGTGATGAAAGCAAGTGAGCTCGAGCAGGCGATCGCGTTGGCGAACGCAACCCAGTATGGGTTGGTGGCCAGCGTGTTCTCAGCGAACCGCTCCGTCTATCTCAAATGTTGGGAAGACCTCCAGGCGGGGGTGATCCATTGGAACAAAGCGACCACAACCCAGTCGTCGCGACTTCCGTTCGGAGGCCTTCGTAAAAGCGGGAACCACCGCTCGGCCGGCCTCATGGCGGTCCTCTCCTGCGCCGACCCGATCGCATCGTTCGAAATGGAACATCCCCCGGTGAGTTTCGTCGACGCTTATCCGGGCCTCTGATTCGCTGCGGGCGGACTCCTGAAATCAAAAAGGCAAACCGCTTGCGCGATTTGCCTCCCGACTTTCGATTTTTCCAAATCGGAAACTGAGTCGAAAGCTTACTGAGTTACCTCAGGTGCCTTCGCAACGTTCGCAGCTTGCGGACCTTTAGGGCCGTCGATCAGCTCGAACTGGACCTTCTGGCCTTCGGCCAAGGTCTTGAAGCCTTCACCCTCGATGGCGGTGTAGTGCACGAACACGTCGCGCTCCGAACCATCCGCTTGGATGAAACCGTAACCTTTGCTGTCATTGAACCACTTCACCAAACCTGTAGCCGTTGCCATCTAAGCACCCCCTGTAAAGTTATAGAAGAGCAACAGATTTCAAGTAAGCGTGGAACCCAATACTCGTCAAATAAAAAAGAGAAGGACCCGAGTCGAAAGTGTCGACCCAGGTCCTTCAGATTTTGGATTTTCTAGGACGCACTCAGGGTTGTCACCCCTCTTTTATCCGTCACGAGCGGGTCTGAATCTGAGCAAGTCGACTACACTCGGATCAAAAACGTCCAGTGCTGTTGAAACCGTTTCCACCGTTGAAACCGTTACCGAAGCCGTTGCCAGGTCCATTTTGTGCGGGGTTGGGAGAGCCGTAGTAGTTGCCGCCACCGAAGCCGACATTGCCTGCAGTGGTGCTGCCCCATCCAAATCCGCCGCCCTGTTGTCCGAAGCTCGGACTGGAGTTGCCGAAACCGTTTGCCCCCGCAGGGGCGGTACCGAAACCGTTCTGCTGCGGCAGGTTAGAATTTTGCCCGAAACCCCCATTGGCGCCGTTAGGTTGACCTCCGAAGCCGGGTTGTGCGCCGGGACCTTGACCAAACCCAGTACCGCTTTGTCCGTTTTGTTGGCGAGCCTGCATCGAAGCC
>JAYVNB010000075.1:0-6382 GCA_043759365.1 Bacteriovoracaceae bacterium | reverse complement strand
GTGTTGCACTTCCGATCGTCGCAGCGAAGCTGTGGACATGTATACCTTAATCCTGGTCGCCGCGCTAGTGGTCGGCCAGCAGCATTACGGCTTGATCGGAATGCTCATCTCCTTTCCAGTCGCGACCGCGATGAAAGTCTTGCTCCAGGAAATCTGCTCGGCCGGCTACGAAAAGCGGTCCACTCGCCGCCCGCGGCAATTGAACTCCATTCGCGCCTACTTTGGCTTACTGTTGGGTTCTAGTAATCACGACAGCTGCATCAAATGCATCAGGGTCAAAAGTCACGCTATTCGGTATTTGAACGCTCGTGAGCTGGTTGTGCCAGAATGCACGATAGGCAATGTAAGTCGCGGCGTTGGGGATTTGAACACTCGTGAGCCGATTGTGGGAAAACGCTCCAGCTCCAATGGTGGTCACACTGTTGGGGATTTGAATGCTCGTGAGCTGGTTGTAGGCGAACGCATCATCGACAATGGTGGTCACGCTGTTGGGAATTTGAACGCTCGTGAGCTGGTTTTGGCTGAACGCACCACCGCCAATGGTGGTCACGCTGTTGGGAATTTGAACGCTCGTGAGCTGGTTTTGGCAGAACGCACAAGCGCCAATGGTGGTCACGCCTTTGGCGATTTGAACGCTCGTGAGCTGGTTGTTGAAGAATGCCATTTCGCCAATGGCGGTCACACTGTGGGGAATTTGAACATTCGTGAGATGGTCCAGTGCGAACGCATAAGCGCCGATGGCGGTCACGCTATTAGGGATTTCAACACTGGTGAGCCGAAGGGCACCCAGGAATGCATTATCGCCAATGATGGTCACGCCGTTGGGGATTTGAACACTCGTGAATTGACCCTCCCTAAAAGCACTATCGCCAATACCTATTACTCGGATACCACGGATAGAAGACGGAATGACAAGTTCGTCGTATGGGAAATCCCTGCAGTCTGAGGATATGCCTTCTTGGATTGAAAGGATTACGCCGGCAGGACTTATGCTAAAGCATGCGTCAGATGGAGTAACACCCGCAGCCATGGAGCAGTTGCCCACAACTGCTAGGGAAAAAAACCAGAACAATTGGGTGCCCAGCATCCTCATAATTCCAGTAGAACGATTTTCACAATTTACTTTTTTCACGAATTTTTCTCCTCTTCGAAAATAATGTTCGCTCTGTAACCCAGGTGCTTGAGAACACCAACTGGGTAATAACGTATTACGTCGTAATGATTGTCACACGCTCACATGTTTTCAGCTCTCTTGACGTTCATATGACCAATGAGAGCTTTCCGCGAGCCGTGCGGAAAAACTCAGTTCAAACGAACTTCATGAGGACACCGGATCGTTCAGCAAAGTTGCCACCCGGTAAGCCCCAAGAGTAAACGTATTTGACCGAGAGACTAGGTTGACACTCTATTCGAATTTCTTCTCTGAAAATGGCTTTGTCATCCCTCTTCCCAAATCCAAAAACCCAGACAAAACCTTGATTTTGAAGAGAGTCAGCGTGAAGCAGCGTTCTTTCGAAGACCCCGGGATGATTGGAGCTGAGTACCCATAATCCGAGTGTACCTTGCGTAGTTTTGCCGAGAAGTGAGGCTTCTGAATGGTAAGCTGTTCCATCGTCTCCAATGGCTTGAAACTCAAGCGCAATGCCGCAGTACTGACTCACCGGCTTCGCTTGAAGAATGCCAGTAAACGGCTGAAGTTCGTGATTAATTCCCCTGCCCACGAATTTTCCTGACATTGCCTTAAACGCGATTTCCAGATTCTCCATTCGTCCTCCGACGGTGACCAGTCAATTTCTGAGTTATCGGCTAGGCGGTGGCCATTTGCAAGCCAGGTAGGTATTTCGCCCTAGCAGACCGGAAGGGCATTTGAGCAATCCATTACGGGGGTTCGGTCGTTATCAACCTTCAGAAGAGACGATGACGGTGCAAGAGACAGTTGTCTCTAGAATCGATCCCCTTGATGTCCAAGCCGGACAAAGGACGAGTCTTTTCGGTCACTCCGAAACACCAGGCTCCAGTAATTCAAGGGTCGCCCCCAGCATCAGATCGGCATTTAAGCGCGCAAGGACCTCTTGCGGCACCGTGAGCATCGGCACGGTATGTCCACTATCGAATTCGGTCACCACAGGAAACGCAGGCACTCCGCCAAGAATTTCGAGCAAAAGGTCGTCGAATCCGAACTCGGCGCTGGCAGAGTCTTCAATCTCGGGCTTACCTACTATCAATCCGCTGACCTGCTTGAAAACCCCCATCAATTCCAGTTGCCGCAAGGCGCGCTCTTCTTTCATGAGGGGCGCGTCCATTTCTTCGATCAAAAGGATCCGTCCGTGAAGATCGGGCCAATAGGGGGTTCCAGCAGCGCTCATCAGGGTATTGAGGTTACAGGCGACGATCGGAGCTTCGACTCGACCCGGAGCCAAAACGCGCCAGCCCAAGTTTTCCTGCCACTGGCGGGGAGAGGTTTTCCACTCGTCATTGCTCCAACCCCTTCGGTGGCGACTGAACCGCGGGGGCTTCTGAATCGTCCGGCTCCCTTCCGTATGGGTCATCACCGCTTCAAGAAACCACTTCGTACTCTCTCGGATCCCGTCGGGCCATTCCCCAAACCAGCACATGACGGCTGGACCGTAAAAGGTGCGAAGCTTGGAGTAATGGAGGATCGCCAGATGAAGCGAAGTGACGTCAGAATAGCCGCAAATCACCTTCCGGCACTTTCGAATGGCCTCAAAATCCAGAAAGGGAATCATGCTGCTCGAATTGTAGCCGCCAATCGTCGAGACCAATCCGCGCACATCAGGATCGTGAATGAGCTCCATGAATTCAGCCGCACGATCTCGCCCGCTCGCCGACCGGTATCCCTGACTTCCTCGGCTCAGCGTGATTGTTCCGAGTTTGGTCTTAAAGCCCATCTTCTCGAGATTGCGCAGACCGTTTTCAAAAAGGCCGGGATTATCCTGATAAGCAGGAGAGGACGGAGTAAAGACCCCGATTGTGTCGCCAGGTTTCAAGGGCCGGGGACTGATGAGAGTGTCTTGCATTCGAATCCTGAGCTACCACAATTTGTCGCCGATGGCAGCCCAGTCATACTGGATCCACGGGCTCTCTGCCGAGCACCGAACTCTGGGGACGGACATTAAGGCGCAGACTAACTTCCAGTGCCAAAAACTTCCAATTTTTCGCTCCCATCGCTTCCCGTGGCTTCGTCGTCAGGATTTCGGAAATGTGCAGACTGACTCGACCACGGGGCTGCAGGAAATGGAGAGTTTGGCGATCTTCCCTCGGGCCAGCCACTCGGAGACTTGAGCGGTCGAGTTTTCGGCCAGAGCCTGCTCGCTCATCAGGAAGTCTATGTCGGGCGGCACTCAGATTACGGCTTCTCGATTGGCGTGGAGCTTCAGCCGGGACCACTCGGGCTGGTCGAGAGCCTCCTTCAATTTTTCGCGCAAGTCAGACGTCAGGCGATCGCCTTTCTAATCGGAAGCATCGCGGAGGCTGGGGCAAATCGCAAGGGTGGCTGATGATATGGGAGGGATCCATTGGCCGTCTCGTTACTAGCCCAATCGTGTCTCATGTAAGAAACGTGAGGACGGAGGTTCGGGAAGAGCTTTCGCGCGCCATTCCGAACGCTAAGCGTCGGCAGGGCGATTGACTATTCATTCTTAATCAGGCGAGCCACCCAGCCGTCCCGGCGGGTGCGGGCTTTCGCGTGCTCTCGCCATCCAAGCGCGGTGAAATATAGGATGTCGATCTCACAAAAACCCGCCTTGAAACCGTTTTGCCCGTCCCAGAGCCAAGCCTTACTCTGCTTGTTTTATTTGGGCCGAGCCTTTCGTAAGAAATCAGTTTTGGAAATGGCTGTTAAACCAGCATCGAGGCCTTGCACCATTGTAAATACCAGGTTGATTGCCACATGAGTATCGCGCTGAAAGCGCGGCGTCTTCCGGGCTGTTTTCCACCCAGCCGGTGTCTAGGTATGGGACATGCCCTAAGTCGAAGAGCCCAGTGCAAATAGCGCCATTTACAAAGCTATCCAATCGGCACTGCTCAGATGGGTAATCCAGATTCATTGCAGTTGCCTGATTGGGGTCAGGATGACCAATCACGGCTGCGACGAGCCCCGGGTGGGTGGGCTTATCCATCTTGTAGAGAACGGTAAGGAGCGCCTCGGCAGTAAAAATCGTTCGATAGCAGAGGTTCCTTTCGGACAATGTATCCCATGCACGATCACAAAGAAGCTTAGCCCTTGGATCGGAGAGATTCGCGTAAAGGGCATTCTGGTGTCCATTTTTAAGCCAAACAGCGCGCGCGCAAGTATGAGCAGCGAAATAGTCGGCTTGACCCTCTCCTGCGGTCGAATTGCCAGCTATCATTGGATAGCCGCTCAAAATGTGGCCTGACTCGTGGCAAGCAGCCAGCGTAACAATGTCCCTGGTCACTCCCGGATAGCGCGCGAAGCCGCCGAAAAAATCGATCTCAAAATCTCTCGGAGAATTTACGAAAGAAAATGCCTCGGGGGAATCTTCTGACCACCGCAGATCCAGCCTAAAGTTCCAGTTTGAACCGCCCCTGCCTAGAGCAGTGCTTTGGCGAGCCCCAACCAGGGTGTCTGTCACTTCGTGAATGACTTCTGCGAACTCGGCCTCCGTGGTGATGGGTTGCAGTCCGGGAAGTTGAGAGGCAAAGCAATTTACACTTGAAATTGCAATAATGGCCCCGAGTAAGTGTCCGTATGGAAATAAAATATTGAGAAAAACCACAACGACGTCGCGGAGCTGTAAAGACTGAGCACCAAGTGATTGGCTGTCACCTCGGTACATGGATTGCTTTTCCGCCGATTTGTTGGTCAACGGATTAATCCGCGCGCCTGAAATGCAGCCTTCAAGAAAGCAACTACGTCTGCGTTCATGGCTGAATTAACGCTTACCAATCGCTTCGCAAACCCCGGGGGAAGATCGACTCTGCGGTTGTCTTTAAGCGCATCGAGAATTTGCCTAAATACCCTGCGCACTCCGAAGTGCCTCGAAGCCTTCCAGAGTGGTTGGTTAAAAGTAGCAGATGAGAAGTAGGGATCGGGCTTTAAGAGGCCATCGGCCTCACTTTGATTCGATAAGGTTTCATTCATCTCCGCGATCATTTCGGGGAATTCGGCCGAGAATTTAGGCGCTGCCAATCGGGCCAGAATCGTGTCTCGACTCGAAATCATCTGGTCAGGGTAATGCATAAAAACGTCGATCGGCGTAGGAGCGTCCATGTACTCATATCGTCCGATCCGGGGTTCGTTCATAATCAGCGCAGAGAAAAGGTTGGCGATCCCTTCGGTGACGATCAGTTTATTTGCGTCGGCGCTCAATCCGTCGGGGTTCATGATACTTCCCGAGTCGACTTTTGCGATTAACGCATGCAGTAGGTGGCCAAACTCATGAGCCAGGATTGTTGCGTCAAACCCAGGGCGCGAAAACTTAATTTCCGAGTCTTGATCTTCAAAGGTCGACGATCCCGTCGTTGGTCTTCCTTCAACCGTGGGGAATAAATGAAGGGAAATACCCTTCATTTGAATTGAACTTCCGCTCTCGGACAAGAGGCGATTATAGGCTTCTATAATGCGATTCGACCAGTAGTAGGCGTGTACGTAAGTAGTCCGAGCATCATTGGCGCCGAAGCAATAGCAATTACTGGCGTCAGGAGATCCGCCCTTCTCCGGATTGGCGATTGTGACCAGAGAGTTGCTCCACGCATTACCTACAAATGCGGGAAGGTCGACTTTCGTGAGTCGAGGTACACCGGCTTGATCCCACAGGATTACGTTTCCTCGATATGAGGATACCGGGGTTGCAGCGGCAGACTGACCGCTCATAGAGAGGCAAAGGACAAAAGTGAGGAAAGTGGTGAAAGTGGTGAAAGGCTTGAACCATTGCATAGTGGAGCGATGAATACACCGTATGACGCATTACGTCAAGCTGGTGATCGTCTGGAGATAGTACATAAATATCAAGTATTTAGGGATGGTCCGCGGTCGTTCGATCCGGGTGTTTTCCCGAACCACCGACTCGTCATTGCGGAGCCTAAGCATTAGATCGCCCGTTGGGAGTGGCGGAGATGGGCATTGGTCAATCCAGAACGAAAATGCAAATCGGTGCAGAAGAGAGGGCAGGCGCGGTTCGTCCCAAGCCGAGACGCTTCGAAGGAAGCTCGGAGCCGTTTTGATCGAAAACCCAACCGTACTTCCATGGTCTCCCGACGAAAAGTCGTTGAATCTCTTGGTGGCCCCGTTGGGCTGCAGGCCTCCAGAATCGCGAGGTTTGAAATTCACCCTGGATCTTGGGAAACCCTTTCCGGCCAGGGCGGAGAAAACCAGGTTTTAATGGCCAAAGCTGGGACAATC
>JAYVNB010000074.1:0-6388 GCA_043759365.1 Bacteriovoracaceae bacterium | reverse complement strand
TGTTTTCATTGGGGGTCGTGACGTTCTTGATCGGGATGATCTGGCTGCGTGCCCGAGACATGGATGCCATGATGATGGGCGAGGACATCGCGCGCTCTTTGGGAGTTTCCGTCGGAAAAACCCGTCGCTCCCTGCTCCTGGCCTCCGCCCTGCTCGTCGGCCTATGTGTTTCCGGGTCTGGAATGATCGGCTTTGTCGGGCTCGTCATTCCTCATTTCGTTCGACGTATGGCGGGGTCGCTCCATCGGCGCCTACTCCCACTCTGCGCGATCTGGGGCGCGGGGGTACTGGTCGCCGCCGACCTGATTTCTCGAGTAATCATCAGTCCGCTGGAAGTGCCAGTCGGGGTGGTCACTGCATTGGCGGGGGCGCCCCTGTTTCTCTGGATCATGCTGAAGGGGAGGAGTGCTGCCACGTGATCCCCTCGAATACTTCAGGACCCCTACTTTCCGTCCAGGGCATGAGTCATCGCTTTCGGGGTCATGACGCGCTCCAGGAAGTGGGCTTCGATCTCCAACGGGGTGAAATCCTCACTTTGATAGGACCCAACGGCTCGGGAAAATCCACGCTTTTGAAACTCATTTCAGGGCTGATTTCGCGGCAGCCGGGCGAGCGCGGAGGACGCATTCTGTTCACGGGACAGGAGATGGCCGAATTTGATTCGCGTCGCCTTGCGCGTTCAGTGGTCTACGTCGCGCCTGATTTGCATTTAGAATTTCCACTGCGCGCGGAGGAGTTCGTCTTGATGGGGCGATTGAGTCACGCCGACTCTGATCGAACGAAAGTGGCCCGTGCCCTCTCGCTCTGTCAAGCGGGCGGATTGGCGAGCCGCGATCTCGGGACTTTGAGCGGAGGTGAAAAGCAACTCATCGGTCTCGCCAGGGCCTTGGCGCAGGAGAGTCCGGTGGTGCTCCTTGACGAATCGCTTTCCCGAATGGATCTTCATCATCAAGCCGCTTGCGGAGCATTGATGAGAAAACTCGCTTTCGAAAACGGTCTCTCCTTCATCTTGGTTTCCCATGACCTCAACGTGGCCAGCGAGTGGGCGGACCGTGCGCTTCTATTGGAACGGGGAAAACTGATTGCGTCCGGCAGGATCGAGGACATCCTGAACGAAGAGCGGTTGCAAGCGCTCTATCCCGATGCGCGATTGCGTGTCGCTCCGAATCCTTTCACCGGGAAACCCAAGGTCTTTTTCTCGTAAACTTTTCAGGTTTACGAGCTGGCGGACGTCCTTGAAAATCGGGGTCGACGAGAATGGGTTCCCCGACCATAGTGTCGGGATGTCGCAGAACCTCCTGATCCTGATGTTTTCGGTGCTGATTCCCGTTGCTCCGGCGATGGGGAGTCCTCTCCAATCCGAGCCGGTCCATCGTCAGGAGGAGAAGTACCTCGCGGGTTTCGGGCGAATGGATATTTCGCCCAGTCTCGAGGAAATCCAGGCCGGTGAGATCCACTTGGGAGGTTTCGGTCTCGGCACTAAAGCGGAGGGAATCGCGGATCCGATCTTCGCTCGCACAGTGATCCTCGCCGAGCTGGACCGCTCCCATTTCATGGTCGTGACCATCCTGGACCTGCCAGGGCTGGGAAACCGCAGCATTCATACCATCCAGAGAATGGCGGCCCAGCAGACCGGCATTCCCCTCGAGAGCATCCATGTGGGAGTCACTCACACCCATGCCGGCCCGGATCTCCAGGGCCTTTGGGGAGGCGTCTCGGATGGATTTCGACTCTCGATGGAGGCTCGCGCGACGCAATCGATCGTCGACGCGTTTCAAGCGCTTCGCCCCGCCTACGTCGCGGTTTCGGGCGGCTACGGCTATTCGAAGAACCGGCGGGGCTGGGATTTCACGGACACTTCGATCACGTCGCTCGAAGCCGTTGCGGCTGACACCGGAGAACATCTGGGAGTCCTGGTCAACTTCGCTTCTCACCCGATCACCCTGGGATCGCGCAATAAGTTGGTTTCTTCCGATTACTGCGGATTCCTCGTCTCCCGCATCGAGGCCGAACGGGGCGGGATCGCCGTCTATGCCAACGGAGTGCAGGGAGACGTGGTTCCCGATCATCCCCCCGGAGACGTTGCAGTGATCGAAGGGATCGAGGCTGCCCAGCTTTATGGAGAGCTGATCGCCGAAAACGCCCTGACGGGGTTGGAGTCGCATCAGGAGCGGATTTATCCGGCCAAGATCCTCCAAGTGGTCGTTCGATGGGAACAGCCGCTCTCCAACCTGATTTTTCAAACGGCCTGGTACGCAGGCAAATTGAAGAATTATGAAGTCGAGAACCATGGTTTCCTGAATTTGAAAGTGAAGACCCAGGCGACCTATTTCCGCTTGGGAGGCAACGTGCAGGGGATCGTGTTCCCGGGCGAGGCACTGAGTCGCGAAGGGATTCCGCTGAAACAGGGGATGAAGACCGACTACCGTCTTTTCTTCGGTCTCACCGGAGACACCTTGGGGTATTTCGTTCCCTCTGACGAATGGCATTCGGGTCGGAACAACCACTACGAGGAGCTCATTTCCCCGAATCCCGGAGCGGGCGACCACGCTCGGGGGCTCATTGCACCCCTGATCGCGGCCGACAACCCGAGCTTCAATACTCTCGGCTTTGACGAAAACCCCCGGGGGTGCGCGGCGCGCTGTCATCGTGCCGATGGTCACATCGCCTGGGTGAAGTACTCGCTCGAAGCCTCCGACTGCAAAAACATCTTCTGCGTCCAATGCCGGGGCGAGGACGCGTCCGGCACGTGCAGACCGGACTATAACTTTTGAAAGGAAACCGCTGAAAGGGTTTCCGAGCCCTCAGAAGTAGAGGGTGGTTCCGAAAACATGGGCGGTCGAAACCACCGGTTCCACCGTGCGTTCGAGCCCGTAGTCGAAGGACATCCGCGGCCCGACCCATCCGAACCCGGTGCCGTAACCATTGCCGCGGGACGAAAGAGACGGCACGTTCGAGTGCTTGAACATGCCGACGCGCAGGAAAAAATCCGCCAGCATTACGAATTCGAGCCCGGTTTCGTAGCCGAACCGGTCTTTGCTGAGGCCGGGAACGAAGTGCGGATCAGCATAGACGAGGACGATTTTTTCGACGTTGAATTTCGAGCCCAAGGTGAACTCGCGGTACAGTCCGCGTGACTTGCCGGCGCTATTTTCAAGCAGGTTATCGACCACGACGGAGACCTGGATAGTCTCAGTGATGACTCCGGTCGTGGAGAAGGTCAGTTCCTGTCCGGTTCCGACGCCGCCTTCTTTGAAGAAGTATTTGGCGCTGATCCCGAATCCATAGCGTTGCGCTACGTTCTTTGAGAGTCCCAGATGGACGTACGATCCATCCTCCCGGAGCTGGTAGCCAAGCCCTGCCTGAAACAGAGGATTGCGCCCATCCTGAACCGTGACCGCGTAATTTCGACCGTGCGGATTGCTGTTTGATCCGCTGTAGGTCAGGTAGTTGAGGCCGATGCTGTAGGTCGGCAGGAACGAAGCGAATGAGGGGTTGAGGTAAATGGCATCGTTCAGCATTGGGCCAGCATGACCCGATCCTCCCAGTGCAGCAGTGCGCGGGGAGTGGAAGTCGGAGGCATGAACGGAGCGGGCGGATACCCCGAAAATTCCGATCAGCAACATTCCTGCATAGTTGAAACAATTCAGCATTTTCACTGTCGGACCCTTCTGGATGCTAAGCGTCAAAATACGGCTTTACAATGGCCCCTGACCCGTCTAACTCAATTCCGGATTATGACACTAAACAAAGACAAGCTCGAGGATTTCAAAAAACAGCTCATTTTCCGCCGCGAAGAACTCGCGAAAGAAGTGACCAAAGCCACTGCAGAGATGATCGAAGAGGAGCCGTTCCACGCGGACGCCATGGATCAAGCTGCAGCGGACTCCGATCGTTCGGTTGAAGTTTCGATCAAAAATCGTGAGCGAAACCTGATCCGTGAGATCGACGACGCTCTTCGCCGAATCGAAAATGGTTTGTTCGGAGAGTGTGAGAGTTGCAGCGAAGACATCGGTGACGCACGTATGAAAGCGAATCCGTCGACTACCCTTTGCATCGACTGCAAATCGGAGTTGGAGTCGGAACAAAACCGGTTTCCCCGGCAAGACTGAATCGACGCCCGGGAGTCGTTCGCCATTCCGATTTCGATGGTTTGCAAGTTCTCCCGAAACGGGCGAATCTAAGCCCATGCTGTTCCAGTTTTGCTCCCGTTTCGTGGTTTTTTCCGTTGCATGGGTATTGATCTCGACCCATGAGGTCTTCGCCTATATTCCGCCGTCTCACTACATCGTGAAGACGATGACCCAAAAGCGGGCGGGCGTGAAAAGCGTCCGGATCCGAAGCACGGTCATCGCACTTCAGGACGGTAAACCCGCGGGAGTTCGCCTCAAGGAAGTGGCCACCTATGATTACGCTTCCCACACCCTGAGGAGCCGGATCAGCGATGATTCGGGGCGGGAGCTTTACGTCATCGAACGAAAGCTGCACGCGGAAGGTCCGGAAAGCACCTTCGGGGTCAGAGTTGACGAGCTCCTGCTCGCGTCTTCGGGTGAGTCCTTGACCAAGACTTTGAGCACCGCAGGCATCTCCATTCGCAGCGAAGCCGAACTGCAAGCCTTGGCGACCGATCAGGACCGGTTCACTGCGGAGCAGACGACGATGCAGCGGATGAATGGGACCGTGGCGTGGGTCTTGGGTGGCGGAAAAAAACCGCCCTCTTCGACGGCACCGGCCACTTCCCAGCTTTGGGTCGAAAAGGACACTTTTCTCCCCTTACGTCTGCTCACACCGGCGAAGCTGGACTCAAAGGATGGACTGGCGGAAGCGACGTTCCAGAGTTTTCGGTATTTCCATGAGTTCGCTTTCCCTCGCTTGATCGAAGTCGCCCACGCGGGCGTGCCGCAGTTTCGAGTTGAACTCGCCGAAGTGCAGGTAAATCCCGAGGTGGCCGAGATGAAGAAGGCCGTGTCCGCGGGTTTCACGGATGCAGGCAACTCAGCCGCATCCCCGGTCCGTGACTTGATCCGGAAGTACTTCGAACTCGCTCGATGAATCTTTTCTCCGAGCAGGAACTCGTCGTATCCGTGGCCGTGCCGCGACCCTTGGATGCGTTGTTCACCTATCGTGTTCCTGCTTCGATGGTCGGCCAGATCCACGTCGGGGGATGGGTGAAGGTACCCTTCGGTCGGGTGAAAACCCACGCTTTTGTCGTCGAAGAACCCAAGCCCGCGAGCACCCTCCCTCCGAACCTCACGTACTCGGGATTGAAGGAGATCATCGAGATTGGCACTCCTGCCCAAGTGATCACTCCAGATGTCCTCATGCTCTGTAAGTTCGCCCACGACTATTATCGCTCACCGTTGGGCGAAGTCCTGAATGCTGCGGTATCCACCGCGTCCTTGGGTCTGAGGAGCGCGAAAAAGCAAGCCCGCGCGCTCAAAAAACTCAATCTTGGGCCCCCGCTGCTCTGCGAGCTCACCGCTGAGCAGGCCGATGCGGTCGGAATCTTGGAATCACTTCGGTTGGATGTCCGACCTCACCAAGCGAAAGTGGCGCTCCTGCACGGGGTGACTGGTAGCGGAAAGACCGAGGTCTACCTCGAGCTCGCCCGGCGAACGCTGAAGGAGGGCCAAGGCGTGCTTCTCTTGGTACCCGAGATCGCTTTGACTCCTCAGCTGCACCAGCGGTTCGAGAGCGGACTGGGCACCCGCATCGGGCTCTGGCATTCGGCGCTCGCCGACGGCCAAAGGCGGGATCAGCTAGCGGCGCTGCTTTCGGGCGAGCTGCGAGTGGTCGTGGGTGCGCGTTCTGCCGTGTTCGCTCCGATTCGGGATCTGGGTCTCATCGTCATCGACGAGGAGCACGACGCCACTTACAAGCAAGAGGATCGCGTCCGTTATCATGCCCGCGACTTGGCTGTCATGAGGTCCAAAATCACGGGTGCGACCGTGATTTTGGGATCAGCCACTCCCAGTTTGGAGACGCGCGAACGGGTTAGGGAAGGGAAGTATCGCATAGCCCGCCTCACCAAGAGGATCGCCGCCGGAGGAATGCCCACCATCGAGCTTGTGAACCTCTGTGATGAGGAGCGGGTCGAAGGGACGCAGGCGCCCCTCGCGCGGAAGACCGTCGAAGCGATTCGGGACACCCTGGCAGCGGGAAATCAGGCCATGGTTTTCCTGAATCGGCGCGGCTTCGCAGCGTTCCTGGTCTGTGAAGACTGCGGAGCCTCCAAGGATTGTCCCGACTGCTCGATCTCTCTCTCGGTGCACAAACGCAGCTCGCTGCTGAAGTGCCATGTCTGCGGTCATCAGGAACTGATGCCGGATCACTGTCCGAAATGCATGGGTCTGAAGCTCACTCCGATGGGAGCGGGAACTGAAAGCCT
>JAYVNB010000073.1:0-18709 GCA_043759365.1 Bacteriovoracaceae bacterium | reverse complement strand
TGGGCCGGATCCATCGGACTCCGGCCCACGCCCCCGAAAACCGATTACTGCCGCTTCTTGACATCGCCGCGGGCGAAGATCGAAGCGACATAGTTCAGGACGTCGGTCGCGCAGATATCGCAATAACCGTGGTTCTTGATCAGGCGTGTTTTCACGACGTCGATCTTCTCCTGGGTCTGCTTATCCACAACGTTCGACACGAGCGAAGTGAGCTTGATCGTATCCTTCTGGTCCTCGAACAGCTTCAACTCGAGCGCCTTGTGGAGCCGCTCGTTGGTCCGGTAATCGAAAGTACGCCCCTCGATCGCCAGCGCGCCGATGTAGTTCATGATCTCGCGGCGGAAGTCGTCCTTGCGGCTCTCGGGGATGTCGATCTTCTCCTCGATGTTGCGCATGAGGCGCTCGTCCGGCTCCTCGTCGTTGCCCGTGTACTTGTTGCGGACCTTCTCGCGCTGGGTGAAAGCTTTGACGTTGTCGATGTAGTTCGAGCACAGCTTCATGATCGCGTCCTCGTCGGCCGAGATTGCCCGCTGCACTTCGTTCTTCACCATATCCTCGTACTCCTGCTTCACGACCGACAGGAGCTCCCGGTATTCCCGGCGCTTCTCGTCCGACGCGATCAGGGCATGGTGCTTCAGGCCACCTTCGAGCTCGTTCATGACCATGAACGGGTTCACGCAGCCGATTTCGCCGTTTTTATCGTTTACGAAGGCGTTGGAGATCTTGTCCTGAACGTAACGAGGACTGATCCCCTCGAGGCCTTCGCGAACGGCTTCCTTGCGAAGCTCCTTCACGTTGTCTTCGGTGTAGCCCGTGAGGGTTTTTCCGTCATAGAGCTTCAACTTCTGGATGAGGGCGAGATTCGCCTTCTTCGGCTGTTCGAGACGGGTCAGAATCGCCCACATTGCCGCCACTTCGAGAGTGTGCGGAGCGATGTGCTTGCCCCGGATCTTCACGCCGTTGAAATCCTTCTCGTAGATTTTGGTCTCTTCCTTCAGTTTCGTGATGTACGGGATGTCGATCTTCACTGTACGGTCGCGAAGCGCTTCCATAAACTCGTTGTTCTGGAGCTTCTTGAACTCGGGCTCGTTCGTGTGGCCGATGATCACTTCATCGATATCCGTCTGCGGGAACTTCTTCGGCTTGATCTTGTGCTCCTGCGAAGCACCGAGCAGATCGTAGAGGAAAGCCACATCGAGCTTCAGGACTTCGATGAACTCGACCACCCCGCGATTGGCGATATTGAATTCACCGTCAAAGTTGAACGCGCGAGGATCGGAGTCCGAACCGTACTCGGCGATTTTCCGGTAGTTGATGTCACCGGTGAGCTCGGTGGAGTCCTGGTTCTTCTCGTCTTTCGGCTGGAACGTGCCGATGCCGATGCGGTCCTTCTCGGAGAGCACCATGCGCTCGATGCGGATGTGCTTCTGAACCACCTGCAACCAATCACCCTTGTACTTCTTCAAGAACTCGCGCATGACGAAGCGCGAGAATGGATTGAGATCGCCTTTGATCGCGACCTTGTAGTCGGATTTGCTTCCGCGGTTCATCTCTTCCAACACTTTAGCCCGCAGCTCGTCGGGAATCAGCTTCAAGGGCTCATCATGCATCGGGCAGCGCACGGAGGTCTGGGAGCCGAGAATTCCCGAGCCGGTCTCGTCCACCCAGCGGTAGGTATAGAGTGCACCCTGATCGACGCGCGAGTAGTTCTCGATGCCTTTTTTCAGCATGCGCGCGATCGTCGATTTACTGGATCCGACGGGACCGTGAAGCAGCAGGACACGCTTCTCGGTGCCGTAGCCAAGCGCTGCTGAGCGCAAGAAGTTCACGAACTTCATGAGCGGGATATCGAGGCCGAACACCGCGTCTTTGCCGCCTTCAATCGGATCATCGAAGAACTTGTAGTGCGTGATCGTCTTGCGGTACTCGGTGTAGTTCGTGGTTCCGTAAGAGATCACCATGTCGTAAGCGCGCTGAAATGCGTTTCGCGCGACCGACGGATTCTTCTTCACGACTTCGACGTAATCGAAGAACGAGCCTTCCCAGTGATAGCTCTTGAACTCTTGAACCTGCTTGGCGCCCTCGAAGAGCTTGAGTAGGTCGAGGTTGGTATCGGAACTGGCCATCTGGTCACCTTCCTTGTGTTTGAACGAACTTTTCGAGTCGCATTGACTGACCTCGTTGTCAGTCCCGACCCTTTGAGCTTATGCGAAAATCTTGGGCCGAACTCCCTACTCCTGATTTTACCTTTACACCGCTGATTCTGTAAAGTTATCGTCACCATTGATTTTCAGGCCATTTCTGGCAGCCTTCCAGGGATCCAATCGGAAAGGGAGCGTCTCATGCATTCCTACCTTCATGGCAATCCGTCGCTGATCGAAGCCGTCCGTCGCCTCGAGCATCTTGGACCCGATCAATTCGAACTTTACTACCTGCGTAAGACCTCGACTCAGATCGACTGCAAGAACCAAGAAGTTGACGCACTCTCCCGCTCCGAAGACGTCGGCTTGTCGATCCGGCTGATCAAAGATAGGCGACTGGGCTTCAGTTTCACGACATCACTGGACAAAGACGCCATCCGGAGAGCCATCGACTCCGCCTCCGAGATCGCCCAGATCATGCCGGAAGACGAACACAACCTCCTTCAGAGTTTCGGTTCGCGCGCCTATCCGGACGTCGACACCCTGGACTCCCGGGGACTCCAAGTGCCGACCGAAGAGAAGATTGAAATGGCCCGTCGACTCGAAGCCGAGTGCCGGAAGACCGACCCTCGCATCAAGGCCGTCCGCAAGGCCTCGGTCGCTGAGGTGAACTACGAAGTCCACATGGTCGACTCCCATGGAGAACACCTCCAGCATCAAAGCACGCTCTACACCGCCTCGGTCACCTGCAAATCCGAGCAGGACGGGGACAGTCAGATGGGCGGGGATTTCCTGTTTTCCAACTACTTGGACAACTTGGATGTAACCCTATGCGGCAAGCGAGCAGCTGAAAATGCCGTCGAAATGCTGGGCGCGGGACAAGCTCCCACGATGAAATGCCCTGCGGTCCTCCGAAACGATGTCGTCGCTGAATTGCTCCAGTTCCTCTCGAGCAGCTTCTCCGCCGAGGAAATCGACAAGGGCCGCAGCATGCTCGCGGGCAAGCAGGGCACGCGTGTGTTTTCCGAGCTCGTCACCTTGATCAACGATGGGCTCATGCCCGGTGGCCTCGCCACGAGCCCATTTGATGGCGAAGGAACCCCTTCCTCGAAGACACTCCTGGTAGACGGGGGATTTTTCAGTAGCGCCCTTTACGACGGCTACTACGCCCACAAACACGACAAAACCCCCACTGGCAGCGCCTCCCGTGGCATCAAGTCGCCCCCCTCGATCGGAGTCTCGAACCTTTTCCTCAATCCCGGCAAGAAGAGCTTCGCCCAACTCAATGACGGAATCTCCAAAGGCATCCTCATCACCGACCTCATGGGAGTCCACACCGCCAACCCGGTGACGGGAGATTTTTCCCTAGGAGCTTCCGGTATCCTGATCGAGAATGGAAAACTGACGCGTCCCGTTCGAGGCTTCGCCGTAGCCGGCAACATCCTGGAAATGCTCCGCGGGATCACCGACCTCGGCTCCGACCTACGATTCTTCGGATCCGTAGGTGCACCTTCGGTCCGCGTTCGCGAGATTTCAGTGGGCGGAGCTTAAGAGAATCCGGGAGTCATGAATTCGAACTTGAACTTCAACGTCGGCTTCGCAACGGACATCGGGCTGAGACGCAGCCAGAACCAAGACTGCGGAGCTTCGCTCCCGGATCTCGGGCTTTTCATCGTGGCCGACGGGATGGGAGGACATCGCGGCGGCGAGATCGCGAGCGCCATGGCAGTCGAGATCATCCCCCAGATCGTTCTAGAAGCCCAAGCCAAGCCCGTTCAGGACCGCTTCGATACCCGCGCCGCATTGAATACCGCTATTCAAAGGGCCAATCACGCCATCTACGACCGGGCCCTGCGGCAGCCGGAACTCCAAGGCATGGGCACCACGACCACCGCGCTGTTGTTCCACAACCGCAGGGTGATCGTCGGGCATGTCGGCGACTCGCGCGCCTACTTCTCGCGCAAAGGCGCCATCTGGCAGGTCACCCGCGATCATTCGCTCGTTCAAGAAAAGCTCCGCGCTGGGCTGATCACCCGGGAGCAGGCCAAGACCGACCAGATGAAGAACGTGATCACTCGGTCCGTGGGATTCGGCCACGAAACCGTGGTCGAGCTTTATGAAATGGATGCGCTTCCCGGAGATATCTTCATCCTCTGCTCCGACGGGCTTTCCGGGCAGGTCGAGGACGACGAGATTCTAGACATCCTCGAAAAACGGGTTCGCACCACCGGGGACACGAAGAACGCCGTCTCGGATCTCGTGCTTTTCGCTAACGCACGCGGCGGGCACGACAACACCACTGTGATCGTCATCCAGGTTTCTGAGGGTTGAACTTCCATGGCCAACCGGTTTTTCACGATTCTCGTCATTCCTGAGAAGAGCTCGCAGGTCAGGCGCTTCGTCGTTCCGTCCTGGGCCCTGCGCGGCAGCCTGATCGGGTCATTCTTCGCCGTTGTGCTCGGGTCGATCATGCTCCTGGATTACTGGTACGTGATGAGCCAGATCAACGAGAACAAACAGCTCAAGATGGAGAACCGGCGGCTTCGTCAACAGGTCCAGGTTTTCCGCAACAAGATGACCACCGTCGAAAGCACGATGGACCGGATCAAGACTTTCGCCACCCGCTTGAAAGTGATCACCAATATCGAGGATCGCGGCAACCTCGTCCAGAGCTTGAACCAGAAGCTACCGGACGCGGCTACCAATATCGGGGTTGCACCCCTTCCTTCCCTCGTTTCCGCGATTCAAACTGCTCCACCTGCCGCCTCAAGTCCCCCTTCGGCTCCTGCGCAGCCGACTTCCACAGGCTTGGCCGCAGACGACCCGGAGTACGCTTCGCTCCGGCGTGAATACGAGGAGCTCGACGGAAAGTTTTCCGAGCTCAGCTACGAAACCCTCCTCGTCGAACAGATCCTCCAGGATCAATATGAACTCCTGGCCGATCAGAAAGCATTTCTCTCCGCCCTCCCCACCCGCCGACCCGCCGTCGGCTACTTCACTTCCGGCTTCGGCGTGCGGCGCTCCCCCTTCGGCGACGGCCGGGACAAAATGCACGAGGGACTCGATATCGCCAACCACCCGGGCACCTCGATCCATGCGACGGCCGATGGAGTCGTGACTTGGGCCGACACCAAGCCGGGATATGGATTGATGGTCATCGTCGACCATGGCTATGGGCTTGAAACCTACTACGGCCACACCAAGAAGGTCCTGGTCAGCAAGGGTCAGAAAGTAAAGCGAGGGGATGATATTGCGCTCCTCGGCAATAGCGGCCGCTCGACCGGACCTCACGTTCACTACGAAGTCCGAGTTCACGGAACTCCGGTAGACCCCCTCTCCTACATCCTGGAAAACTGAACATGATCCTGGAAAACCGATCTTTATTTTTGGCTGAAATAAGCCGGTTCCCCGGTAACGCCCCACCCGCTGCTCGTTTTTAGCGCGCCAAGTCACGCTCGATTCCGGAAATTCCTGATTTTTCTGAGTCGTTCCCTCAGTTTCAAGGTGACAGCGGCTTTGCCCACCCGATAAAAAGAAAGCTCTATGCAACTCTTGAACATTGCGAAGAAAGTCTTCGGAACCCAAAACGATCGCGAACTGAAGTCGATCTACCCGATCGTCGTGAAGATCAACGAATGGGAACCCAAGATCAAGCCCCTGTCGGACGAACATCTCAGGGGTAAAACCGCCGAGTTCAAGGAGCGCCTGACCCAAGGCGAAACCCTGGATGACCTACTTCCAGAGGCTTTTGCCGTCGTTCGCGAAGCGGCCCTCCGCGTCCGCCGGGAGCGCCACTACGACGTCCAGATGATCGGGGGGATTACGCTTCATCGCGGACGCATCGCCGAAATGCGCACGGGGGAAGGCAAGACCCTCACCGCCACCGCTCCAGTCTACCTGAACGCCTTGGCGGGCAAAGGTGTGCACGTCATCACGGTCAACGACTACCTCGCGCGGCGCGACTCCCAGGAGATGGGCGAGATCTACGGTTTCCTCGGCCTCACCACTGGAATCATTGTCCATGGTTTGACCGATTCCGAGCGCCAGCAGAACTACGGCTGCGACATCACTTACGGCACGAACAATGAGTTCGGCTTTGATTACCTCCGCGACAACATGAAGTTCCGGCTGGAGGATTACGTCCAACGCGAGCTCAATTACGCGATCGTCGACGAAGTCGACTCGATCCTGATCGACGAGGCCCGCACCCCGCTCATCATCTCGGGCCCGACCGACGAGACTACTGATCTCTATTACCGCATCGACTCCCAGATCCTGGCCGACGGAGGCCTGACCTCGGAAGTTGACTACACGATCGACGAGAAATCCAAGACTGCATCCCTCTCCCAGTCCGGCATCGACAAGATGGAGAAGCGACTCGGCATCACCAACCTTTATGACCCCAACAACATCGAGATCCTTCACCACGTGAACCAGGGTCTGCGCGCCCATATGCTCTATCACCGCGATACCGAATACGTCGTCCGCGATGGCGAAGTGTTGATCGTCGACGAGTTCACGGGCCGCCTCATGCCGGGACGGCGCTGGTCGGATGGCCTCCACCAGGCGATCGAGGCCAAAGAGGGAGTGACGATCGAGAACGAGAATCAGACTCTCGCCACTATCACCTTTCAGAACTACTTCCGCATGTACAAGAAGCTGTCCGGAATGACCGGTACCGCCGACACCGAAGCCAAAGAGTTCGACCAGATCTACAAACTCCCGGTCTCGATCATCCCCACCAACCGCCCAATGGTCCGCAAGGACCAGTCCGACATCATCTATAAATCGCAGATCTCGAAATTTCGCGCGATCGCCGAGGAGCTGAAGAAGCTTCAGCTCAAAGGGCAGCCCGCACTCGTCGGGACCGTCTCGGTTGAGAAGTCAGAGCTCCTGTCTCGCCTTTTGAAGGAGCAAGGCGTGAAGCACAACGTCTTGAACGCCAAGCAGCACGAGCGCGAGGCCGACATCATCGCGCAGGCTGGTCGCAAAAGCGCGGTCACGATCGCCACCAACATGGCCGGTCGGGGTACCGACATCCTGCTCGGCGGAAATCCGGTGAATTTCGCCAAAGTCGAAGTCGGTGCCTTGAAATCCGACGCGACCGACGAAGAAAAAGCCGAGCACGAAAAACTACTCGCTGAAACCCAGGTCAAATGGAAGACCAAGTGCGCAGCCGAGCGCGAAGAAGTCGTGACACTCGGAGGCCTTTTCATCTTGGGAACCGAACGCCACGAATCCCGTCGCGTGGATAACCAGCTCCGTGGTCGTGCAGGCCGCCAGGGCGACCCCGGCGAAAGCCGTTTCTACCTTTCTTTTGAAGACGACCTCCTCCGGATCTTCGGCCAAAGCGAGCTCCTCAAGCGCACCGTGGCCGCCATGGAAGAAGACCAGCCGATCGAGCATCCTTGGACCACCAAGGCCATCGAGAACGCCCAGAAGAAGGTCGAAGGTCACAACTACGACATTCGGAAACACTTGCTCGAATATGACGACGTCATGAACGAGCAGCGCAAGGTCGTCTACGCCTGGCGAAAGGAAGTCCTCTCTCGCGAGAACCTCCGCGAAATGGTGTTTTCGATGGTCGATGAACTCGGGGCGAACATCTCGCAGGAGTTCTTCCCGGGCGGGCGCTTGAAGAAAAACCAGACCGGTTCGCTGACCTTGGACATGAAGGAACTCAACGACGCGGTTTCGACCACTCTTCAGACCCAGACCCAGATCCTGGAAAAAGAAGTCGAACCGTTCAGCGACCTGGGGCTGAAAAGCCTGATCCGTCGTTTGGGCGAAAAGATTTACGCCGAGAAGGAGTCGATGCTGAGCGAGCACATCGTGCGCCAGCTCGAGAAAATGATCCTTCTGACGACGATCGATCACCTCTGGAAGGATCACCTCCTTGCGATGGACCACCTTCGCGAAGGCATCGGCCTCCAAGGCTACGGGCAGAAGGATCCGCTCATCGCTTACAAGAAAGAAGGCTTCCGCTTCTTCCACATGATGATGGACCAGATCACCGGCGACGTCATCCGCAAGCTCTTCGCAGTCCAAGTCGCGCCTCCCGAGGAGGCCATCGAAGCTGAAATCGAGCATCAAGCCCATGCCCTCGAAGAAAAAGGCATGCAGTACAACATCAGTGATTCCGGCGAGCTGATCGCGGTCGGTCCGCAGGGCTCCGTGCCCTCCATTTCCACCCAGGACGAAGAAGAAGAAAGCGCTTCATCCGCGGTCGCCCCTCAAAGCTTCCAGCTCGATGCCAGCCGCTTCAATCGCCAGCCTTCCCGGATGACGATGAGTCATCCCCAAATGGGAATGGGGGGGCAGCTTCTCTCTTCGAGTCCCCAACCGGTCACCGCCGGCGGCGCTTTCGGGATGCAGAAGGTCGGGCGTAACGACACTTGCCCGTGTGGGAGCGGTAAGAAGTACAAGAAGTGTCATGGGCAAAGCGCCTGAAAAGGCTCGGGCTCCGTCAAGAATTCGACATCGAGTTCAGACTTCGGAACCTGCTAGACTAAAAAAATGTCGGAGCAGTCGAAGAAAGACCTCACTGGAGTCTTCGAGCTAGGTCAATCCATGGAGCAGGCGAGTGTGCCTTTTCCAAGCACGCCTGGCGTAGAGTACGCGCTCGAAACCCCCGAGCCCGAAACGATCGACTCGTTTGAAAGTTTGGAAGAGTATCAGGCCAACTCCCCCGAGCACTCGGCACCTCCCTCGGGTCCGGAATATGGTTCGGACACGCCCCCCTTTGAGATGCTCTCAGAGGAGGAGCATCCCATCGAAGCCCTCGATTTCGAAGAGCCCGTCCCGATGCCTGCCCCGGAAATGGAAACTCCAGTTCCAGCGGATCTTGAGGCTGTATTCTCTTCTTCGCCGGAGCTTTCCGATCCCCGGTCCGAGGTCCTCTCCGAACCTCCCGTCGCGAGTGGCAAACCTGCCCTGGATACAATGGGCCTGCTCAAGGAATTCGCGGAACGCGTGCCCGTCGGAAAGCCCCTGGTCGCTGCCGCTTTCCCGTTCAGTCTGCGCATCGAAGGCGCGCTGACTGCGGAAGAAAAAGAAAAGCTCATCGATCTCCTGAATCGCGAAAACATGGGTATCCGCGAAGTCGACCTCGAACCCCAGCTTCAGGCCAACCGCATCCTGATCCCCCGGATCAGCGAGTATGCCGCAATTCTTCTGGTTCAGGCTCTGCGCGGGATTCAGGCTGAAATAAGGATTGGTCCTTCCGACTCGATCTACTCGACGGCCGAGACGCGCACCCCGGAGGATGAGAATGCCCCCCTTCCCCGCCATACTTCCGAGGTCTTCGGAGGAACCGATGGGCACGCAGCCGAATCGCTCCCGATCACGACCCTTTCCTTTCTTCCCGAACTGCCCCATTTCAACGTCATCGAGGTCCTGACAGCGTCCGCTTCGCTGAAAAGCCAAGTGGTCGAAGCCGAGTCCTCGAGCGAGTACCAGGCGATGCTCGACAGTCTTCAAAGAGAGATCCGTTACAAAGCGTTCCATAAGGGCGCCACTGCGGTCGTCAACTACACCGTCGCTCTGACCACGCTCAACCTTCCTTCCCACTACCGGCTAACCGCTACGGGTTCTGCGATCCGCCCCAAACCTTTTGTCTGATTCGGCACAGGGTCTCGAGAGACACTTCCCAAGTCTTTGGCACCCGATCGCCTCACCCCCCAGTCTGGTCCGACACAGTCGATTAAAAATGCATTGAAATCAGCGCTCTCCGAGAGCGTCAACTTCGGCAACCTCTTTGCAATGCTACTCCACCATGACTCTCGCCATGAACCTCGCCGGTCTGACCACTTTGATGCTGATCTCGGCTTCTTCGACGGCTCTCGCAGTCGAGGACTCTCAGAAGCCACCCGAGGCCTTCTCCACGGGTGTCCTCAGTTGCTCGGACGGCAACAACCTTCGCCAGGCTTTGATCGGGGACCAGCTCCGGGCCTTGGGGCATAAACTCACTAATTCCGAGATTCCACCGACATCACCTCGACTCGTCACCTTTCAACGCAAGGTGAGCGTCGACAACAAGACGGTCGAGGACTGCTACCACACGGTTCCCGACGCCTGCGACCCCTCGATTTACAAGCAACAGCTGGAGCCAACCGAGGATTTGCGTTCGGCAGAAGCGCTCCGCAAACTCGTGGTGGCGGACCAATTATTCAACGACGCCAAAAACCGCGAGCGGACAGAACGCGAGACTCTCCGGAAAAGCCATTTCGGCGACGAGTCAACCCAGAAGCAAGCGCTGATGGATTTCGACCGAACTCACGACGAAGAGCTCCGTAAGCTCGAAGTGGCCAAGAACAGTTTCGAGTCCGACTCCAAAAAGCGAAATTTCATGTGTTCTTGCAAGTTCGACGAACTCAAGAGCCTCACTCAAGCCCAAGCCAGCTCCGGCTGCAACCTGCCTCGAGATGGCCAAGACGGCATCAAGGTACTCTACCGCGAAGTCGGTCAAATCGGTCTCCATATCCAAGGGCTCCAGCCCGACTCACCGCAGACACCGAGCTACTCGATCGAACAACTCTCCTGCCAGTGGAAGCAGGTTCCACAGCCGTCGATGCAGCCGGGAAAGTGGGAAGCTTTCTTCAGGGACGACCTCCATTTGAGCGACCTCTTCAACAAGATGGGACTTAAGCGTTCGAAAAAGTACGTCGACATGCTGTCCGAATACCTCGACAAGAAGCGGGGCACGGTATCCCAAGTGATCCCCGAGTCTTGGGACGCTGAGACCTCACGCCAAGTGAAACTTTACCTAGCTGCCCATCCAGAGCTCATTCACCCCCAGAAAAAGCACGATAAGTCCGGGGTCAAAATCATCGCGGACCGGGGCATCGGCGCCCTGTTCTTCAAGGGCGATGACCTACTCATCGAAGGATCCAATCAAGGGATGAGCGTGCACTTCCACCCGGGAGGCCATTTGGACTTGGACGCGAAATCAGATCGTTACGACAGTCGTCTCGTGATGAAGTACTCCACCCCGATGCACTTCTGAAAATGAAGCGCGGGACGCGTGTCGCTGGGAATCAATGACCGACGACGACGCCTCGACCGAGATCGATCAGCTGCCCCACAAATCCCCCTTCGCCCGCCGAAGGACTCGGAGTGGGCACTGGAGTCGGCAGCTGAGTCGAGGGTCGAGGTGACGGAGTCGTAGCCGGTGTTGGATGAAAGGTCCGCTCGGCACGAGCCAAGGCCACGGGCATCATCGTCACCGGATCAAAGACCCGCACCTCCCGGGAGACCCGGGGAACGGATGGGTTTCTCGAATCGACTTCCAGGGTCTGAATCTCACTCGATTCCACCAGGATGATCTTGATCTGCTCGACCGTGGACTCAGGGTACTTGGCCGCGAGGATGGCCGCAGCAGCTGAAATCGCCGGCGTCGAGCAGGACGTCCCGTTCGGGCATCGCTCATCATAAGTCTCGAAGGCATAGAGATCGACACGGTTACCGAAGTTCGAATACTCGGCGATGCGAGGAGAAGCCGTCGGCCCATCCATCCTTTTCAAGGCCCCGACGCACAGGATGCGCGCGTCCAAACGGCGTTCTGCGCCGATATCATCGAAACAGGAGGTGTGGCGCGCATGGACGTCCTGCCC
Source organism: Bacteriovoracaceae bacterium (assembly GCA_043759365.1). Classification (GTDB taxonomy): domain Bacteria; phylum Bdellovibrionota; class UBA1018; order UBA1018; family UBA1018; genus JAYVNB01. The sequence continues at coordinate 6,957 of JAYVNB010000073.1, read as the reverse complement.
TTCATTGCCAGCGGCCATCACCCACAACCAAGGAGCGCGTAAAAGCACGTCCGATTTGTGAGCTTTCTGGATGAAGGTTTCGGTTTCTCCGCCCAGGCTGACGGAAACGATTTTGGGCTTCACGCCTTCGCCATCGATTCGTGCGATCAATCCGTCGGAGAACGCGGTCGGATTCCGGGGATCCACACTCGAGAGATCCGAGTAGGGCGGCCCGGCCAAGATCGAGCGCAAGCTGAAGGTTTTCCACATCGCGACTTCGATCCTGCGGTCACGCAGGAGCTCAGGAGCTTGTTGCGAAATCAAGGTTAGGAGGGTTCCGAGTGTCCCCGATCCATGGGCGAGTGCTCCCAAAGCCGGAGACCAGGGATTTGAATCCAAATCAGCGTAGTCGCCCTGCGAAATCGCCCCGGCCATCCCTTGACCTGCAAAGAGTCCGAGCTCCGAATACTGCTGAAAGTCGATTCCGGTATCGAAGAAGGCTACGCGGACAGCATCGCTGGATGCCGGCGGATGCTCGGGCATCGGCGCATTGTCTTTTTCCCGAAGTTCCCGGTAAGTCGTCAGGATCCCCTGGATCCGCTGCGCCGAACCTCCGAGCTGCGACAGGAGCGGAAGCACCACTCGGAATGGGTTCTCCTGATCCGGATCCAGAGGCTGGACCTCCCTCCCCGGACCCGGGATGAGCGCCATCAAGGCATAGGGTTGAAAAAGGATGACGGGATAGTTGGCAAGCCGCCGAGGAGAAGGAATGGCGGAACCTAGCGCGAGCTGCACAGCTGTCGCCTGGGCCAGACCCGTTGGATCCTCCCGGTGGTCCTTCATCGCCTGTAACGCTGCCCAACGGTTGACCCCCAACATTGACTGAATCAAGGCCGGACGATTCTCCATCGCCGAGTAGACCCGAGCTGCGAGCTCCTGGAAGGCGTCCTGCCGACGAGCGATGAGCCGAGTGAGCTCCTGCAAGTCCTCGTCTGAGTAGCGGTTGCGAATCCGAGCGAGCAACGGAGAACTCGTCGCATACAGCGAACTGGGATCCTGAAAGTCGGTCCGAAGGGTCTGCGCGAGCTCGGCAGCGCTCATCCAGGAAAGGGGTGCCGAGGGAAGCGGTTGGTAAGCCTCGAAAAAGGAGATCGCGCCCATCGACATACGCGCGGACTCAGTCAGGGTGCGAAAGCAGGCACCTAGGTCTTTGGCGGCCGCAAGTCGCTCCACCTCCGTCATGGTAGGAGCGGGGTTCGCCACTCCGGGGCAAGGATCGGCTCCCTGGGGCGAACTCGACGGCGAAGCTGAAGGAGTCGGAGCCGACTCAGGAGCTGCGTTCTCCAGAGGCCGCATCCCTCGAGCGGACCGAGCCCGGTCCTCGTTCATGGCACGGACTAAGCCTCCACTCCGAAGGTGATCGACCGCGTGATTGACCTGGATTTTATCGACCCGCCTCCGCTCCGAGCCCAGTCCGCAGCCCGTCACCATCGCAGCCGTCGAAATGAATGAGACGACCGAAAGGAGGGGGAATTTGCGAAAAGCATTCAGCAAGAGCATCGGACCCTCCTTTGAGAGGCAGAGTCCGCAGGGAGCAAGGGGCGTACCCGGTGATTCCCCAGCAACTCCGAGGCAGCGGGGCACTGAGGGTGGAAAACCTTTGGACAGTCTACGAAATATTACACAGCGGCAGACTAAAGAAGGAGCGCCTCCTCAGGGAACCAGGAGAAACGCATGGGCTTCACCGCGCTTCGTGGCCAAAGCGGTGATCGCTCCCGAGGCGTTAATGGCATAGGCGGCCCGAAACGCCCAGCCGGGCGCTCCATCCACGCTCGCGCCCACTTCCCGCATTCGATCCATCGCAACTCCCGGATCGGTGACGAAAGCCCGGCCATCCGACTCACCCACAATCTGGCCCGCATCATTGATCCCGCGGGCGATGCTATCGCCTCCTGCCAAAGCTCCCAAATCGACCATCACACCCTCTCGAACGACGAAAGCGCGCTTTGCCCGACTCTGGGGCCGGAGATAAGACCAACCGACGATTGTGCCGATCGAGTTCACGCTTTCCGCGAAGCTACTCGAGCCTCCGAGAGTGCCGAGATCACGGATCCCCTCCCCTTGCGTCCAGCGAAACGCATGAGAACCGGGCAAGCCTCTGAGATCCGCCCAACCCACGACCAACCCGGACGAGTTGATCGCGCGCGCTTCGCTGACGCTCCCCCCTAGGTTCCCGAGCTCTCGAGGAGGGCTCTGGCCATTGCCATCCCAGAGCATCGCGTGAGTGCCGCGTGCATCCGTCCTAAAGCCCACGACTTGCGATGTTTCGTTGATTCCAAACCCATAACCGGGCCCCAGATCTTGGATCATCCCTTGTTTGAAGATGAAAGCGTGGCTTGCGCCCGTGACCGCACTCGCGCTTCCGGCGACGACTCCTTGGGAGTTGATCGCAAAGGGCATCACCTTGCTCCCACCGGGGAGGCCAGGGAGCCGACTGACCGCTCCCTCGCTCCAAAGGTAGCCACGGGTCTCAAGCGGCGAGACACCCCAACCCAGCACGATTTGACTTGAATCGTTGATCGCATAAGGAATCGCGTTTTGGGGCGTCACGGCACCGAGATCGACCGCGGCGTACCGGCTCTCAGCTCCTGCTGCTCGCGAAAGTGCGAGGATGCCGAAAAAAAGTGCGCGCAAAAGCGGAATTTTGATTTTCATTGAGCAGGATGCTCGCATAAGAGGGTTGGAACGAAAAGTTCGACCGTCGGCAGGCCTCTCTTCAGGCGTTCCCTGCGCGAGGCGTCTTCGACTTCAACGCATCCTGGAATCCCTGGGTTAAAACAGGAATGGGGACGACGCTCTGAGCCTGGAACCGACCCCGAGTGGCGACCTCGACTTTCTCTAAATGCTCCTTCACCAAAGCCAAGGAGTGGAGAGCGGGTGCGACCAAGGCACGGTTCTCACTCAACCGTTGGGGACCATAGTGAGAAAGAAACGTCTTTTTCAGACCCTCTGGTATCGGGGCGCTTTCAATGAAACGAACGTAGCTCACCACTTGATCGATCGGCTCGAGCCGAGTATCGGGACCTCGGTAGGCAGTCTTAAGCCATTGCCGAGGAACCGGATCAGCTTCCATGCGGCGCTGCAAAAAGTCGATCTCCTCCGCCCGCTCAAGCGAGTCCTGGAGAGCCGCCAAGGGCAACTCCGAAAGCAGGCCTAAGCGCAGCGAACCTTGGGAGAGGTTTCGCCAATCGCGCAGGAGCGTTTCGAGGCTGGAAGCACGTTCATCGAACGTGGTTTCACCCCTCATTTCTGCCCGCGACAAGAGCCCCTGAATCCTAGCCGTTTCGGGCGACTGGGCCAGGGCTCGCGATTTCTCCAAAGTCACTTCGTTCACTTCAAACAAAAAGGAAACCAAGCGTTCGGGCAAGGAACCCTGGGCTTTTCCCGTCACGTTGCCCAGCACTTGGCGCGCCTCGTGGGCCCAGGCATTGGCCAGAAGCGCTCCTTCGAAATCCGTATCCACCCCTTCGAAGCGCGAACCGAAGGCGAGTCTCGCTTCCGCATTTCCAGAAAATGCGCGCAACTGCTCGACCGTGCGAGCCCAAATATCGAGACTTTCACTCATCTCGAGTCGAGACTCCTCCTCCAAGCTTTTTCCCCCTGCCCGATTCTTTTTCAAATCGGCCGCATCGAGGCATTTCTCGCGATAATCGTTAATCGCCTTGCGGTAACGCGGATTCAAAAACTTGAACCAACCACCGGAGCGAAGACTTTCGGCGATCGATCGCAGAAACTCCGGTTCCTCATCCCCCTCCACCCGGAACCGGCGCGCCAAGGTCTGCCGCTGGTCCAGGATCGGGCGCGCCCGATCGCGCCAAGTCTCCATCCTCAGTCGACTGGTCGGATGAATCACCGAGGGGATCCGCCATTCCACGATCCGGGCGGGCATCCCTTCCAGTTGCTCCAACAATTGAAAAATCAGAGCGGCTTCGTCAGGTCGGGTCGGCTCGGGCATGCCGAAGCGCGCCCCCAAGTCCCTGAAGTAAATGCGGACCGCGTTCACCCGGTCGAGTTCCATCTGAGCGACTTGGATTTCCTGGACCAAGTCGGCCTGCCTCAAGGGATGGGTCCCCTCTCGGCGCTTGACGACGTCCACACAGCGCTGCAGGAGGCGCAGATCCTCCGCGTAACGGGTCTCGCTGAACGCGGCAGGGGCCAGGTACTCGCCCAACTCCGCCCGAAGCGCCCGCACGCAAAGGGCATGACGGCTGAATTGCAAAAGACTTCGGCGAACATCCAAATCCTGAATCGCCTGGATCAGCTCCGGGTTCTCCACCTGACTGTTCCAAGTCGGGCTCGACTGGAGCCAACCCAGGAGGCCTTCGACTTCAGCCACAGAGGCGTGATTCAAGGCGTTTAGAAACACAGGAAACGACTGGATCTCCACCCAGAACTTAGTGAGTTGGATCGACGCATAACGCAAAACACGCAGACAGGCGTCACGTTCGTCGGTTTCGGTGGCAGGAGGCAGAATTTCCCCGAAGTGGGGCTGAATGGGTCGCTCGGTGTGCATGAGTCCTCTCAATCCATGAGTTGCTCTGTCAGAAAAATATCATCCAGCACGAAGGATTGCCTAGAAATTATTTACAGCGTGGTCCAGTTTTTGCGGAAAGAACAGTAGTGAAAAGGGAGGCCACCATGAACAACGAACTGAAACCATCCGCAACTACCGAGCAGCGAGACCCACAAATCCAGGCTCAGCAGAAAGTGACCGAGCCGCAAGTCCTCGCGAAGAACGCCAAAGCAGCCATGGATCATCTCTTCGGAAAGCCGCGCGCAATGGACAGCGCTTCGCTCGAAAGCTCGGCAGGAGAGAAAACCGAGGAGCAGATCAAATCGGAGCCCGCTTACCTGCGCCGGACCGGCTAAAGGCTTCAGGGTGACCTTTTTTGGGGAGTAGCCAGGCTGAAACGAAGGTGCTAGCCTCTCTTCGATGGGGACGTCCTGGTTTCGACGGGAGTCTTGAAATTCTGGTTGCGTGCCGAGGTGCCGTCAGGCCTCGTAAAAAAGGCGGCAAATTGTAATTGGCAACGATTACGCTCTCGCGGCTTAATAGTTAACTCTATCTAAGCTCGACGTTTTACCGGGACTCGCCTGTGGCTCCGGATAAAACGACATTCAGCAGGCTAGCTCTAATCCCTCGCAGACGGAGGATGGGCGAAATAACTGTCTGCGGAGGCCCGACGAAGTTTGTCTGCGGACGTCGACTGGCCAATCTAAACCACAGACTACGCATGTAGACGCTAGCGATGGATGGCTTTCGGACGAGGGTTCGATTCCCTCCGTCTCCACCAAAATTCACTAGGCCCCCGCAATCCAGCGGGGGCCTTTTTCGTAAGGCATCAATCCCACAAACAAACCCAGGAAGCCCATAGGTTAGGTTCGCCCTCGTGACAGTAGCGGACATGAGTCGCCGTTAGTCAGCGCTGCCACGCTTTTGCCCCGTATCTGCCCCGCGTTTTCGACGCTCTCGCTCGGTGTTCTATCCGAGTAGATCGTTCTAACCGCATAGACGATTGACCAAGCGAGTTTTCAGGCCTGCCCGAGTTCCGTGTCTACGCGTTGAGCGCTCCACTTTTTAGACAGGAGCGAAAATGTCAAAACGTAGCAATCAAAAGCGGATGACCCGAGGCGCGCGTGTGCTTCGGTTTCTTCGAGAGCAGTCGGGACTCAGTATTCGGAAAGCGGCGGCCCTCGCCGAGATCGGGGACGGCGTACTTGCCCACCTGGAACAGGGTCGGATCGAGATCCACGAACGACATCTTGCGCGGCTGATCCCTGCCTATCGGTCCACGCGGGAAACCTACGAGATGTTCGTTACTGGGAAGGTCCAACTGCCCGAGAACCTTCGGTTCGAATGCATCGAGATTTTGAAGTCGATGTCTGCTGATCAGATCAGGACCGCGCACCCGGTCCTTGCTTCGCTACTTAACCGCGCTTAATTGGAGGAACCTTCATGTATTCGATTCTCATTCGGCTTATGGCATTTGCAGCTTTGGTCCAGCTTGGCTTGTCGCACCTCAGTCTCGAAGCCCCCATCTCCGGCTCGTGCCGGATGCGGCTCGAGCATGCTTCTCGAGAGCTTCTTCAGGTCAACTGGAAACCGATCTCGGTGTTTCCGGAGGAAGGTAAGCGGTTTATACGCCAGGCCTCATTGGGGGTAAACCCAGTCAGGCGCCAGATTTATTCATTCAAAGATTCCACTTCCAAAACGCGAAAACCGCAGGATAGATCAAAAACTTCCTCGCAAAAGAAGTGATGATTCCGCCTAGCATTGAGACTGCGATGTACTTCATGACGTAAGTACCGACGCGAATCGCGGGCGCCGCGCACCGTAGTTCGGAGTTCTAACTGCTAACGGGGATAAAGCCTCTTCTGCCCTGGCTGCTGCCCGTAAAACGTATAATGTTCATATTGCCAGAACCGGTATCCTGAGGAAGCTGTGTCGAATTTTCGATAATTATCACTTGAGCAATCGAAAATGACGTCCCGAGATTGTCCCAAAAGTGCTTTTTGATGTCCTGAGGAAACGATGACTCGTTCGCGTCCGGCTCCTCATAAACCAGCAATGGGGAGTCGATAAGGACGAAGTTCGGGAATGGGCGTTCCTGCTCGATGCAGAGACGCAGGAGCGCAAGATTGAAAGCGGCACGCGCGATAGCCCGTACACCCTTGCCGTGGCTTTTCCTTGCGCGACCGGAAATAACAACGTCTTGGTCGTTCTCGCTGAAGGAGACGCGATCAAGGTCTGGAAAGTGCCATGCTTTCAGCAGCGCCTCTACCTCTTTGCTGAACGGGTCGGCCTGCGCAGTACTCACTGCCGCACCAGCGACATCTAACTTTTCCTTCTTCTTTGGTTTGTTAGCGTCTTCGAGCAGTTTATTCAGGTCTTGAATACGTTCAAGAAGTTCAATCACT
>JAYVNB010000072.1:0-6483 GCA_043759365.1 Bacteriovoracaceae bacterium | reverse complement strand
CGTTGCAACGCGCCTTCGCCGATCGAGCCCAATACATGGGGGATCCAGATTTCGTAACGGTCCCAGTTCAATCCTTGATTTCAAAGGAGTATGCTTCTCGGCTTCGAGCCCAGATCGATCCTCGTCTCGCGACTCCTTCAGACCAAGTCAAACCCGGAACGTTGGATCGCGAAGAATCAGGGGAGACGACGCATTTGTCGATCCTCGACGACGCCGGAAACGCGATCGCTTCAACTCAGACTATCAATGGGCCTCTGGGGTCAGGAGTGGTGGTTCCCGGAACGGGCATCGTGCTCAACAACGAGATGGATGATTTTTCTGCCAAGCCCGGCTCCTCGAACCTCTTCGGCGCAGTCGGTGGCGCCGCCAATGCGATCACTCCCTTCAAGACTCCATTGAGCAGCATGTCGCCGACGATCGTTCTCCGGGATGGAGTTCCAGTGATGGCGGTCGGTGCTCCTGGCGGCACCCGGATCATCAGCTGCGTCGCCGAGACGATCCTCAATCACTATGAGTTCGGACTTCCCCTCTACGAGTCGATCGCTGCAGTGAGATTTCACCACCAGTGGCGCCCGGATGAGATTTCGATGGATGCACCAGGGCCTGGACCCGAGACCGTTCGGGACCTTCAGGCCCGGGGTTACCGGGTACGGATCGAAGACGACGCGGTCTTTTGCCGAGTCATGGCCACCGTGCGTGAAAAAGGCGGGTTCCGGGGGGTTTCAGACCCCCGAGATTCGGGGTCTGCAGCAGGCTGGTGAGCGAAACGAGGAACGGAAAGGCTCCTGGCCGACACAGTTTGAGATTTCGGATCCAAGAGCCCACACTCGAAAGAGCATTTCATTCAGGTGGTATCTTGGCAAAATTTCGGCTGAGTCCGTTACTTCGGTCATCCTAGGTTCTCTTGGCGGTTTCTGGTGCGGCCTGCATGCCCGAGATCAAGGGGATTGCGCGTCCTTCGGCCACGGATCCTGGTCCGGGTGCAGTGAGTGCCCTGAGCGATGGTACCTGGAACGTACCCCTGAGTCGCTCGCCTCGGATCTCCCGGACTGCGCCTTCGAGCTTCGGCTCGAAGGGACTCGGGCATTACGATTACTCGATCGGATCAGCAGCAGGACAGACGGATATTCTCGCCTGGACCACCTCGGGGACGGCCACATCGGCTTATGCAACAGGTCTGATGGCAAACTCGACTTCGTCTGCGCCAATGGCGGGGACGGAACCACTCTCAGCCTCTATCTAGGCGATGGCCTCGGGGGACTTCAACAATGACGGCAAGATCGACCTCGTGATCGCCAATAAGGACAGCAACAACGCTTCGGTCCTTCTCGGGCAGTAAAACCCGCTCCCTTGTGAGACAAGCGGTTCTGGGTTTCCAGAATCACTCCTTAACCAAGGTCAGAGGCGTCCATGAAGGGTTTCAAGCAGTTTTTGATGAGGGGCAATATCATCGACTTAGCGGTCGCGGTCGTCATCGGTGCCGCGTTCAATGCGGTCGTGACTTCTTTCGTCAAGGATTTGCTAACTCCCCTCATCGCAGCGATCGCAGGGAAGCCCGACTTTTCCAATATCGTTTTTACGGTCAACGGAAGCCGATTCTTGATCGGCAACTTCATGAACGCCCTGATTGCGTTCTTGTTGGCTTCAGCCGCAATCTACTATGCCGTGGTTTTTCCACTGAGTTTGATTGCGAAGCGGCGTCAGGCCGATTCTCCGACTACCCGGAAGTGTCCCGAGTGCCTCAGTGACATTCCCTTGCTGGCCAAACGATGCTCCCACTGTACAGGGCCGGTCCCGCCGCTTTCGCTCGAGTTGGGCTAGCCGAGGATCCGGGTCCGGATCGAAGATTTGAGGGACTCGATCCGCTTGAGAGCGCTTTCCGGCAGTGCCTTGTCAAAACCCATCACGAGGTAGCCGATCTCGGGCTCCGTCGAAAGGTGCTGGCTCTCGATGTTCACCCCACCCTCCGCGATGATCTCGTTGATGTCCTTGAGCACTCCGGGCACGTTGTGGTGCACGTTGAGCAGGCGGTGTCCGGAAGTAGCCGACGAGCTGATGACCGGGAAGTTCACGGTCTGCTCGGTGGAGCCGTTCTCCAGGAACCGAATGATGTTGCTGGCAACTTCGCGGCCGATGTTGCTCTGGGCCTCCTCGGTCGCGCCTCCGATGTGCGGAGTGAGAATTACGTTGTAGAGGCCTTTCAAGGGTGAGTCGAAAGGCTGGGAATTGTTGGCGGGTTCGACCGGAAATACATCGATGGCGGCGCCGGCGAGGTGCTTGTCCCCGAGCGACTTCGCGAGTGCGGGGAGGTCGACGACCGTTCCACGGCTGGCGTTGATGAGGTAGGCGCCTTTTTTCATCTGCTTGAGCTCGTCGCTTCCCATCATTCCGACTGTGAACGAAGTTTCGGGAACGTGCAAAGTGACGAAATCGCTTTCCTGGAGGAGGTTCTCGAGACTTGGCATGGGCTTCGCGTTACCCAAGGGAAGCTTGGAGAGGACGTCGTAGAAAACCGTGCGCATCCCGATCGCTTCGGCCATCGCGGAGATCTGGGTGCCGATATTCCCATAACCGACGATGCCCAAGGTCTTGCCGCGAACTTCGAAGCAACCGTCGCTCTTCTTGTTCCAGACTCCCTGGTGCATCTCGACGTTGCGGGTGCCGACTTGGCGGGAGAGCGCGATGATGTTGGAGAGCGTCATCTCCGCAACGCTGCGGGTGTTTGAAAAGGGCGCATTAAAAACGGGGATCCCGTTGCGCTTGGCTGCGTCGACGGCCAAATGATTCGTGCCTACGCAAAATGCGCCTAAAGTCAGGAGCTGAGGAGCCTGATCGAAAACTAGTGCCGGCACATCGGTCTTGCTTCGGACACCGACTGCATCGAAGCCTTTGAGCTTAGCGATCAACTCTCCGGGAGGGAGCGCCCCTTTGAGGGTTTCCACTTCGTAACCTTGTTGGAGAAACAGGTCGCGGGCAACCGCATGGATGTTTTCAAGCAGGAGGATCCGAAACTTCGACGACGAGAGGGGTGCTGATGTCATGAGCGAATCAAAGTTATTTCATCTTCCTCGCCGTGTCGAGCTGAAGTCAAGCCCGGGACCACTTGCGCGTGAGCGGGTTCGATCCGGACCCCCTCAGCGTCCGCAGTGAACCAGTGGAGGCCAGCTCGCTCCAGCCGGATGGAGAGGCGATCCCCGATTCTGGCCTGGGTGGCCATTGCCTCTCGAAGTCGGATCGTAGGGCCATTGTCGATTTCGAGAAGGATCAGGGTCTCATGGCCGAGCGACTCGATCATCAGGACCTTTCCCGATGCGTCTGACGCCCCCTCCGAGACACAACGCACGGACTCGGCCCGGAATCCCAGGACCACTTTCTCCTCGGACTCTGGGAAGGGGGATCCCCTCCCTGATTCGAGCGTCAACCCTCCTGCGTGGAATATGGACTTGTCGCCGGGGCCGCGAGCGATCCAACCTTCCGCGAAGTTCATCGCGGGCGATCCCAGAAATCCGGCGACGAAGCGGTTGGCGGGTTTCCCGTAGATGTCCAAGGGTGTTCCGATCTGTTGGATTCGACCCTCCCGCATCACGACCATCCGATCGGCCAGGGTCATGGCTTCGACTTGGTCATGGGTGACGTAGACACTCGTCGCTCCGATTCGGCGATGAAGCGACGCGAGCTCGATTCGCATCTGTGCCCGGAGCTGCGCGTCCAGGTTTGAGAGCGGCTCGTCGAACAGAAAAATCTTGGGCCTCCGCACGATGGCGCGGCCGATAGCCACGCGTTGACGTTGGCCGCCCGAGAGTTGGGCGGGCCGGCGCTGCAGGAGTGTCTCGATTCCAAGAAGTGCTCCCGCTTCCTCCACACGAGCCTTCATTTCCGCTTTGGGTGTTTTTCTCAGTTTCAGACCAAACTCGAGGTTCTCGCGTACGCTCATGTGGGGGTAGAGCGCATAATCCTGGAACACCATCGCGAGGTCCCTTTGGTCCGGTGGAAGCGAACCCACCTCGAGTCCGTCCATCCAGATCTCTCCGCCGGACGCCTCCTCGAGGCCTGCGATCAATCGAAGCAGGGTGGACTTTCCGCACCCGGAAGGTCCAAGCAGGACGAGGAACTCTCCATCAGCAATATCCAGGCTCGCATCCCGCAGCGCGGGCGCCCTCCGGTCGTAGGACTTTGAAAGATTACGCAAGCTGAGTCGAATCATGGTGAAGTCATCCTTTGACGGAACCGGCGGTCAGGCCTGAAATGATTTTTCTCTGCAAGAGTAGGACTCCCAGGATCAAGGGGAGGGTGACCGTCACCGAGGCTGCCATGATGTTTCCCCAAGGAAGCTCGTGCTGACTCGCCCCGCTCATCTGCGAGATGGCCACGGGAACGGTTCGGGCTCGGTCCGAAAGCGTCAAAGTGAGCGCGAAGAGGAACTCGTTCCAGGCCGCGATGAATCCCAGCATCGCTGTGGTCGCGACAGCGGGAGCCAACAGGGGGAGGTAAATGGAGTAGATTCGGGTGAAGACTCCCGCTCCATCCATGATCGCGGCTTCTTCAATTTCTTTCGGAATTTCTCGCATGAAGGAAGTGAGCACCCAGACCGTGAACGGCAGTGTGAAAGAGACGTAAGCCAGGGCAAGTCCTTCCCGGGTGTTGTAGAGACCCAGTGCCCGGATCAGCTCGAACGTCCCCGAGAGTACCGCGACTTGGGGAAACATCGAGATCGCCAGGAAAGCGAGCAGCAAGGCCCTGCGTCCGCGGAAGCGGGTCCGGGCCAGGGCATAAGAGGCGGGAATCGCGGAGGCAAGCGATAGAAGCACGGTGAACGAGGCTGTGAGGACCGAATTCAGGATGTTGCGTCCGAACGATTGGTCGCGAAACACGTCCACGTAGTTTGAAAGGGACGGCTTCGCGGGAAAGAGTTCGGCGACGAAGAGCGCGGAGCCACTCTTGAGCGAAGTCACTACGGCCCAGTAGAACGGAAACGCACTGTAAAATCCGATGAACGCGACTAGGCAGGCGAATCCCAGGGATCGGAGGGTCTTGATTCCCATCAACCCTCCATGCCCAGGGATTTTCGGCCCACAGTCAGGTAGCTTGCGATCACGAGGCCTACCGAAGCAAACACCAGGATCGAAGCCGCTGATCCGACCCCCACTGCCTGGAACTCGATCAATTGCTGGCGAGCGTACACGGAGATCACCGCGTGATCTCGGGTGTTGCCGATCAAAACATAGGGGAGGTCGAAGACCCGAAGTGCGTCCAACGTCCGGAAGATCACCGCAATCCAGATCGAAGGGGCGAGGAGTGGGAGGGTGATTCTTCTAAAAATCGTCCAAGCCCCGGCCCCTTCGAGCCTGGCTGCTTCGTGGAGGCTGGCCGGGAGGCCTTGCAGCCCGGCCAGCATCAGGAGGGCCATGAAGGGAGCGGATTTCCAGACGTCCACGAGGATCACCGCGATGAGCGGGAGTGGGTCGCGAGCCAGCCAAGCCAAGGGCTCCTGGATCAAGTGCAGGGAGAGGAGAATCGAGTTGATCACGCCATAGAGGTCATTGAACATCCATGCCCACATCCGCGCCGAAACCACGGCCGGAATCGCCCAAGGGATGAGCACCGAGGCTCGAAGCAGCCCGCGTCCGCGGAACTTCGAGTTCAACGCGAGTGCCAGCCCGAGTCCGATCAGCGTTTCGAGCCCGACTGAAACCAATGCGAAGCCTATCGTGTTTTTGAGCGCGTGCCACCAGTCGGGATCGGAGAGGACAGTGGCGAAATTTCGAAATCCCACCCACTGAGCCTCTCTCAGCGTCGAGAATCGAGCGTCCGTGAACGAGAGCCAAAGAGTGCGGAGTAGTGGCCATAGTGCGCTGAGCGCTAGGAGTGAAATCGCGGGGAGGAGGGCGAGCCCGATCACCAACGGCCTCCATTCCTGAGTTTCTCGAGGCGGGCCGTGAGCTGGGACAGTCCTTCGCCCGCTTGAATTTTTCCAGAAAGGATTTCATGGGTGGTTTCCCAGAACTCGGAACTGACCCGGTTGTACCGGGCGCCGGTCGAGCGCGAAGGGCGGGCGATGGATCTCTCGAATACCCCGGAGAGTCGGGAGAGGAACGGGGCCTCCCTCAGGATGACGGGATCGCCATAGAGCGCCCGCAGCGTGGGTTGGAAGCCCGCTTCGATCGCGCGCCTGCGTTGCTCCTCGAATCCCGCGAGGAATCTCACCAATGCGACCCCTTCGTCCGCATGCCGAGAAAAACGCGAGACCCCGAGGGACCATCCCCCGAGGGTGGATGCGCTTCGCGACCCCGGCAGGTCTCGGGGGCCCGTGGGCAGGGGCGCTACTCCGACGCGATTCCGGACTGGGCTGTCCGTCGCTTGCGCGAGTTTCCAAGCGTAGGGCCAGTTCCGCATGAACACCGCATGGCTGGATTGAAAGGCTCCGCGCGCCTCTTCCTCGCCGTAGCTCAACACTCCCGGTGGGGAGATCGTCCCGATCCACGA
>JAYVNB010000071.1:0-18926 GCA_043759365.1 Bacteriovoracaceae bacterium | reverse complement strand
CCCACCCCGGAACCAGCGCCAAACCCGCCGTCACCCAACCCGCTTGGCGGATGAACTCCCGTCGATCGATCCTACAATCCTTCATCGCCTTCTCACCTTCTTTGGAACTCGGGTGATCCGAGAATCAGCGCAGTCGCTTTCGTCAAATTAATCGGACGCACCTCACCATCGGCCATCGCCCAAGTTTGTCCTTCGAATTGTCGCAGGACGACGGCTTGCGAAGCCGGGCTGAGCCGTTCGTGCAGCAATCGCTTTTCAACTCCCTCGATCAGCTTCGCCGCTGAAGTCGGACGATGACTCAAAGCGGGCAAAACCGCATAGACTCCCTCGATGCGATTGTTCGCGACATTGATCGCGAAATTCAGGCGACTGATCATCGCACCGGGATTGACCCAAGCACCGGCAACGTCCGGATAACCGGTCGGCGGTGCACATCGGTAAGGCTCTTCACCCATCGCCGCCAAAAACTTCGGCAAGTCTCCTTTAACATCGAGCTCGCCCCCAAGCGCTCGCACAGAAGAAACCACGAATTGCAGCGGCTTTTTGACTTTTGCGCGATATGAAGCGCGCGACCAAAACTCGGGGCTCTCGAGCACCTCACGGTAAACCGATCTCAAATCACCGTCGGTTTTATGCCAAACTTTGACCATCCGGTCGATCAACCCTTGTGGTGGACTATCGGCAACGAAGTACCGGGCGAGTTTGGTCGAGACGAACCGGGCCGTCGAAGGCTGGTTGAGAATGAGATCGAGTGCTCGCTCTCCTTCTTCGATGCCCTGGCCCGCTGGAAACTCATGGCCCAAAAATTCCTTCTCACCCCGGTCATGGACCCGCTCTTTGAATTTGAACGTCGGATTAACTTTGGGGTTTTCGACGCTCCACCCGGTAAGAATCCTTGCCAACGCCGTGACATCGGTTTGCCCATATCCGCCGTCGACTCCGAGCGTGTGCAATTCAAGAAGTTCACGCGCGTAGTTTTCGTTGATGCCATTGTTGCGATGCTTGGGCTCAGGCCCCTTGCGCCCGGTACGCTCCCATTTTTCCAGGGAGGGGTAATCAACCTCACTCTCGCTTGCTTGATTATCGAGGTAAACGAGCATCGCCGGATGCCGCGCAGCCGCGCGCAGTAGGTCGCCGAATTTTCCGAATGCATGGGCGCGGATCACCGTGCGTTCGAAGTCCGGCAGCATCCATTTCTCATCTCCTTTTGAAATATCGATGTTGAAGTGATTGAGCCAAAAATCGACCAACACCTCTTGAAGCTGGCGGCGGCTTTCGACCGCGCGAATCAGGCGTTGGGCGGTTTGCTCGCGAACGATCGCATCCGGCAGTCGATCTTCGCCGATCTTCGCGCGAATCTCGCGTTTGAGATCCTCGTTCTTTTTGAAGTCTTCGGCCTTGATGCCCATTCCCAGGGCCACGTCTTCGGGTTTACGGTACGTCTGTAACAGCTGCGCCGGCGAAAGACCCAAGCTAGGGAGTGAGGCTAGCTTGCGCTCGACGTCGCTGTCTTCAATCGATGCTGGCTGAAGTTGGTTTTCAATCCATGCCTTCAACCCGGCCTCTCCCCGGGGACGAAGCTTTTCTTGGTCACCGGGACGGGCGCCATAGGTGAGGCGATCGAAAAGTTGAGATATTCTCATATCAAGGCCGCTGGCGCCATGAGCAGCCTCAGCGGAGGCCGAACTGATTGCCACGCCCAGGGTGATCCAAAATCTCGTGCCTCTCATTTCTCGAGCGTACTGCGCGGGAGAGGTGTGCGGCAATAGGGCAATTCGCGACAAGCTTGTCGCACAACACACCGGACGATCACAAACCGCCTGGAAATCTCGTGATCGTCTGGGGACGCGGTTAGGTCAGAGAACCAAGATCCGGTTTGCGCCGACTTGGAGACCGACTTGGAGAGTGTGTCGTTCTTGACACGGTTGAAGGAGGCGGTTTTTCCAACTTATAGTAGGGATTGAAGTCAAAGGAACGTATGCTGGAGCAAACTTGAAACCCCACCCTTATGGCCGGTCAAATCCCGGCATCGTGCTTGCCCTGATTTTGGCAGCGTCACTGGGCGCGTGCGCTCCCATCATCAAGGCCAGGCGGGGCTTGAAATATTCTGCGGATCTCATCAGTCCATCCGGAGTGGCCTCGGTGACCCATGCGAGAGTCGCATCTTCGCTCACGACAGGGCCGGTGATTTATTGGGGTGCAGCCACGGATACGGGGGGCTCCGGCCTGGACCACTATGAGTTTTCCATCGGCACCACTTCGGGTGCGAGCGATATACAAGGCTGGACTTCAGCGGGAACCGCCCTCACCACGACTTCGGGTGGGCTCTCCCTTTCGGACGGATCGCGCTATTTCGTCGGCGTGCGTGCGGTGGATGGGGCAGGGAACATCTCCACCCCCGTGAACTCTTTGGGCTGGACTGTGATCCAGAGCTTGAGCGTAGGTCCTCTCTACCCGGCAGCGCCCCAATGGGGCGATTACGCCAAGACTTCGGATCCCACTCAGGTTTGCGCCGGAACCGAGATGCCCGATTACTCTGCCTGCGTCCATGGGGGCGAACACCGCAAAGTCGATGTTCCCGCCTTGGCGTCTTGCACCGGACTCACGCTCCGCGACGTCCTTGGCGCTTTCAACTGGAACTGCGACGCCTCGAGCGGGCACGTGATCTTCAGCTCGGGTGGACTTCAGCACGACGCCTCACTCTCGAATCTGCTCACGGCTGCGGCCTGGCGACCCGATTCGGTGATCCTCAACGACGGCACTTGGGACGCGACACAGAGCCCATTGGTAGCGTGGTGGACCAATCCAGTCGTTCCCCTTCCTGATAACAGCAGTGCTGGGGCTGCCGTCCTGGTTCTTTCCGCCGCAAGCACGATCTACACGCTGGCCTCCACGCGCGAAACCCAGGGCTACAACTTGAATGCCGACAAGATCGCAGTGTCCGTCTTTCCGGGGGCAACCCTTCGGTACGTCGGCAGCGGGACGAACAACTGCACCGCGGCCACCGGTAAAACGGGCGCCAACGACAAAATCTGCGTGATCGCGGCGGGTTCGCAAAAATTTCTTTGGCTCGAGGGTAACCTCGATGCCGTCTCCGGTGGATCAGTCGGGAGTACCCTCGGATTTTACGGATTCTACGGGAGTGCGGTGACTTACTCCAAGTTCAGGCGAATCGGAGCGCAGGGATTTTCATCCTATCTTTCCACGGGCATCCAGCTCGGGAGTTCTCCCCGAAACTTCCTGTCGCAAATCCGAGTCGTGAATTCTTGTTCGGGTGTAGCGTTCTTTTACGGCTCAAACGAGGAGATCGCTTCCGAGATCCAAGTCTCCCAGTTACGTGGATGCCAGGGAATCACTACCTACAACGCGACCGACCTCACTCTGACTCAAGCCGTGATCTCAGGGAGCGGAAATGCAATGGGTATCGGTTACGATCGGCCCACCGTCAGCCATGTCACGGCCGCCAACATCGATGTAGGCTTGAGCCGAACCCGGTCGACCGTGGGAGGCACGTTCTCGGAGATGCTGTTCATGAATCTCAACTCCGGCATCAATCTCTACATCGCGGGTACGGGCGTGACGAACGACCACTACCACGACATCGCCCTGGCGAATTCCGCTCAAGGCGCGGTGTTCAACGGGGTGACCGGAAACCGGTTCTCAGGCAACCTCTGGCTCGGCGGTAATGCCCAGGATTGCCAAATCCTGGCCGGCGCCAACCCCGGATTGGCCGATACCACTTGCGCGAACCAAGCGGCGTCGACTTCGCAGCGATTGGCCGGGCTCGATTTCAGCTCAAGCTTCGTCGGCAAAGTCGTCCAGACGGATTCGGTGAACGCCTCAAACGCGATGGGACTGATGGCCTTCGCCACGATCAGCGATTGGTTGGGATTCGCCAATCCGTTTCGGGCGTGGGGAATCGACGGAGGAGTGACGGCCTATCCAGATCCCTCGTATCGCTCAAGCAGTTGCACTGGGGGGAACTGCCGGATTTGGGACTGGCGGTTGAGGGCCACTGATTCGGTGCTCCGCAACCGGAGCCTTGCCGGCAACTTCGACAACGATGCCTTCGTGGATGGGGCGACCTGTCCAGTCGCGGTCGACGGCAACCAAGTCCTCACGGATCAGCGCGGACGCACGTACCTCGCGCACGCCATCGAGATCCTCGAGGACGGCGTGGGAAACGACAACGGGCTCTGCGAGTCCGGAGAGCGATGCATCTATGCCCCCAATCCCGGGGCCTACCAGGGTGAGGGCGATTTCGTCCCGCATACCTGCGTATTTCATGATGGGTCCGTGAGCGGAGTCACGATGTACGATTACCCGATCAACGGCGCCCCTTGAACGCGTCCGTTGTTCCGAAAAGTCGGCTTCTGCTGCAACGGGCTCGGCAAAAAACGATTTCCCGCTTTTAGTGAGGGGATGAACTAAAAACCGCCTCTCCTTTTCGACTCACCGTTCAAGCTCGATCAAGAAGTCCAACCTTTGCAACGGTAGCTTCCATTCAGGGCCAGGATCAAATCCGTGGATCAACTTCCTCGGGGCTTCGCCAAGGTGCGTTTGGACTCCCGCGATGCAGCCGGCCCCGACGGTCTACAACAAGGAGTTTGAAATATGAGAACGACCCATCGATTTTTGAACACTGGCCTGCTCAGTCTTGCGGTCACCTGCTTCTGCGTTTCCGCGCTGGCCGCCGACCCTCAAAAGCCCACTGAACAGATGCAATCGGTTCTCAATGAGCTGAAGAAAGAGGGGGCCAAGCCGGTCGCCAATCTCACACCTCAGGAAGCAAGAAAGCAGGCTACGCCCGCCGATGCGGCCCAAGCTGTCATGAAGAACAAGGGAATCCAGGAAGACAAGAACGCGGGCCTCGCCCGAGTCGAAGACAAGATGATTCGGGGCGCGAAGGGTCTAATTGCAGCCCGAATCTATACCCCGGTAGGCCAAGGTCCGATGCCAATGGTCGTCTACTATCACGGAGGCGGCTTTGTGATTGCAGACAACGAGGTCTATGACGCATCTCCGAGAGCGCTCGCCAAGCAGGCGAAGGCGATAGTCGTATCCGTCGACTACCGGAAAGCGCCTGAACACAAGTTCCCGGCCGCCCATGATGACGCCTACGCCGCCTATCAATGGGTCATGAAGAACGCTCAGTCTCTTGGAGGCGACCCAAGCAAGATCGCAGTCGCCGGGGAGAGCGCGGGTGGCAACCTCGCGATCACGGTCTCCATACGCGCCCGGGACGAAGGCGTGAAAATTCCGGTCCATGAACTCCTGATCTACCCGGTCGCCGGAACGAACATGAACACTCAATCCTACAACGAGAACGCCGACGCAAAGCCTCTCGGTAAGAAGGACATGGCGTGGTTCGTAAAACAGTATACAAACGCGCCCGAGGAAAAGAACGATCCAAGGCTCAATGTCGTCGGAGCCAATCTGAAGGGCTTGCCCACGACCACGATCATAACCGCTCAGATCGACCCGCTCAGGAGCGAAGGCAAAGAGCTTGCTGACAAGCTGAAGTCCCAAGGTGTCAACGTCAGCTACAAGAACTTCGATGGCGTCACCCACGAGTTTTTCGGCATGGCTCCGGTCGTGGATGAAGCCAAAGAGGCGCAACAGTTCGCCGTAGCAGGACTGAGGTCCGCGTTCGCGGGATGAGAACAAACTGCCAGGGGAGCGTGAGAGGTGGGAACTGAGCACCCCACTCTCACGCAAGGCTCATCAAAACGGAACTTGGCAGAACTCGAATGAGTCTACGTTAAGCAGTATTCGCACAACGCACCCCGAGCGGTTCACTCGTTGCAAATCGGGATCGATGAATCAAAGACGCTGCGACCCTCGCAGACGTGAACCCAAGTTAGGGAACTTCAAATGTCGAATACGAAACAATCGGGATTGCTGATCGTCAGTGTGATGGCCTGCATAGGGTTTTTCGCCTGTGGAAACGACGACAAACAACAACAACCCGGTCAAGTGGGATCACTCTACGACAAATACGGCGGAGCTTCCACGATTCGAAAAGTCGTCGATGATGCTGTGACGGGTGTGATTGCCGACTGCACGCAAAACCCTTTTTTCACCCAAAACGTCATCAACTTTGACGACGTCAGCCGAGATGGCAATGGCCATGGCTCAAACGGCCACGACACCGTGGATCGCCTGAAGTCCTGCCTCGACTCGCAATTTACCGCAGCCTTTGGTGGACCCTCTCCTTATAACGGTACGAAGACGGTTTCTGGAATCCCTTCGCGGTCTATCCCAGGGCAAACCTACGATTGCGAGGACATGACGGCGACCCACGCGGACATCGGGGTAAACCCTGAAGTCTTTGACCAGTTCATCACGGATGTGGGCAGCGTGATGAAAAAGGACGGCGTGAGCGATGCGGACATCGGCACGGTGGCTGGGCTTCTGGTTGGCTTCAAGCCGCAGATCGTTGCACCGCCAGCATCCCAAAAGCACTTCGATTTTCAGCCGGGGCAGCCTGCGAATCAACCCGCCGTCGCTTGCTCCGTCGCCGCGCCCAGTGCCACGCCTTCATCTAGTCCAAGTCCTTCGCCAAGTCCAATCTCGAGTCCCTGAATCATAGGTTTCCCACGGAGAGAGGCCCGGATGAGTTTCAAGCAAGTTTCCTCAGGTTGGATGCGGGGAGCACTTGTCATCCTTGTGCTTGTGGGAGTGGCCCTCGGCGGGATCGGATTTTTGCATACGCCGATGGGCCGAGGGCTCCCGATGGGGATGAAAATCCTGACCTGGATGGGGGTTGCATGTCCTCTGGATCGGAGCGGACTGACCGCAACACAAGTCGAGGCGAGCCGAAGACTCGGAGTGCAAGCGCTGGCTGGCGCGCAGTTCGCGCGCATTCGCCCGGCCCTGGAGGGGCTTGAGCTCGATGTGACGAGCGTACCCGAAGCCCTTGCATGGGCCAGGAGTCGGGGAATCGCCTGTCAGTTACAAGTCAAAGGCATGCGTTTCCTCAGGTGTCCCGATGTAAATCCTGCTGCATTCACACCCGTGAGAGGAGTTCGGCCCATTCATCTGCTGACTTTGGCGTTTGATCCTGCCGACAGGCTGGTCGCCGTTGACGTTTTTCGGAGAAAACTCGACAGCTCGGAGGCCTCGGGATTAATGCAGGGTTTAACCGATAGTCTGAAGAAACGTCTGGGTCAGCCGACCGAGGCGATGGGCGACTTCACGCAGCAGGCACTCTCGGGTCCAACGATGACGGTCGCCCTGATGAATTTTCGCTATAAGGACTACTTGGCCATGTTGACGGCGAGCTACATTCCTTGGTCGGGGGGAATCACGGTTCACGAACAGTACTCCTCGATTCACCGATGACTGCGAAAAGGACCCGCGCGGATGACCTAGGCCACGAGCATTACCTGAACGAGTCAAGTGCTTAACTCGCTTAAAAAACCACTTCATTGCGATGATTTTGGCAATGTCACCGTAAAGGAGGTTCCTTGGTCGGGACTGCTCTCGAGAGTCACGGTTTCCCCATGCGCCTCGGTAAATCCACGCACCCGCTTAAGACCCGGTCCGCCTTGGTTGACGGCCCGCCGATAAGGTTCAAAAGATGTTGAAACCTGATCGGGAGGAGTCGAATTTCCGAAGTTATGGACGCTGAACACTGCCGTCTGCGAAGTCTGACGAATTCGAATTCGTAATGGGACTGCAGTCGAGCCCATATTTGGCAGCATTGAAACAAATACTTTCCAGGATTCTCCGGGACGGATCGCCGTTCCAACTCCTATTGATGACAGTGTCAGGAGTATCCAGTACGAATCGATCACCCAGGACACTCGTGAGATTACTGGGAGTTGCCGTGACGAGGGAAACCAAACCCGTTTCCTGCCGTTCGAGACCCAATCGCTCTCCAGCATGCATTGATCCGGTTTGCATCCAACAGGTTCTCGATCATTTGGCCTGCGCGGTTCAGGCTGTCGACAAGTCGACCTGAAAGACGAATAAGCTTCTCAGGTCATGCGTCAAGGTTGAAACAAACTGTTCACGAAGTCGTTTCTTGGTTTTAAGCGGATCGATGGACTGCCCCGGATCGTCGATGTCCCTGCTGGAGCCGATCCAACCTGAGATTAGGCCTTCTTCGCGTTTGACGGGCACGGCACAGGTTAAAAACCAGCGGAACTTTTCGTCTCTTCCCCGAAGTGGGAACTCCATGACGAAGGGCTCGCTGGTCGCGTTCGCTCCGGGTGTGACTGACGACTCTGGCCGCTCTGCATTGTCCTGTGAAGCACTTCACTGCCGTAACCAGCAAGGCCCCTGGATAGTGCCCGACTCCCACCTTGCCACCTGACTCCTGGGGTAGATTTTGAGGGAGCCAATACGCGAGCAATGCGCATTTCAACTGAGTCGTTTTTGACACATTCAAAAGCCTCTGACGGTCGTGCATAATTTAGGCATGGGGAGATCCAGGGGAGCCAGGGTTTTTAAGGCCACTATTTTCTTCGGTGCCCTGTCGGGTTTAGCCGGGTTGATCTCGGGCTGCGATTTCACCGGATCTTCAAAGGTTTCTATTCCGTTCATGGGCGCTTTGAATTCGCGCAATCCGGCCTCGAACGGAGCGGCAGCGGGAAGTCCTGGCAACGGATACAAATCATTCGTCATTAATTTTTACCCATTGGCACGTAGCCGATGCGCGTCTTGTCACGGAGGCGCGATCTCGCCTCCGATCGCGTCTGGGGATTCCGCGAGCGCCTACGCAGCCTCGAAGAGTTTCGTCGACTTCGGAGCGGTCGCCCAGTCCGTTCTCGTGGCTAAATCCATGAACGGCCACTGCGGAAGCGCGATGTGCATCTCGGATGGCGGCGAGTTCACCTCTGCGATCCAGCGCTGGTGGGATCAAGGGGAGAAATCGTTGAGTGCTGGAACGGCAATACTTTCGGCGGAGAGGCTGGGGACACTCAGTCGCAGCCCGACCAAGGTTTTAGGGATCCGACTGGGTCGACTCTTCCCTAAACTGGATATCTCCACCCTTACCTCTGGACACGGCTTAAGTGCCCAACTGGGCCAAGCCGACTTCGTCGATCGCTCGGCCTCGGTCCGGTCCGTATCCGCACTCGCCCAGTCCGCGTTGCGTGCCGCGGTCAGTGATTATTGCTCACTCTCCGATCCGTCGGAGAACCAAGTTTTTTCGACAAATGGCATCCTTTTGGCGGGCGAAACTCTGCCAAGCGATCCTGATACGCTCGCCGCCTTCGCCGCAATCCGGAACGTCTGGCTGTACCCCTACGTTGCGAGTTCTCCTGAGGTGCAGGCGTTTAGGCTCATGCGGAGCAAGATCCTAGATCCGGCTGCAGGAGGTACCCGGGCGGAAGCCGATCGTACGACTTGCATGGCGGCTCTCCTGGCACCCCAGTTCTGGTTGGGCAATCCCGATCCGTCAGACGTGATCCGTCGCCTCGCATTGGATTTGGCTTATCGACCGCCCAATTTCGCGGACTTCAAATCATTCAAGAATGGCACCCTGACTTTGGATCGTTACGTAACCAACTTGCAAAGCGAGGGCGGTTATCTCGAAGCCGTCACTGACTGGGCCTGGGAATGGATGGGTTTCCGCTCATTCACCATCCCTTCGGCTTCTGGTACAGATCGTGCCCTCCTTTACAGCGGTCGATACTTCAATGCGGGTGATTTCCGGCCCATGCGCAATTCCGGTACGATGAACGGCGCCAATGGGATCAGCGGCCAGGAGTTCGAGATCCGCAATGATCCCACAGTCGCCGTTCAACCCAACGCGCCCGTTGGATTTGGGAAAGACTATCTTGTTCACGGGGACCAAAACGCCGGGGCTTATACAGACTCCGAGTATTGCGTCGGGGGATCGACGATCACTCCTCAAGCCTTCGAGCCACGCACGGATAATATCGCCTGGTCTCAATTCAATCCCGTGGTCAACGACTTCGAGACGATCGGGTACTTCAGCAAAGATGTCGATGGCATATGGACTATGCACGGCGGCTCGATCACTCTAGGCAACGGAACCCAGCTCGCCACCCAGTTGACCGACCTTACGACTGCTCTTTCGAACGCGGAGCTTGATCCTGCCAAGAAAATCTACACCTATAGTTCGGACAGCCGCTTATCGCTGGCCAAGACGCCCCTTTCTCCCGTGGCCTCCTTTCGGGCTGGCCAACGCAGGATGATCCGTTCGTACCAGGGAGTGCCTCAAACCGGGTACAGCCAGGTCAAAACGTTTTACACCAACACGCCGGTGTACGCTTGCAACGACTTGACCCGGTTCATCGCGACTTGCAACTACCGGCCTCTCCCCCTTCCCTCGGGGCAGAATCCTTTTTACGACACGGTTACCGACAAGCGGGAGTTTCCCTATATCCTCAACGGCAACACTGATCGGGTCGCAATCAGCAAACCTGGCAACGTAACGACCGATCACGGCGCGCAGTGGAAGGACCTTCTGGCTCACCCGTTCATCTTGGATGCTTATAGCTGCGGAACAGCTCATCCGGACGCAGCGACCGAAACCTTGGCCTATCCCAAGACTCCGCCTTACAACGACATCGCCATGAATGCTTGGATTGCCAAGTATCCGAGCGAATCCCATCCGGAGTTCAAGGCCATCGTGGAGGCTTCAAAGGACATGGAGCAGGAGCCAACGATGCTGATCCGGGACATCGTCCAGAATAATTTGGATTTCCGCCAGCTCCTCACTGCCAATTACACTTGGGGACACGGGGCACTGGACCTCCTCTACCGAACCCAGGCGATGAGCCTCCCCTCCTATCCACCGGGCAGCCTCCTTCCGATGGATGCAGGTTACTCAGTTCGCCATAAAATCGTGGCCGAAAACTTTCAAACTTTGTCGAATGCCTGGCTGAAAAGCTCCTGGGGAACCTTGGTGGAGGGCTGGAGTCAATCGATCTATTCGCTTTATTGGCGTTACCTCGGTACGCCCGCTCGGTTCTCACCACGACCGATGTCCGGGGTCCTCACCCAAGCCGCTTTCCTGATGCCGCAGGAAGTAAAAATCCGCTCCCACGCTGCGCGGATTTTCCGAACTTTTACTTGTGGTGATGTTTCGGACTTTACGCCGACTCAAAGCCAACGCGCGATCCACGAGCTCTTCATCCCACGGAAAGAAAAAACTGGATCACAGCACGTCGATCCGAAGCAGAATTGCTATGCTTGCCACATCAACATGGACCCCTTGGCGTCGGCCTTGAGCAAGGGCTTCCTCGAAGTCGCTAAGGATGAATCCGGAAACGATATCAATTCGGGCGCGGAACTCCTCATAGCGGATGGCGAGATTCGCAGTTACGACCGGGGCGATGGGGGCTTCACTTACGGGGTGAGGGGGCATGCCGAGGAGGCATCCGACGGAGCGCTCCTGGGACAGCCTGTCCACGGGGTGCGTGATGTGGGTCGGGTTCTCGCTGACTCCCCCCAATTCGCGGCTTGCACGGCAAAGCAGGCTTTTCTATCGATTTTTGGCAGAGCGCCGGAAGGTGCGGATGAACAGGCTTTCATCCAGAAGCTGGGAAGCGATTTCTCGACCAGTTACCGTTACAATTACAACCAGCTCGTCCGAGCCATCGTGATGAGTCCGTTTTACCAAGGCGTGAATTGAAAATGAAACCATCCAAGCCTGATCGCCGGCAGTTCTTGAAACGTACCATCAGCAGTGCGGCCCTGATCGCGCTCGGAAGGGCGACGGCGGCGGCCGCAGCCGAAGTCCCCGTGCCGGACCCCACTAAACGCAGGTACCTCGTCAACATCATGATCCAAGGCGGTTACGATTCATTGGTGGGGTTCAACGCGGTTCCAACCAATGAAATCTTGAAGCTTGCACGCACGAGCGGTGGTTCGCTCGTCACTTCCCAGAACGGGAACCTCTCATTTCTGAAGTCCGACGATATTTTGGCCCCGTTCCAAAATCCATCTCCTTACGGCATGGCCAACGCCCGAGATCCCCGCTGGGATATCCGGTTCCCCGACTACAATCCGAACAACCCGGCCGAGCAGTATTGCAAAGTTCACCCCCTGACTCGTTCAGCCGCGCATACGATGGGACCGCTCGCGAACATTTTCAGCCCCGAGGATTTGGCGGAAATCTGCATTCTGCGCGGGGGACAGCCCGAAGGCGGTCACGGCACCGGCAATCGGCTCGATCAGACCGGGACCACCGGCAATCAATCAGCCAGTTACCCGGCACTCGTCGCTTCGATCCTGGCTGCACGCAATGGAAACAAGAAGCTTCATTATCTCTCCATCTGCGAGTCCAACCCGAACGAGATGTTCAACCAATCCGGTCCGCTCGGCGGCCCCGCCTTGCCGATCAACGTCAAAGACTCGGGCGCTTGGGGCGATCTCACAAGCCTGAGCGCTTCAGACCTCCCGGCCCAGAGAAGGCAGTTCATGAACGACGCGATCGCCAAAGCCGGCGCTAGCGCTCTGGCAGTCCTTCAACTGAGCCGATCCCGCACCAGTCTACAGGGTTTCCTGCAGGGAAATCAGGACGCCTACGCGCTCTCGTCAACGGGCTACGCGGTTTCCCCTGAGTTCACCGCTCTCTGGAACGACTACAAAGTCGCGATCATGTCGATGTACAGTACCCACATCTTCACGACTTGGTTTCCGCGGATGAAATCGATGACCGCAGCCGACCTCGGCTCCAACTCTTACGATCCCTATGTGGACGCCTTGCAGAAGATCGCATTTAGATACGCGCTGGCCGAATTCGCGATCCGCAAAGACTTGGCGGCGGTGATTGACTTGCCGATGCCACAAACTGATTTCCACAATTACTGGGATCAGGACTGCGTCCAAGCACTTGCGGTCTACACTTGTTTCCGAAAAATAATCCGTAACCTCAAGGCTACGCCGCTTCCAGGCGCGGCGGGTTCGAGCCTACTTTCAGTAACCACGCTGATGCTGGGCACCGAGTTCGACCGGGACAAGCTCCTGTGGGCGGGGGGTCCCGGAATCACGGGGTCAGGAACCGGGCATCATGAAATGACAAAGACCCTATTGATGGCGGGCGCGGGTGTGAACGGCGGTAAAGTGGTTGGCGAAATCCAGCGCGGACCCGATGGTCTCTTCGCCGCCCAGTTCCCCCAGAGTAGCTTTCAACCGTTTGATCCCCTCCCCATCAATCAAGCGACCGGCTTAGCCGATCCCTCGGGAACCTTCTGGACCGCGCGAATGATTTTTCCCACGGTTCTTTCAATTTTCAACGCCAGTTCAGCTTCGCCCGTCAACGGCGGGTCAGGCCCGATCCGCGCCGCGATGAAATAAGAGGGACTTCGACGCGAACATTCGATCGATCGCGAACCAAAATGGAACAAGAATAGAATTACGCGGGGGTACTTCTCCTCTGGTGCCGGAGAGTCCCCAAGAAATTCACCCGCTTCTGGCTGGTCGACGATTTGCAACCTGCACCCCAGCAACTGCCCACCGTTCGTGACCATTCGGAGGCTGAAAACTCCTCCGTGGTGGTGGCTTCATCAACACCCGCATCCCGAAGTTGGGGACGAGCCAAAGGAGCACAGAATGAAAAAGCAAACCATCCATGCTCGAGTCCTGACCCTGGTGTCTATTGGCGTAGCCGCTTTAGCGATGCTGGGTATCAGTCTACCGGCGCAAGCAAGCTGGGTTTCGGAGGCGGGAAAAGCGATCGGATATTCGCTCCATAAAGATGCGAAGCCCGTAGGCTACTCCGCTTCGAAAGCAGGTCGCGCAGTCGAGTACTCGGTCGGAAAAGCCGCCCGCGGCTTGAGGCGTTGAACTCGGGATCTTGAATCCATTGAGATGAGTCTTCACTGAGCGTGCCGCGAATCCAATTCGCGGCACGCTATTTTTTTAGTCAGTGTCGACTGAGAAGTCGTATGGGCGATTCAGTCACCTCAATCCCAAATCCACTACGAGAGTCGAACCAGGATAGGGGCTCAAATTGAGCGAAGACGGAGCCGACACCGACACCGACTCCTCGTCAGTGCGCCCGTGAGTTCCATCCTGAAGCAGCACACTCCTCGGGACCGAAGCGCCTGTGACTTCAACGTCAAAGGATGAGTGATTTACGATTCGCAATTGGCGGGCCTCTCCCCCCGAGAAGCGCACTCGATCGGGGATCGTACGGATACCGGAGCGAGCAGGAAGGTCTTCAATGAGGAGCGTTTCGCCAAGGGACGGCGGTTCAACTGCGACGGGTTTGAAAAAGTCGAAGGGCGGGACTAGGACGGATGCGCCGATCCAGTCGCCGGTCGAGTTGAACTGAAGTTGAATTTCCTGAATCCTGCCGCCGAGCCCGTCCGCGCGCGAATCGGACCAGATGTTCTCTTGCCGAGTCAGGACGAATGTCCCCTTCTTTTCGGGATGGCTCGTGCAAACCACCGAGGGCCCTGGACGAGTGGTGCAATCGGTGTAGGCCGGAGGGGCCTTAAGATCGACCTGGATCGAGAGCTGATCCTCGCCATATCGCCTTCCGAGCGTGAAATCCTGAACGAGCACTGAAGCCGACGAAGCAGATTTGAGGACATGACTTCGATCGGCTGCACGGCACCCTGCGAAGGGGCATTCCCAGCGGAACCATCCTCCGGATAACTGCTGGGTCCCAGGCTTGAATCCGTATTCGCGGGTCCCATCGCAAGTGGCGTAAGCGATTTGGCCGCCTTCGTTTTCGTATCGATAGGCCGTGACCGTTTTCCACTGGAGGTTCGGCCCGAAACTCGAAGCGACCACTTCGTAAGTCGTGCTTCCGGTCCGGTGGTAACCTTTGTCCTCGAGGACTTTTGCCGCAGTCGCAGTAGCCGAAGGAAAGCAAAGGTCAGCTGCTTGGGAATCAAAGCTACCGCACAAACCCTGGATCGAAATTATTGCCGCAAGTACGAGTTTCATCGGGATAGGCCCTCTTTCGTGTAGTGTTTTCGGTATAACAGCGCATCAGGATTGTCATCCTGATAGGTCCAACCCTCGCAGTGGATGAGCCCGTCCACCCCGTACCGCGTAGCGAACTGCCTGGAGCAGGGTCGAATGAAAAAAACTCCGCATGGATTGCCACTTTGAAAGTCGCCGTAACAAATCATAACGACATTCGTAATTCGGTAACAACAGCTATGCACCGAGTCAAATCATCGTCTGTTAGAACGCTCCTAGCTAGTGAGGAGGGCAGTTCCGCCCTCTGCTAACGAACAGGAGTCCTCCATGAAATCGCCAGAATTTATTAAATTAGCTTTGCTTACTATGGTGTCCATCACCAGCTTCACCGGCTCGATCCGCTCGAGTCACGCGGATGATTTCACGACGATCGTCGATGGGCAGTCCTACTCCTGCACTTCAACCGTGGTGGCACAACCCAATCCACCCGCTCGCCCTGTTCCGATTACACCAGGTCTTCCGGGTCAGCCCATTTTTCCAGGGGGACGCGGCCCCGGGTTCAATCGAGTGCCCGTGACTTGTATCCAAAGGTGCGATGCCCGTGCGGATCGTTTCACCAATCTCACCCCAGGTGATTGCTTGAGTTTCGGGCAGGATTTTTGCGGTCAAAACCCAAGCTGCTATCAGAACTGCACGAGTCGTGCAGATCGTTTCACCAACCTTACTCCGGGGGAGTGCTTGACTTACGGGGCTGATATTTGTTCTTCGAACTGAATGAGCCCAACCGAGGCCCTGGGGAAGGTTTTGAGCAAAGCTGGGACCTTCCCCAATACATTCGTTGATTTTTCAATCAGAGATTGGCTGGATGGAGCGTCATCGTGCCCCAGGTGAACCCGATGTTGCCTGAAGTGAACGCAGCGACGTCCGCGACACTATAGCTCGGGTAGTTCGGTATCGAAACCGAGGGACACACTCCGCCGCCGACAATGGTGTATTGCCAATCAGTCTCTTGGCGCACCCGTGTAGCGCAACCATAAGTGGGAGCGTCGTTCTTGGTGACGTCGGTGAGGTTCATCACCAGTGTCCGCGCATAGCCGACGTCGTTCGTCGTCAGATTGAAGTTCTGCCGCCATCGAAAACTCGGTGCACCGCCGGGAAGGTAAGTCTGGACGAACGTCGAATTAATGAGGGTATCCGTACTGTCGTTTCGACCGTACCAATTGACGTTGGAGAGCGCAATCTTGGCTTCAAGATAGCGACTGCCGGTCGATTTGCCGAGATCCCAGGTGATCGCGTAGTCGCCTGCGATGGACGCGTTGCCTAGGTTGATTTCACCATTCACGCCAGATTTGGTCCACTTGAAGCGCGCGTATCGTGAAAAATTGGCGAGATTGGTGCAGTCGGTACTCCCGCCATCCACGCAACTCCAAACTTCCGCGAGATAATCGAAACCGCTGAAACCGGCGGTTCCCGGCGAACCGCTCACCACCGCATGAAGATAGGCCGTCATTCCAGTGGTGCCGACCGGAGCGTAGCTCCCGGTGACTCCAGACGTGCCAGTCGCACCGCTGATCCCGAGAGTCACGCTCAGCCGACAAAGGATGGAATTGCCCACATTGACGAAGCCCCCGTTCGAGGAGTCGTCGAGGGCCGTGAAGTCGCAGGATTCGATTCCGTTCCGGGCAGTTTGATCTCCCCAAAACCGATTGTACGAAGTCGAGATACCGGTGCCGCCGTCGTTCACCGCCCAGGCCGTCGAGGCCAAGAGGAGAAGGGGAGCGACTGCCCAGAGGCCTAAGGATTTTTGATCAAAGCGGCGCATCTCAGTTACTCTCCAGACGGGTTGGAGTCGTCATTTTTCGGTAAGCGCGGGATAGATGGAGTTTTTCAGTCCACTGGTGTTCCCCGACTGAGGACCGTGGCCGCCCAGCTTCCCGCAGCTCGTGGCGAACGCATTCAAGCAGGTGACCGCAACGATGATCAGCAAAAACTTCGCAGGTGAGCGCATATCTGACTCCTCATGATTGTTTTAGCGGCAGATGCCGTTTGAATCTTGAACGTTATCGCGCACTCAAATCGCGAATCCACGACTCGTAACGTCAACTCACTCCACTCTACCGTCAATATACCCACAAAAGATTTCGCCTTCGGCTTCAGTATACTCATGACAAGAATGGGATCAAAAACATGACCGATCAGCGCAGCTCACGGCTTCGTTTACTGACTCGCCTCACCGCCGGAACCCTCTGTGCCATGAGCCTCTCGTGCCCCTCTGCCCTGGCTGGCGTGGGGCTCCTCGCAGGAGTGGACTTTGGACTCGGCAAGGCCTCGACTGCGACCACTCTCGCCAGTCGCTCCATGAACGAGCTTGATGTCCGTGTCATGCCCAGCTGGCAGTTCGGCTGGGCGAGTTTGGGAGTCATGGGACAATATCAAATCGTCGGACAAACGACTGAGCCCTCCGCGGTTTCCGATACCAATCTTCGCGGGAAGGGATACTTGGTCGGTCCCGGTGCCTCGATCGCGCTCGGACCGATCCTTGTTCAGTCCTCTTATGAAGTCATTGGAAAATACAGCGTCGCCAACGCCGACGCTTCCGGCAATCTGACTTCCTACACGAACCCCAAAGGGTTTACTTTGCTCCTGGGATGGTCGATCGCACCCGAGCTCACCCTGGACTTTGTGTACGGTGCCCATACCTATTCGAAAAGGGTCGTGGGCGTAACCAGTTCCGATATCGCCTCTGACCCGTTCAAGCTCAACCACTACGGGATCGGCATCTCGCTGATGATCCTATGAAGGTCATCTCACTCAAGAACCACGGACTCCTCGACTACATCACAGTGATCGCGTTCGCCGCGATCCCCACGGTTTTCGGCCTCGGTGGCGTCCCGATGATCCTCAGCTACGCACTGGCAGGGATCCATCTCCTGATGACTCTGCTCACTGCGTTCCCGATGGGGATGCTGAAGATCATTCCCGTTCGACTTCACAAAGGGGTGGAGACGATCGTGGGGCCGGTCCTCGTGGTCGCGCCTTGGGTGCTGGGATTCTCGGAGAACGTCACCGCACGCTCCGTCTACATCGCCATGGGATTGATCATCATCGCGGTCGGATTGCTCACGAACTACCAGGACTCCAAGTCTTAACCCAACCGCCACCGAGACCCGGGTCGAGTCAACGGTTGCTGTTGCAACGAAGGTTATCGTCGCTCACAGTCGTACCGTTCGAGAGCACGGCTTTGAAAGTCGTGAAACGAAAGTTCGTCGAAGGGTAGGCGAGGCGGAAGCTCGCGCCGTTGCTTGCACTATCCAGGTACTGGAAACGACCGAAGCTAATCGACATTCCGCGCTCTCCTTTGAGCGCGTAACTTCCCACCACATTCCCTTGTGAGTCGGTGATGGTTGCACCGAAGTTCGAAGTGCGAACGCGTCCGGTTCCCTGGTTGTCGAGGATGGAAATTTTGTACTGGGCGTTGGAGGTTTGGCAGCTGTCCAAGAGCCGAACCAACGCAAAGCTGGGAGTGCTGATGAGAGTTGCAAGCAGGGCAGCGAAAGAGGTCACTTTCAAGGACATGGTGTACTCCTAAGAGTCGATGAATAACGAAGTGGCCACGGTTTAACACCATGAGTCATCGCCATCCAGTTAAAACGCCGCCACTCGGCCCTTCGGTCGGCTTGGGCGATTTCCACGGCTGACTTGAATCCTTCGTGAATCGGTCTGTGAATCGGTCAGTGTGAAGGGCCAGCCAAAGTGTCCCGTGTAACGGGCCAGGAGAAGTGTCTCGTAGTTGATCAGTTTAGTCTTGGACCCAGGGACGGGGGATCCAAGGATGAAGGGATCAATAGGCGGGAGAGTTTTCGTGAGCCAAGGGACTTTAAATCGGGATGAAGTGGTCCGGGACTTCGTAGCGGGAAGGTTAAGCCGGAAAGAGGCGGCGTCGGCCCTGGGCAAGAGTGAACGTCAGATGAGCCGGATGATCGCTCGGTGGAAGAAGAAGGGCGTGCTGGGCTTGGGGCATGGGCTCGTAGGGCGGGCACCTAAGAATCAAACCAGTTCCGAGCTTCGCG
>JAYVNB010000070.1:0-6531 GCA_043759365.1 Bacteriovoracaceae bacterium | reverse complement strand
AAGATCGGGAATCGGTTCCACCGCGAGAACACGGTTCTGAGCTCCCATTTCGTGGCATTTTCTTTTTTCGAGACGCTTCGCAAGGTCTACCCGGATCTCGATCTCTACCGTTTTCTCAGGCTCTCGCTCGCTCAGCGCTCGGTTCCGCTCGAGAGCTTCCTCCAGGAGGCCGATTATTTTCACGGAAAACTCATCGAGTTCGCCGAGAAGGGCAAGCTCTACCTGAGTGCCGAACTCAAGACCGCCGACGTCCGTGCCCTGGTGCTGGACGGGGTGAAGAACCTCGGCCTTTTTCACGAGCATGCAGTCGTCCGGATCGGCGAAGGCGCGATTTGGACCGAAGATATGAACCTGCTCTATTACTATCGCAATCGATTGAGCGGCTACGGGCTGCAGAGGATCCATGACCGAAAAGGATTTTTGGCGTAAATCGGCGGTCGCCGTCATCGGCGGCGGGAGTTGGGGCACGGTGCTCGCGCACCTTGCCTCCAAGAACTGCAACGACGTTCGGCTCTGGGTGCGCGAAGAGGAGCGGGCACGCTCCATGAACGCGACCCGAGCGAACCCGAGGTACGTCTCAGGCCTCTCCCTCAGTGGCAATATTCGGGCGCTTTCTGAACCCGAACGCGTTTTCGAGGGCGGAGTGCAAGGCGTGATCTGGTGCCTGCCGAGCAAGTTCTGCCGGGCAGAAGCCAAGCTGCTCGCGCCCTTGTTCCATGGCGACGAAGTGGTGCTCCACGCGACCAAAGGGATCGAGGAAGGAACCTTGAAAAGGGTCTCCGAGATCCTCCGCGAGGAGCTTCCTTCTCCTCGAGTCGGAGTGGTCAGTGGACCGAACCTGGCCGACGAAGTCGCGCGGGGCGAGCCTGCCGCTACAGTGGTGGCTTCCCAATTCGCGGAAGTCGTCAGTGCCGGTCAAATGATCCTGAGCACCGAGCGGTTCCGCGTTTACGGGGCTTCGGACGTGATCGGGGTCGAATGGGCCGGTACTCTTAAGAACGTTTTAGCCATCGCGGCGGGTGCGCTCGATGCGCTTCAGCTCGGCTGGAACACGCGAGCCATGCTGATTTCACGCGGCTTGGCCGAGATGGTCCGGTTCGGAGTGGCGATGGGTGCCGAGCAGTCGACTTTTCTGGGCTTGGCTGGGGTCGGTGATCTCCTCGCCACTTGCTCAAGCCCGCTTTCGCGCAATTACCGAGTCGGATTCGGACTCGGACAAGGAAAAAAACTGGAGCAAATCCTAGCCGAGCTCGGCAGCACGGCCGAGGGAGTGAAGACTTCCCAAAGCGTCTGGGAGTTCGCCAAGGCCCGCCGGATCTACATGCCGATCACGGAAGGTGTGGCGTCCTTGATCCAAGGGGACTCGAGCGTTCCCGATGTGCTTCACCAGCTGATGACTCGTCCGGCGATGGCGGAGACTTGAATTCGTTGAATCAGTTCAAGGAAAGGTTAAGCGCGAGTCCTGCCGCTGCGGTTAGGTCGGGAGTGAAGTACTGAATTTTGTAGTACCGGACTCCAGAATGGGTTGCCGGCAGAGAAGTGAGGCCGAGTCGGGTTCGAAGCAGGGAGATTTTCGGAGCGGTCATGCCCCCCGTCTGGCCACAGGAGGAGTTCCTATTCGACCGAAGGAAGCAGCTCCGACGCGGGGATTCGACCGGAAGGAAATTTGACGCGGAGGCAGGGCGTCGGTTCGGTGAGCGACTTCGCAGTGCCCTCGCACGTCATTCGGATGCGAGCTGACTCCAATGTACCGCCTGCAGGAGTCCATCGATCGCAAGTGGCCAACGCCGTGCAGGGTTTGCCCTCTTTGCAATCGAGCGAAGAGCTCCAGCGACAGAAAACTTGAACCTCGGGACGGTCCAACGACTTCCAAGTGAATTCGCGCGCCGGGACGCGAGGGGTGGGACTGATGGGGATCCGGATCGGACCGAGAGTGGAAGCAGGGGGGGCGGATTCAAGTTCCACGGAAAGATTGGAAGGACCCGCGAGCGCAGCGCAGCCTTTTCCAAAGCAGATCTCTTTCGGAGCTTCCGGTCCGGACTCGGGCGTCCGAGGGTCAGCGAAGGCCACTTTACCGCCTTGATCGGAGCAGGCACAGGGAGTGGATGCGTAGAACTTGGTGCCGTTGCGCTCGCAGACCACTTCGGTTTTCTGGGGGCACTCGGCCGAAGGCACGTCAGTCGGCTCCGCAGAGGCACTGTGAGCGAAGTTCAACCCCAGCGCCAGTCCCCAAGTCATTCCGCTCCAGGTCCAGTCCCTTCGCCTCATTCCCCAGATTCTATCACAAGCCTTGAAGCCGACCCTTTTGTCCTCTAAAACGGAGGGATGCACAAAGTATTGGCGCTCTTGGTCCTCGGCACTCTCCTCAACGCCTGCGCGAGCAGCCAGGGACTCAGACCTGTCACCGCAGATCGGGCAGGAGACGTAACTGGCCTGATCGTCCCTTTCGAGCTCCAGGCCCAGGACTCCGCGGTTGACCGGCTCGATTGCCAGCTCACTTTCCGCTTCAATGATTCGATGCGCGAGTACGATGTCACCCTCCAGCGTGGTCAAGACAGCTTGTTTCTCGAAGCGCCGGCCGGCAGTTACCGCATGAGGACCTTCTACTGCGGGAGCGGGCGGACATTTGAACTGAATGACATTTTTCCGACGGGTTTCGAGGTCAAGGACGGAGCGATCACTGTGATGGCGCCGATCCTCATCAAGATGACCGAGGGAAAAACGCGCGCCACTTTCCACCAATTGGACCGCAAGGAAACCCAGGCCAGGGTGAAAGCGGCGTTCGCCAAGCTTCCTTCGATCGCGACCCATCGGGTAGTTTCAGCCTATACGGGACAGCCGGTGGCTCAAGCGCTCTCGACCCCCTACCGCGGACTCCAGTGGCTCGTTCACACTTCCGTGCGCGACTCCCGGGACCTCGACGAGGTCAACGAGGCGGGCAAGAAAATCCAAGCTTGTTATGAAGCCGAAGGCGTTTCGAATCCGCTGCAGCTCGGCGCTTGGAAGTTCACTGCGGAGTACATGGGAGGCAAATTCGAGAAGCTCACCGTGGACCCGGTTTTCCACCACACGCTTTCTCGCTCCCTCATGAAATGCGTGGAAGGCGAGGTCCGGGACACGAAGTTGACCAACTTGAAGAAAGTAACTGTCGACTTCGAGCTCTAAGACCCAGCGAGGGACCGGGCGAGAGCGTCAGTTCGGGTATTTGAGGTAGTAAATGTCCGGAAGGTTCCGGGCTTTTTCCTCGAGATCGAGGCCGTAGCCGACCAGGAATTGGTCGTCGATCGGACGCCCGACGTATTTCACCGGAACATTGACGACGCGCTTGGAGGCTTTGTCGAGCAAAGTCACGATCTCCACCGAGGCTGGGCCGGAGGCTTTCAAGCGGTCGTAGAGGAACTGAAGGGTGCGCCCACTGTCGATGATCTCCTCCAGAATCAAGATGTGCTTTCCGCGGATATCGCTGGAGATGTCTTGGAGTAGGGTGACCGTTCCGGACGACGTCCGGGCTTTGCCGTAGCTGGAGAGACGGACGAATTCGATCTCGTTTTCGATCTTCAGATGACGAATCAAATCGGCCGCGAACACGATTGCCCCTTTGAGGACCGCGACGAGCACCACGGACTTGCCTTCGTAGTCCTGGTTGATCTTTTGGGCGAGAGCTTGAACCGCGGCATCGATTTCGTGGCGATTCAGGTATTTCGTGAAATTCTTCTCGTCCAAAATCATACGGAACCTTTCAGTTTTTTGATCACGGTCTTGATCGCGTCGATCCCGTTCAAGCCCTTGGAAGCGAGAAAGGCCGCGAAGCCGGTGCCGCCTTCTTTCAGGACGCCCAAGTAACCTTGGGTGAAGAGACCGAAGAAGCCCACCTTGAGGCGAGCACTGACTCGCAGGTTGGCATCGGTCGAGACCATGAGCTTGGCGATGTGGATCCCGATGGCCGCGATCTCGTCGGAAGGATCGGCCAAGATTTGCTCGGCGGCGGCTGAAGAGATTTGGAAGACGACCTCGGGAGTGATGGCAGGACCGGTGACTACTTTGTTTCGTCCCGATTCGCGAGTGAAGTGGAAGACTTCCTCAGAAGAACCGACCTCGTCCCGGATCCTGAACTCGATGCCAACACCGTTGGCCAAGGATCGGGCGGCCAGCTGAGCAACTTCTCGATCGAAGTAAGTGGAGAAGCGGTCATGAAACGCCATGGTATTGAGCAATTTGCCTTCGCTCCCGAAGGTTTGCAAGCACCGGTTGGGACCTGATCAAGAAGCCTAAACGGAAGGTGTCGAAGAACCCGAGTCGGGTTTGGTGCCAGTCGAGGGGCCAGTCGGGGTAGCAGTCGACGGCGCGCTCGAAGCATCGGCAGCCAATTGGGTGGCGGCAGTGTGCGCGCTTTGAGCCTCTTGCGCGGCTTGAAGGGCGTGATTCGCCTTTTTCTCTTCTTCCAAATGCCGAAACTTGGCTTCTTCGACGCCGGAAAGAGCGTCTTTGAAATTCTTCATCGCTTTTCCCATCGTGTTCCCGAGCTCGGGTAGACGCCGTGGGCCGAAGAAGAGTAAAATAATTCCCAAGATGACGAGATGCTCACCAGAAATGCCGAACATAGTACTTCAGGTATACAGAGCCCTATTCGGTGTGTCAATTGCGCTGGCCGGGATGTTCGCATCGAGCTTCTTGACGCGGCCCGGATGGGCGGGGTCGGCCGAAATCACTCCGAAGGGCTCGAACGCCTATCAAATGGTCACCGGTGTGGACTCGGAAGAGGATCGAAGTCACTGGGACGCCAAGTTCAACACTTCCGCCTATGTCTACGGAACGGAACCCGCGGCCTTCGTCCGAGACAACGTTCATCAATTCAAAGTGGGGCGAGCCTTGGACATCGCCATGTCCGAAGGTCGAAACGCGGTTTTCTTGGCCAAGAAGGGGTTCAGCGTCGACGGCGTGGATTACTCGGAGGTGGCCATCCGTAAAGCCAAGCGTCTCGCCCGCAATAACCACGTCACCATCAACACGATCAACGCCGACTTGAACCATTACAAGATCAAGCCCGACAGCTACGAATTGATCGTGAACATCCAGTTCCTACTGCGCTCCCTCGTGCCCCAGATCAAATCGGGCCTCAAGCACGGAGGCATCATCGTTTTCGAGAATTACACGGTGGAGCAGTTGAAAAACCCGGACGGTCAAGGGATCCGGCGCGACTACTTGCTCGCCAAGGACGAGCTCCGTGAACTTTTCAAAGATTTCAAAATCCTGGTTTACCGCGAAACCAATGACGGTAAGGACGCGGTCGCGAGTCTGATCGCCATGAAGCCCTGATCCCACAGGACCTCATTGGACCTCACAGGAACGGATCAGCTGGCCTTGTAACGGCGGGATCCAGTCGGTTGCATCTGGTCGAGCCAGTCGATCGTATCGGGACAACGGTAAGTCCGCGGAGCTCGGTTTTTCCGAGGCTTTTTCGTCGCACGGGAGCTCTCGGTCGCCAGCTCCTGGATCGCGTGGAACGCGGCGCTGAACGCGGGCGCGGAGCCGGTTTCGACGATCGGGTGGGCAGGGGTGGACAAACGCTCCATGGTCTTACTCCTCCGCTTCGTGCGGCGGCAGGCAGAATGACCGCACTTGGTCCGGCCGTCTAGCTCGAATTCATCTGATCAAAGGTTCGACAACTGAAAAACTCCTAGGCGGAACCTCGGGTCTTCGTCACTGGAAACTCGTCAGATATCACGATACCGAAAAGGGCACGCCGGTTGCTTTGAAGGGAGGCGGGGGATTCGTGCACACGACCTCGGCTGGCAGGACATCGGAATGTTCTGCGACCGTCCAAGAAAGGGCGGACCGTTTCGGGACTGGATGTTCCGAGGGTGGGCTGGGAGAGTGCTCGGCGCAGGAAGCGGCTGAGATGGATGCGCGGATGAGGTCAATCATCCTTTTTCCGCGAGCATCCCGGAGGATAGAGACTCCGTCGGGATGCTCGCGGATGAAGGATGTTTCACTGGGTCCAAAACTATTTCAGGGCTTCTGGGTCCACTTTCCATCGGCATCTTGGACCCAGGTCCCGCTGGGAGACTCGGCCTGGAAGGAGCGGGCGAAACTCTTTTGAACGTTCTTCAGTCGCGCGGGTGGAAGAGCGTTGGCCGCGAGGACTTCTTCGTAGAGCGCATTGCGGTCCCTGTTTTCTTCGGAGACCAGGCGCTGAACTTTGGCAACCAAGAGGGGTTTGAGCTGCGAGGGATCATGGATCACGACGCTCCCTAGATCCGACTCTCCCAAGACGCCGGCGCGCTTCTGGATGAGGACTTCGTCCAGACGAGAGCGGAGCTTCTCTTTGATCTCTTGAGACTTCGCCGTGCTCACGCGAAAAGCTTCGACTTCAGAGGCCCAGGCTGAGGAAAGAAGCAGGCCTGTCGGAAGTCGGAAGGCACCGGTCGCGGAGGGACTGGGCGGAGTCGTTCCTGGTTTGCCCCGCTCGCGCGCCCGGTACAGGTCGCGAACAAAATCGTCAGTGGCTTTCTGCACCGCGCTTTCGGGAAA
>JAYVNB010000069.1:0-6550 GCA_043759365.1 Bacteriovoracaceae bacterium | reverse complement strand
CCGTATCCATCCCCAGTTCAGAGTCGGATACTTTCAAAATATCATCAATTCACTATGCTGATCTGGAGCTGGATTTTCAGGAACGATTTTTACTCATGGAAAGCGCTGACCTCTTAGCGCTCCTCGCCCTCTTTCACCGTTGCAAGCCCAAGAGAGTATTTGAGTTTGGCCTCATGCATGGTGGCAGCTTGCTTCATTTTTTTCTGAATTCGAGCGCAGAAACAAGAATCGACTCTCTGGACCTGACAACTCGCCACCTTTCAAGCTATGTCAGAGATATCATCGCGAACAACCCGAGAATCAACGTTCACCAGGGTGATTCCCTTCAATTCGACCCACTGCCGTTTGAAAAGCAAATGGACTTCATTTTCATCGACGGCGGACATGACTACCTCATTGTCGAGAACGACACCCATAAGGCCATGAGGATGCTTGCTCCCGAAGGGGTTATTGTATGGGACGACTATGTCCCTGACTGCACTGGCGTCTTCAAGTTCATCAATGAGTTTTCTTCGAATCACTCGAATTTTTTTCATATCAGAGAATCCAAACTGGTCTTTTGGAAGAATGGCTCTAAGCTATTCTGAACTCCGCGCCCGTTCACGATTACCCGGTTGAAAGGGGTTGCGCGGAGAATGCTTCGGGAACAAAACATACAACTATGACGAATCCATCGAGCCCCTCGGTCCCACCCCTCTCCTCATCCGCCCAGGCGTCACATTTTCGCTTCCATGCACCGCATGTCCATTTGGCGAGTGTCTTCGGTAGCGACTGGTTTGCGCTTCGCGCCGAATCCTTCGCCCGTTTTTTTGGCACACCTGCCTTCTTGGTAGGCCAAACGATTATCGTTTTTATTTGGATCGCCCTCAATACCGCAGGGACAGTTCATTTCGATCTCTATCCTTTTATCTTGCTCAACCTCGCATTCAGCCTTCAGGCCGCCTATGCCGCGCCCCTCATACTCCTTGCGCAGACCCGCCAAGCGGATCGCGACAAGGCTCACGCCGACGCCGATGCCATGCATCGGGAAACAATCGCTGTCGCAAGCTCTCAACAACAGGAAATAGCTGTCGATCAAACCCAGCAGCTATTAGTGCTGATGAAACAAAACACGGTCATGACCGAACTCATCAAAGCCCTCTCCATCGAAATCAAAAAACTGAGCGAAGAGATGCACGGCAAACTTCAGTGCAACACGGAACTGGCTGCGAACTGAAAAGCACGCGACGCCTACTCGGGAACACGCTTCAACATCGGTTGAGAGGAAGTTCGTTCTCTCTTGCGTACCTTTTAGGTTCGGTTTCAGCGAATGACTCACCTTGAGCGAAAGTCGGATTCATTTCGCGGCCGCTTCGACGGCCATGAACCCTAGATTGCCTGGGTAATCCAACGACTCGCCTGGGTTGAATGCTTTCACTTCAGCCTGGGATCTGTCAGAAATTTTTCTAAAGACGCAAAGAGATCGAAAAACACCTAAACAGGGACTCTTGGAACACTCGAATTCATCGTGAACAATCATTTATGCAACGGCAAAAGTTCCGAAGTCTTGAACTTCAATACCTTCAAAGCATGAATTACAAATTGCGCTATCCGGAACCACACTACCTCTCGCAAACTCAAACCTTTAGCGCCTTTTTGAGTCGATCAGCATAGAACTTTCGCTCTGCGAGTGAAACTAGGCGATCATCCGGATACCGAGGAAAAATATTTACATGGTAGTGCCAAACCGACTGTCCTCCTGCTGGCTCGTTATGCTGTCGAAACGAAGTGCCGGCGCAATCATAGACAGACTTCATGACCAGCGTCACCTGACGAACTAGGGCACTTGTCTTCTCAAAGAGGTCAACGGGGAGAACGTAAATACTTTCGAAATGCGGCTTCGGAATAACGATGGCGTGCCCTCGGTTATTCGGCCACCAGCTTGCTGGCAATGAATCCAAGCACTTCCCCGTCATCGAAAAAAACGTCTGACGATCAACTCGGACAGTCGTCGCGATCTTTGCCCGAAGCGAGGACACAAAAGGGACAAGAGTAGGAACTTGGGGCATGATCATGGGGCCCAATCATACGCAGAGAGTACTCCAATACTGCGGCCCACGATAGATCGAAGAAGAGTTTGAAAATTCTACGACTGCGTAGGACAGTACGAAAAGTACGAATAGACGGCGTGCCGCAGCTGCCGTAGAACCCCCTTGATGATTGATCCTTGGTTCAAGTCAACCCTGCCGCATACAGCTCTGGGCGCAAAGCTCAAGCTGGCAGTCCCCCATGAGGTATTCTCCACCCAAAGGATCGACGAGGGAACGATCCTCCTTCTCGAGAATCTCCCCACCCGCGCCCCAACGTCGGTCCTCGATATGGGCTGTGGGTATGGTGCCCTGGGGCTGCCGATCGCCGCTCTGTATCCGAACGCCCGGGTCGAGATGGTGGACCGGGATCTATTGGCGGTGAAGTGGTCTGCGCACAATGCGCGGGCGCACGGCCTCTCGAACGTCCACGCGCAGGGGAGCCTGGGCTACCGCGACCTCAAGCGTCCCGAGCAGACGCCTCACCTAGCCCCCCGCTACGACTGGATTCTCTGCAACGTCCCCGCCCGCATCGGACGACCCTTCATCGAAAACCTCCTGGAGAGCGGACGTCGACTTCTCAATCCCGGAGGCGAACTTCGGGTCGTCATCATCAATGATCTGGTTTCTGTCCATCTCGAGCTCGCTTCGCTGCACGATTGGCCGCTCATCGAAATCATTCGCGGGCCGCGCCACTCCATCTTCTCCCTCGCACCCTCACCCGGCGAACTCCGGCCCGAACCCGTAGACCTTTACCTTCGCGACCAAGTCGACCTCCAGGGCCTAGCGCTCGACCGCCCCTTTGACCTGGGAGGTGACGACCCCAAGCGCCTCAACTCCGGACTTCCCACTTTGCTCGACGCCCTTCCGCGGAACTTCAGGGGACGCGCTTTCTGTTTTCGCTCCGGATACGGGCAAGTGCCACTGACTGCTCGCAGACGCTGGCCGGAGGCCAGGATCGTTGCGACTGACAGGGATCTCCTAGGTACTCACTACGTCCGTCGAAATGCGGAGCGACTGCAGCTCGGCGGCGAAAAGCTTGAAGTGCGTGAAACCTCAACTTTCCAAGAAGCGCTGGCGCCCCAGGAGCGATTCGAACTGATCTTGGGCGAGCTCTCTCCTTCGGCCGGCGAGAAGGTCGCCCTCACCGAGCTGCAGGCGATCCACTCCGCCCTTGAGCCCAACGGCGAAGCTTTGATCCTTGCCCTCGAAAAACTTGAACGCGAGTGGATCAAGCCCTCTCTGGTGCGCACCCTCCTATCGATACAGCCGATCATCCGCCGCGAAGGCTACGTGGTCCTCACGATGCGCGGACGCTGACTTCATACTTCGCAGATCGCGATCTTAAGCGGTGGCCGGCCGTCGAACGAAGGAAAGTCGAGCTCAGGCGCGAGGACCTCGACGCAGCGGAGCGGCCGCCCCGCTTTTTGCGCGCAACGCTTGAGTCCGTCGATCCAATCGTCGAGATCAACCGATGAATGGTGGTTGGTCGCGAGGATTCGCC
This sequence comes from Bacteriovoracaceae bacterium, assembly GCA_043759365.1. Classification (GTDB taxonomy): domain Bacteria; phylum Bdellovibrionota; class UBA1018; order UBA1018; family UBA1018; genus JAYVNB01. Next base: position 2,980 of record JAYVNB010000069.1, on the reverse strand, counting down.
CGCCCTGGGGTCGAGCGATCAGGACTGCCGGCTTGAATAAACTCGCGTAGTCGTTTTGGATATCTACGGCCCCGTAGAGGCTCTTGGCCCACGTAGGCGGGTCGAGAAAAACCCAGTCGAAGTGACGGGCTTCGAACTGCAATTTCGGGCGGATTTGCCCACGTCGGCCTGCCGACGGCAAACCCGCCAGCTGCCGGATTACCGGGAGGCAATCCTCCTGGATCAAGCTAAATTTTGACTCGGAAATCCCGTTCAACTCGGCGTTCTTGCGCCCAATCGCTAGATTCGACGAAGCGAAGTCCACATTCCACACTTCACTCGCCCCGGCGACTGCTGCACTCACCCCTGCCGAGCAGGTGTAAGCAAAAAGATTCAAGACCGACTTGCCACCGACATTTCCGGCAAGGACTCGGCGTCCAGCGCGCAGGTCGAGAAATAGCCACGGATCAATCCCAGGATGGCGGGCGCGGATCACATACTGGGCGCCCATTTCATGACACGTGGTCTCAATCAGTGAGGAACTCTGGGGCTGGTGCCACTTTGTGAAGGCCTCGGTCGCCTTCTTGCCCCTGTGATTGTAGACGAACTCGAAGCCCGGTCCGACGCCAAGGCGACTCACACGTTCGCGAAGCACCTCGGCGCATAGCTCGATCTCCTCCGGCGCCAGCGCCTCCCTGAAGGTATGCGCTAAATAAAGCGAGCCATACCGATCGATCGTCAGGCCGGGAAGTCCCTCGGCAATCCCGTGAAACAACCGGTAGGCATTGGTTCCTTCTGAGTGAAGGTCCGAAACGAGCGCGCTCCGTCGACTGAGAGCGGCATCAAGCTGGGCAGGAAAGGACTCCTGAAGAAACGGCATCCTAGGGACCTATCCGGTGAAGTCGAGAACTTGAAGCGTTTTCGCTAAGCCCCCTCTCAACCTCAAAGGACTGCCCGCAAATAGGAATCGAAGGACACGGGCTCTGGAGCGGACAGGTTGATAGGAACAGGCTTTGGCTCGGGATCCAGCACGGGTCGAGAGCAGGGAGACTGATACGCTAAGTCGTTCAGATGAGCTAGTTGTGCTTCGACTAGCGGTGGGTGGTCGGCGAGCACAATGTGATTGAGGCAATCGCGGACTCCCGAGAGCTCCCAGCAAAAGCCTGCAGCCATAGCCTTGGTCCGCTTGCGGAATACGGTCCCAGTCAGCTTGACCACTCCTGCGAAGACTGAGACGTGAACATTTTCTCCGGCTTGCCAGGGTACGGCCGTCAGTTCCGCTTCGATGATGGAAAGGAGCGTCCTGTCCGATCGATGAAGCCCCAACTGCACGGTCAAGCGATCCTCCAGCAAATGGACTCCTTCGGTTCCTCGAATCAGCTCGAGCGCTGCTTCCTTCTTGAATCGCGAGTCGACGACTCCGGTCACGATGACGCCACCTCGACCTGCCCCGATTTCGACTTTTACGTCCACGAGGCTGATCCGTTTGTCCCAATAGAGGCGTTTTCCGATTGTCTCCAACAGGACATTTTCAATGTTTTTCATTTCCAATTCTCCTTCATTTCGGGTTGAGAGGTTTAGGCATGACGGACTGTCGAAACATCCTGACTATGCTTCCTGCGGATGATCTTCCTGAGAGCGGTGCCTGCATCGGCGACACAGTCGTAGAAATCAAACCCGGATTTACTTACTTTGATGACCGGATGCTGATCCTTCAGCGTCAAAATCATTTCACAGACGAAGTGACTGTCGCCCGGGGTCTTCCTGTGGCGATCATGGAACACCCTCACGACGAGATGAGGACGCTGCTCCGAACCAAAGAGACGGTTCACGAGCCCCTCCGTCTGGCTGAATAGGTAGCGCTCGAGGTTTTCGGTTCGTTCGATGTCTTTGAATACTGTCGCTGATCTCATTTTCAGTTCTCCTGGGGTGAGGTGGCTCCAGGAAGGAACGACATTGATGTCCCTTCCATGTATTCATTTTCGGCAGGGTAGATAGATTTGAAAATGATATAATTTGTATCAATCACTGAGGCTTAGCCTATAGAATAAATAACGCATGTTTAACTTCAATCATTTGTACTACTTCTACATGACGGCCCATTTCGGTGGCGTCAGCAAAGCGGCGAAGGTCCTCAAGATCAGCCAACCCTCGCTCAGTTCTCAGGTGAAAGTGCTGGAAGCCTCGATCAACCGCTCACTCTTCACGAAGGTGGGGAGGAACATCAAGCTCACTACTGAAGGTGAGCGCGTCTACCAATACTGCCGCCGGATGTTCTCGACGGCCGAGGAACTCGACCGCTCACTTCGCGACAACGACCCAGGGGACGCCGCTTCACTCCGGATCGGTGTGACCGAACAGATCGAGCGACCGTTCGTCGCCGATATTCTCTCTCAGCTGGTGCGTAGCCAAGTTAAGCACCAACCCGTCCTGAAGATCGTTTCAGGCACAAAGGAGGTCCTGCTCGACCATTTGCGGACCCAGCAGATCGACCTTGCCCTCACCAATAGCGCCGCCTATGGGTCGGAATACCGGGAGATCGCCTCCTTTGCGATGCCGGTAGGGCTCGTCATCTCGAAGAACAGGTATCGAAAGCAGGAAGCGCAGATCGCGCGGTATCCGAAACTCCAGAACTGGATGGCCGAAAGCGGACTTGGACTCGTTCTTCCCTCAGAAAAGCTCAAGCTTCGATACGAGACCGACCAGTACCTGCAGAGGTACAACGTTCGGCCCGCGGCGATTCTGGAGAGCGATGTGCTCTCATTGATCGTCCGTGCGGTAGTCGACGGGGTCGGGATGGGGTTCCTTCCGCTAGCCTACCTCGCTGAGGAGATTTCCCAGGGGACAGTGATCCCGATCTACACGACCCAAACTTACTGGAGCCATGAGATCCGGATGATTACGCGCAAACAAGAAACCCTCGATCCGCAAGTCGAAGCGATGATCGACGCGATGAACCGCATCAAGGAAAAACTCACTTCGATAAAAACTCCCGAGTTCC
>JAYVNB010000068.1:0-6584 GCA_043759365.1 Bacteriovoracaceae bacterium | reverse complement strand
AGCAAAAAGGGAACCCTTGCGGATTCCCTTTTGCATCTTCGTAAAATGGCGGGAGTGATGGGACTCGAACCCACGGCCTCCGCCGTGACAGGGCGGCGTTGTAACCAACTCAACTACACCCCCGCATTCAACAAAAACGTCACAGCGAGTCCTTAGAACTATTCGACGCGGGTTCCAATGTCAACGAGAGAGTCTGACAATTTTCAGACCCCGGTTGAGGAGGTCTGATTCACCCTAGAATGGGCAATCTCCGTTTGCTGTACTCCTCAGTCAAGCAGGCCTGCATGATGCCCAAGACGTGGTCGTAGATTCGGGAAAGGTTTTCGTCCTCGCTCAGCTCGGGCTGAACCATCGCACCGACATCGATCGGAGTCAGCACTCGGAACGACATTTTTGCGGGCATCGGAATGAAGATCGAAATGAAAGCGAACGGCGCGATCAGAAGCGGGAAAAAGGTGAATATTCCCGTCGTCATGCACCAAAGAAAAAAAATGGAACGAAACGTGATCGGGAGGCCGTGAAGTCGGAATTTCTCCTTCAGGCCGAGCTTTTCGGCGAGCTCCTCGCCGCGGTGAAGGATCACGTAACTTTCATGGGCGCCGATACTCACGATGGGGACGATCTTCACTTGGGCTTTCAAGGCCAAACGGATGAAACCCTTGCGACCGTAGAAATCGACCTTTTTACGCTCCTTGTAGGGGCGAAACGACTCCTTCTCCCCTCCCGGGTAGACCATGACCGAGTAGTCGCGGGCGAGAGCCTCGTAGGCGAGCTCCGGGTCAGCGGGAATGGCGCCGAGCTTGGGGATAATCCAACGGAAAAATGGATTATTGAGGGCCAAGCCATGAGCCAACCCCAAAGCCCTTCGCGAGCCTTTGAAGCGTTTCCACCAACCGTGAAACAGCATGAGCACTTCGAAAGTGAGAAGTCCGTTGTGGTTGCCGACGAACAAGACCTTCTCTTCAGGGACGTTGTCCCAACCCGAAATGTCGCACCGGAAGTAGTGCTGATAGAGGCCCTCCAAAAACGGCGCGATCTTCTCGGCGAACTCCGGATCCATTCGTCCGAGATCACGGAAAAGTCGGCGCTTTTGAGCAGGGGAAACCATTCCCGCCGTCATAACACGAAATCAGGGCGCCGAAAGCAGCATGAGTTGCTCGATGCAGGCCTCGACTGCGGCGCCTCCGGGAGCGGCCTCCATCTTGAAGTTCCGCCCGTCCTTCTTCCACCAATGGTGACCGTCCTCGGATCGCAGCCCGAACTCGACTGCCTTGAGATCGGCTCCCAAGGGGACATCGATCTCGATTCGACCCCCGGTCCGGCGGGCCTGGACCTCCCGTTGGGTGGCCCAGTTGTCCGTCGTGTAGTGAACGAATCCACGCGCCAGCTCCTCGGCACTCACTGGGTTGCCGAAGACCCTGAGCATGCCGTGATCGCGCGTCGAACGCACCTTCAACCGGTACTCCCCTTTTTTGGCGTCGAAGATCCTGAAGACTTCGACATCATCGAGTGAGTCGCGCTCGACTTGAATCGAGATCTGGAAAGGCGCGAATCGCTCGGGTGCGAGGAACCCCTCCTGAATTCGCCGGTTGATGGAGTTCCAGATCGGCGCAACATTGCCATCGACTTTGAATGCATCCACCAATCGGACATCCTCAGTACGCATGGAGCTCCGGTAGAGATCGACCAAGCGGTTGTTTCGCTGGCGGGCGCTCTCCAGCATGTAAAGTTGAAGGGATTCGGGTCCGATGCCCGCGTCGGCGGCCGCTTGCAGGAGTGGCTTGCGCAGGGAGGCGAGTTTGCGGGCAAGACCAGTGCGCAGGAGTGCGTCGGCAATGTGGGGCGCTAGGCGCTCCTCGACGGATTGAACATCGAAGCTCGTCGATGCGGTGATCGTCGTCAGGATCTTTTTCAGATCATATCGACTAGTCCGGGCCGGCATGTCGTGGTCGATGTTGATCGGCGTCGTATCGAGTCGGGTCAGGGCGTAGAGCGCGTCGCTGAAAGCTTGCGCTTCTGGATGGGTGGCGAGCTTCGGAGCCAACTCGGGAGGAACGCCTGCGAGGATGAGAAACTCCTCCCGAAGCCCCGCCAAATAGCTTTTGTCGAAGGCGTTTCGAAGCTCTTCGAGGTCCGGCAAAGCGGCCTGGTCCGCACCGACGAACGCCGCATGGATGGGATAGAATACTTCCCCGAGCAGAACCTGTTTGAGCGATTGCGTGTCACCGAAGGGTGCCACATGAGGCAGCACTTGCACCGGACCATGGTCCGGTTGAGCCGTCTGCGTCCCGTAGTCGATGAACCGACCGCTGATCTCGATATTCGACGGACTGGTCGCCCCGTGGTAAAAACCCCGGGTATAAGTGGCCGCGTACTGTCGCGCGATACGTTCGGCATAGGACACGAGACCTCGGCTGATCTTCTGCATCCGGGGAGCATCAGCAGGGACGTCCGCCGGGACCGGCAAGGACCGCTCGATGTGCTCGAGCGCGGCGTTCACGCGGGACATCTCGGTTTCGCGAAGTGATCCCCTTCCGAAGGGTGCGGGGATGAAGTGGGCCGGGCGAAGCGGGTCTTGGCGGATGATCAGTGCGCGCGGTTCGCGCCCTCCATCTCCCCAATGGGTGAAGGTGCCGGTATCGATGAGCGCTAACACCCGATTTCCGCTGTAGGGCAGTTCATGGTGGAGGACTTCACCCCAGATGGCCTCGCGGATGGACTCCTCCATCGACGCTCCTCCGTGAGCGTGGTGAAAATCCTGGCCGTCACCGACCAAGGGAGTGAGCCCTACGCCTTTGATCTGGATTTCTCCTGCGGAACCCGCTCGGGCGCTTCCCCAGTTCTTTCCAAGGCCATTGCCACCGTAGCGATCCGCGTAGAACTTCTTGATGAGCGTGGTGTAGAACTCAGCCGGGTCAGCCGCTTGCGGCACCATGTAGGCGAATGCATCGAGAACCGCCTTCTCGAACGCGGGAGTCATGCCTTCGGGAGGAAACTCGACTCCCATCTCGCGCAGGAGATCGAAATTGATCCAAGCCACTTTGGCCTTGGCCAAACGCTTGGCCTCGAAGACCTTGTAACTGCTCGCGGGTAGGTTCCGACCCATGTAGCTCGGCTCGCCTCGACTGAGGTCACCGACGGTTTTTCCGGCCCAGGATAGGGATAGAAGAAACAGCCAGCTGAAAATCGTCAAGGGGATGACGGAACGACCGAACGCGCGATACCTGAGTGTGCTAAGCATGATTCCGGCTTTTCGGCGGCATCGATGCCCAAGTTGAACTTCAGTTGGGAAAAAACATCGAAAGTGGCTCAGCGCGACCTGGTTTGAGCTGCGGAAACCGTCCACAAAGGCTGGCCAAGGGAAGCACGCTCGGCAGGGCGAGCGCGGCTTCGATCAAGGGAAAAAGATCCGGATCGAAAGTATCGAAAGCGCACCGTCCGAGAATTTGGAACTGAAGGTACTTCAAACTATCGGGACCGATCTCGCCCGCTCGGAGCACCGCCTTGCGTCCGCTCGCGCCCAGGCGATTCCAATTCACGAAACGGAAGTCCCAAGCTCTGCCCCTGTCGGGAGTCCAGATCGACTCGTGCGAGATCACTTTTCGATCCGAAGTCGGCCGACCGTTCTTCACCTCTTCCCACAAAAGAGCGCCCAGAATCGCGATCAATTCGCGTTTCCAGGGGCGATCGATTTCGACCTCCGCTTCAAGCAGCTCCTTCGGGATCGAGATCGATTCGACTGCTAGGCTGGCCAGCCAAGTCCGCGTGTAGGAGCGCTGGGTCTCACCGTAGCTCAGCTCGTGCTCCATCCAGCGATGCAGCTTCGCGCTTTTCCGGAGCGCACTCAGGTCAAAACCCCGGTAGTTCCCGCTGCAATAGAAGCGCGCCATCTCGCTGAAAAACTCCACGCGCTGCGGTTCGAAGCTGCGATTGAAGCGCCGGTACTCTTGTTTATCTTTTTCGCGGTAGGGCGTGGCGAGCATGGACTTGGCGGTTCCGATCTCCAGGACCTCGTCGATTTCAAGCGTGGATAGAAACCAGTAATCGACCGCCACCGTCGCCACGGTCTCGGTGAGGAGATGACAGAAAACGAAATCCTCGATGTTGGCGCCCGTGATCGGCGTGGATCCGATCCTGAGCTTCGGCAGGACGCAGTGGATGACCTGGTAGGCCCAGACGTGGAAATAATCGTGGAGCGCGAAGAGATGCTCATGGACCAGATGATCCCCTTCGTTCATCCGCCTTGCATCGGACTGGGGACTGCCCAGCCACTCCGCCAAACGTGACCGCTCCGCGTAGTAGACCGCCCCGGACCACGGATTGAATCCCGACATCGTGACCGGAAGTATCCGCGCGTAGCTCCACTCCGCTTCGATCGCGCGGGGAACGAACCTCACCCGGCTGTCCTCGAACATCCTCTGGAGTAGCGGCAAACGGTGAAACGGATTTCGGGGTGCCGAGCTCAAAGGGTCGCTCCTTCAGACCGGATCTTCGGATGCTCCGCCCCTGGCCCACTCGCCGGTGATCCGGCATGTCAGATAGGCCTTCATGAACTCGTCGAGGTCGCCATCCAAGGTCTTGTCCGCTGCGCTCACGTTGAATCCCGTGCGATGATCCTTCACGAGCTTGTACGGGTGCAGGACGTAGGAGCGGATCTGTGAACCCCAGGCGATGTCCATTTTCTTGTCTTCGATCGCGGACTGCTTCTTGCGCTCTTCCTCAAGATGCCGCTCGTAAATTCGGGATTTGAGAACTTTCATGGCGAGGTCGCGATTCTTGATCTGGGAGCGCTCTTGCTGGCAAGTCACCACGATCCCCGTCGGACCGTGAGTGAGGCGCACTGCGGAGTCGGTGGTGTTGACCCCCTGCCCGCCTTTTCCGCCCGAACGGTAGACGTCAGTCCGCACGTCGCCGGGATTGATGACGACTTCGAAGTCGTCGTCGATTTCGGGAGTGACGTAGACCGAAGTGAACGAAGTGTGGCGCCGGGCGGCCGAGTCGTAGGGCGAAATTCGCACCAAGCGATGCACTCCAGCTTCAGACTTGAGCAGCCCATAGGCATAGGGACCGCTGATGGTGAGCGTAGCGTTCTTGATGCCCGCTTCTTCGCCGGGAAGCGCATCCATGAGTTCGACTTTGAAGCCTTTATCCTGCGCCCAGCGCTGGTACATGCGCATGAGGATCTGGGCCCAGTCCTGGGACTCGGTGCCTCCCGCCCCCGCATTGATGGTGACGATGGCATTCTTCGGATCGGCTTCTTCGGAGAGCATTTTCTGGAACTCGACTTTTTCAAAGCGAGTCCGAAGGGTACCGATCATGTCGGCAAGCTCACCCAACAGGCTGTCGTCCTTCTCTTCCTGGGCAAGCTCGATCATCGTCTGGACGTCGCTGAACCCGCGCTCGAGGTCGAGGAACTGATTGACCTCGTTTTCAAGGCGCGTTTTTTCAGTCGTCAGCTGGCGCGCCTTGCGGTTATCGCTCCAGAACTCAGGCTGGGTCGAGAAATCGTTCAGTTCGGCGATGCGACGTTGTTTGAAAGAGAGGTCAAAGTGACCCCCTGAGGAAGTCGAGCTTGGTCTTCATCGAGGCCAAGGCTTCCCGGATCTCATGTGGGGCCAAAACAATGCTCATCCTGAGGATTTACCTGAGCGGCTCCGCTCGATCAAGCCTGAAGCCGTCTTTCGACCGAGGCTCTTCATCAGGAACGCTTCGAGCCGCGCCATTTCGGCCGCTTCGTTTTCGCCCCGTTCGTGATCCAGTCCGAGAAGATGGATCACGCCATGGATCAGGAGCACATCGAGTTCAGTCTGAACCGAATGACCCAGTTCCTTGGCCTGCCGCTCCAAAACCGGCCCACAGATCACCAATTCACCTAAAAACCCCTGCTGATAGAACACATCGGGAGCGGGAAAACTGAGGACATCGGTGGCATGATCCATTCCCCGGTAGGATCCGTTCAGGCGCTTCATCCGGGCTGAACCGATGACTTCGACCTCGAGAGTCCATTGGGTCGCCCCTCGGGCCTTCGCGGCCGATTTCGACGAGGGTTTCGGTCCCAGCTTTCTCAGGAGCGGTTGCGCTTGAGCCGCTTGAAGGATTTGCTTGAGACGGCGGGAAGCTCGAACTGACTGCGCCCCTAAGCTGCGGGCAGAGGCGAGGCCGGGTGCCAGGGTCCGAATTCGCCGTTTTTGCTTCGGTTTCGTCATGGATGGCTTTGAATCTATCACGGGCCGAGCTCCGTGCAACGGGACCGCTTCACTCCCCCGTTCAAAAGTCGGTGTTTAACGCCAAAAAGCTCGTTTTAAACGCCAAAAACTGAGCCGAAAATGAGATAGCAAGGCCATGTCCGATTCCGCCCCCCCTCTTCAAGCCTTGCAGGATGTCATCGACACCGTTCATCGACTTCGTGCTCCCGGAGGTTGCGCCTGGGATCGCGCGCAGACCCACCAAAGCCTCCGCCCCTATTTGATCGAGGAAGCCTACGAGACCCTCGATGTGCTGGATCAGATCGGGTCCAAAGAAGACCTGAAGCGAGATCCGATCCTCCAAGCCTTTCGGGAAGAGCTCGGCGACGTGCTGATGCA
>JAYVNB010000067.1:0-19139 GCA_043759365.1 Bacteriovoracaceae bacterium | reverse complement strand
GGGGGGCTGGCATCCAGATTAACGGTTCGTTCGTCCTGCTTATGACGCAATGCGTCTTAAGGGGCGAAGCCGTGCACTCCGGAGGAACATCATCATGGGCTTAAGGATCTCGACGAACATGGCTGCCATCGCAGCCAATCGCACCCTTTCAAAGACTTCAGAGGACCAAGCCAAATCCTTTCAGAGGCTAGCATCCGGCAATCGCATCACCCAAGCCGGTGACGACGCAGCCGGACTCTCGATCAGCGAGAACCTGCGCGCGCAGATCCGGTCGATCGGTCAAGCCACCCGCAACGCCAACGACGGGATCTCCTTCGTGCAAGTCGCAGAGGGAGGGTTGAACGAAATCGGCAACATGCTCATCCGGATGCGGGAGCTCTCCGTTCAGGCGGCATCGGACACGATCGGGGACAAAGAGCGAGGTTACATCAACCAGGAAGTCAGGTCCTTGACCGAGGAAGTGGACCGCATCTCCAACACCACGGAGTTCAACGGAACCAAGCTCCTCAATGGAGAAGGCAACGAACTCAATTTCCAAGTCGGAATCCACAAGGAGGCCAGTGGAGGCGATCGTCTGGCCTTCAAGCCGAGTGAGTTCAATGCGCGATCGAGCAACATCGGCATCGACGGCCTTTCTATCGCGACCACGGACGACGCTCGGGATGCGATGGATCGAGTCGATGGAGCCCTGGGGAAGGTGTTCGAGGCGCGCGCTAAACTCGGTGCGACCCAGAACATCCTGCAGGGAACCGTCAACAATCTCGAGATCACCCACGAGAACCTCTCGGCCGCCCGATCCCGCATCGCGGATACAGACGTGGCGATGGAAACTTCAGAGCTGGTCCGCAAGAACATCCTGCAGCAAGCGGGGATATCCGTCCTAGCCCAGGCGAATCAGGCGCCGATGGCCGCGCTCAAGCTCCTTTGAACTCACTTTTTACCGGAGGAACCAACGATGAATGCACGTAACGCCAAGTCTCTTGCCCATGATTTGAGTGAGCGCTCCATGGTCGCCCTGCATGAAGTGAAGGACAAGGTCGCCGAAGGCGGCCGCCAAGCCGTGAGTCGAGTCGACCGAAAGGCTCACGAGAAACCGTGGGCGTTTGTCGGCATCGCCGCTTTGTTCACGGCGCTCCTGGGGTTCTTCCTGGGCCGCGGCCGCAAGCGGGAGTGAGCTTGATCAGACTCGGGCCGGGACCTGGCGCCCATTGGCCAGGTCCCGGCCCTTTTTTTGTCCAAAAGGACTGTGATTTCAGGTGCAGGTAGGAGTGCTGAAGTTTTTCATGAAGATTCCCCTGGGATCCTCCGATCCGAGTACATGGTCACCCTCCCGAGGCATCCATGAAAATCTCTTCAATCCGCGACGCGGTCCGGTGGACTCAGCCCGTGCGGGAGAACGAGGCAAGTGACGGCAACTCCGGCCAAAAAAAAGGTTCGGGCAACCAGCAAGACTCTTCTCAGGAGCGTAATTCCAAGGAAGGCTCCGAGACTTTCCAAGCGACCTCGGAAAAATTGAATGCGGCAATCGATTCGTTTTCCCAGGATTCCCAAGCCCAGACCAACGGACTGCGCGTCGAAAGGGAAGGGCAGGGTCCCGGCCTGCGAGTCGTCCTCAGGGATGGCAGTGGAGCTGTAGTCCGCCAGTTCACTGGCGAAGAGTTCGTCCAGCTACGCGAGGCGGCAATGCAGGATGCCAAACCGCGTGGCCGGCTGCTCGACCGCAAACTCTGAGCGACAGATCCTCTCGGAACCGACCCGGATGGTCTCTTGCGGATCATTTCTCTTTTGAATTCAGCGCATCGCTTGGATAATCCAGGAGCGATGAGTTTTTTTGCCCTCTCTGACCTCCATATCCGCGGATCGGACGACCCGCTCTACGAGTCGCTCCTTAAGGTGATCCGCGACCGGGCACGGGGTGGCGATACTCTGGTCCTCGCAGGCGACGTCTTTGACTTCTTTGTGGGGGACAAACTCATATTCATCGCCCAGTACTCCCGGTTTTTCGCCGAGCTCGGAGCCGCTTCCCAGCGCGGAGTGAAAATCCACTACATCGAAGGGAACCACGACTTTCTCCTGAGGCGTGCATTCGCCGGAATTCCGGCAATCGAAGTCCATTCCCATCACGTGACTGAAGAGCTGGACGGCAAGCGGTTCTACGTCGCACACGGGGACACCGTGGATCAAACCGACTATGGGTATTTGGCCCTTCGGATGTTTCTCCGGAGTCCGATCATCCGAGCGTTCGTGAAGTTTTTTCCGGGAAGTTTGATCAACTGGATCGGCGAAACCGGAAGTCGCCGAAGTCGTCAAAGCCAGGAAAACAGTCCGAAGCTCGCTCATCAGTATCCATGCGATCGTTTCGAGCGAATCCGAAAAGTCTTTCGAAGCTTTGCGGCCGAGCGATTGACCGAAGGCTTCGATTTCGTGGTCCTCGGTCACTGTCACGACCTGGATGAGATGCGTTTCCAGATCGGCGGGCGCACGGGCCAGTACGTCAACGTCGGGTATCCACGGGTCCATGGCTCGTTTTTGAGCTGGGAGCGGGATGATGAGTATATCCGGCGCGAAGCTTTGCCCTAAGCGCGCTCATTCGGCAGTTTTGGCTTGATGGCGCTCCCCGTTAGTCTGATAAAATCGGGGGATGAGCTCACTCGTCAAGCCGCCGGTCGCCAAGAAGGTTCCCCATTTCACCGAGGTCCATGGCGTCCGACTCGAGGACCCCTATCACTGGTTGAGGGAAAAGGAGAATCCCGAAGTCATTGCTCATCTAGAAGCGGAAAATCACTATGTGGATTCGGTGATGGCTCCAGCTCGCGATGTCCAGGACAAGCTCTTCGAGGAGATGAAGGGGCGCATCCCGCCTGACGACGCTTCAGTGCCCGAACGCATCGACAATTGGTTCTATTACGCACGCGACAGCGCGGGCCAGCAATATAAAACTTACTGCCGAAAATTCAGGACGCTTGATGCCGCCGAGGAAATTCTCCTGGATCTCAATATTCTCGCCAAAAACGAGAAGTACCTCGCCCTCGGCGCTTTCGATGTCAGTCCAGACCACCGAATCCTGGCCTATTCGATCGATACCGACGGATCTGAGCACAACACGATCCGCTTCAAGGATCTCGCCACGGGGCAGCTCCTACCAGATGAGATTCACGACGCGGGAACCTCACTGGATTGGGCTGAGGACAATCTCCACGTCTTTTACAACGTGCTCGATGCGCAGGATCGCCCGGACCGCATACTTCGACACAAGCTGGGTACTGACCCGGTTACCGATGCCGTGGTTTTCCAAGAAAAGGATCCACGGTACTTCGTGGATTCCAGTAAAACACGGAGCCGAAAATACCTCCTGATCCAAACGGCAGGGAAGACGAGCACCGAGGTTCACTTCCTGGCCTCCGACAGCCCACAAGAGGCTTTTCGGGTCGTGGAACCTCGGCGGGAGGGAGTCGAATACTCGGTGGATCACCACGGAGATTCGTTCCTCATCGTCACTAATGATCAGGGAGCGGTGAACTTCCGCCTCGTCGCGGCTCCGGTGGCGAATCCGAGTCGGACGAACTGGAAGGAAATCATCGCTCACGATCCCCAACGCCTCATCGAAGGCGTCGAATCGTTTCGAAATTATGTAGTCCTCGTCACACGCGAACTCGGGCTTCCCCGGTTCCGGGTCCTCGACCCGAAAACCTGGACCGGGTCGTTGATCGAGTTTCCGGAGCCGACCTTCTCGGTCCATGGGGGGGGGAACCCCGAGTTCAACACCGATCAGTTCCGTTTCGTTTACACTTCCCTCACCACCCCTCGCTCGGTCTACGACTACGATCTCGTGAACGGCACCCGAGTCCTGAAGAAACAGGTTCGAATTCCCGGTGGCTACGATCCGAGCCTCTACGTCTCCAGGCGTATTTTCGCCAGGGCCACCGACGGCATCGAAATCCCCATCGCCCTCGTTCATCGCAGGGACACTCTGATCGATGGAACCGCGCCGCTTCTGCTTTATGGCTATGGCTCCTACGGCCTATCGATGGACGCCGGTTTCTCCTCGAGCCGAATCAGTCTGCTCGATCGCGGCTTCGTGTTCGCGATCGCGCAGATCCGAGGAGGCTCCGAGCTCGGCCGTCCCTGGTACGAGGATGGGAAGTTCCTGAAAAAGAAGAACACGTTCACCGACTTCATCGCTTGTGCGGAAACACTCGTCGCACAACGCTTCGGAGCCCCAGGTCAAGTCGCGATTCAAGGAGGGAGTGCCGGCGGCATGCTGATGGGTGCGGTGATCAATCTACGGCCCGAACTCTTCAACGCCGTCATTGCCCAGGTCCCTTTCGTCGACGTGATCAACACGATGCTCGACGAGACCCTGCCGTTGACTCCGACCGAGTATGAGGAGTGGGGAGATCCCAGGGACCGGACCTATTTCGACTACATGTTGTCCTACTCGCCTTATGACAATATCGAAGCCAAGGCCTATCCCCATCTCCTGATCACTGCCGGCCTCAATGATCCGAGGGTGACTTATTGGGAGCCCGCAAAATGGTGCGCGAAACTGCGAGCCACCCGCACCGACTCGAATCTCCTGATGCTGAGGACCGAAATGGGGGCCGGTCACGGGGGTGCGACCGGGCGCTATGATTCGCTCAAGGAAGTGGCCCTGATCTACACTTTCCTCCTTCAGGTTTTCGGGAAGCTCGGCGAAGGATGATCCGATGACCGGACACAACCCCCTGGTGCTTCGACCGATGAGCGACGGCGAGTGGTCGAAAATTCGTTCACTTCGCTGCTTCCCGAAGGTGAGTTGGATTCAGCCGGCTTTTTTGGAGGGGTTCCGGCTCGGAGGCCGGCTCGGAGGCCGGCTCGGAGGAAGGGTCACGCCCATCGCGTCCCGCTGGGCTTCGATCGCCTCACTCCTTTCGCGATCGTGGGCCATGAGCAGATCAGCCTGACGGGTGGAGTCGCTCCAATGTTCTGGCATTCCGTCATCGAGGGTCTCATTTGGAGCCAAGGTTTCGGCAGGTTGCCCCACGACTTCCGGGGTCGTCCCGAAGGCGCCCCCGGCGAACATTCCTGTGCCAGTACCGATTGCCAGGGATTTCCAACCGGAAAAAGTTTCATCTCGCCAGGAGTTCAGCGACTCGGCCGAGGTCGCCACGATGAGTTCTCCGTCGCGCAGCTCTCGGACGTCGTCATAGCTGAAGGTAAAATCCTTTGGAAAAAAAAGGCCTTTTTCGACAATAAATTGTTCTTCGCCGCAGTAGATGATGGCGCCGAGCTTCTCGCCATCCACACTGCGAACGACCATGTCCTCGCCGAAACCAGGAAACTGCGAGAGTGCTTCTTGACGATCCATCGAGGTCATTCCCCTTTCGTTGCTATTCAACCCAAGTCGAATTGCAAGACGGGCGCCGTCGCTCCTGCGCGAGCGGACGGCTGAACCGGAATTTCCGCTTCTAACGAGCCATCTCGAGTAACTCGGCCGCGTTTTCCAGGCTCTTTTTGGTGAGCTGGGGGCCTCCGAGCATCCTGGCCAGCTCTTCCTTCCTCTGCTTTTCCTTGAGTTCGACCACTTCAGTCTTGGTTCGGGAGCCGTGGGTGACTTTTTGAACGCTCAAATGGTGATCCGCGAACGAAGCGACTTGAGGGAGGTGGGTGATGCAAATGACTTGGTTGTAAGCGGCAACGCTCTTGAGCTTGCGGCCGACCTGGAACGCCGTCTGCCCTCCGATGCCGGCATCGATCTCATCGAAGAGGTAGACGCCGATTCCACCCCGATCGGCGATCACGCGGCGTATGGCGAGCATCAGGCGCGATAGCTCGCCGCCGGATGCGATTTTGCCCAAAGGTCGAGCCGCTTCGCCCCGATTGGTCTGGACTACGAACTGGATCTGGTCCGCTCCGCTCGCGGTCCATTGAGCGGACTCCTCCCGGGGATGGAGCTCGATCATGAACTTGGCATCGCCCATCTTGAGGTCACCGAGCTCCTGGGTCACGGATTTGGCGAGGAGATCTGAGACTTTCTTACGGGCAATCGACAGCTTCTTGCCGAGCTTCTTGAGCTCTTCTTCGGCCTTACCGAGCTCGGTCAGGATTTCCTCGAGACGCGTTCCCGCTTGGTCGAGCCGAGAGTATTCCTGTTCAAGGCCTGCCAGGGTTGTGAGCATTTCCGAAACGTTCGCACCGTATTTGCGACGAAGGTCCGCGATGAGTGACAAGCGGTGCTGGACGGCTTGAAGCCGTTCGGGATCGAGATCCGCGGAACGCGTGTATTTAGAGAGGGCCAAGCTCGCTTCCTCGGCTTCAGCCAGGGAGCGTTCCATGCCATCCAAGATCGGTTGAACGGCTACGTCGAGCTGGCGTAGTCCACGCAGACGCTGCAGCGAGGATTTGAGTCCATTGAGGAGTCCGTTGTCTTCCGATTCGAGGGCTTGGCAAACCGCTTCAGCGGCTGAAAGTCGGGACTCCGCCGATTGAAGGAGCTGCTTCTCCCCTTGGAGCATTTCGTCTTCGCCCGACTGAAGCTCGGCCTCTTGGAGCTCGCTGATCTGAAAACGAAGGAAGTCGGCCCGCTTGGTTCGGTCGGCCTCCGCCAGAGTGAGGGTGTCCCGTTCGCGCATGAGTGAGCGAAAGTGGGAGAAGGAACCCGAAAACTCGCGACTCTGATCAGCGAGCCCCCCGTAGCGGTCGAGGAGCTCGAGCTGAGTCTGAGGTTTCAGCAGGGATTGGTGCTCGTGTTGGCCGCACAAGTCGACCAAGCCCTCGCAGATATCCTGGAGGATCGCCAAAGTGGCGAGCTCTCCGTTGACGTAAATGCGATGCTTGCCGCTTCGTTGAATGGAGCGCTTGATCAGAAGGTCGGATCCTTCGATCGGAAATCCATGACGCTCGAGCCGAACCTTCATCCAAGGGATCTGGGTGATATCGAAGAGGCCTTCCACCACCGCTTCGTCGCAACCCGAGCGGATCAGCTCGATGTTGGCGCGAGAGCCGAGGATGAGAGAAATGGCTTCGATCACGATCGATTTGCCAGCTCCCGTCTCGCCCGAAAGGATATTGAGCCCCGGTTTGAACGGGATCTCCGCAGAATCGATGACCGCGATGTTCCGGATCGTCAGTGTCTCAAGCACGAGTCAGTCCCTCATCCCGAATTTGAGCTTCTCTCTCAGCAAACTAAAGTAATCGCGGTGCTTGGCGGAAACCAACTTGAGCGAGTGCTTTTTGAAGCGCCGAACGGTCACGATGTCGTCTTCCTGCATATTGACCACGTCTTGGCCGTCCAGGGTCAGGAGCACGTGCCCCGGGCGATGGTTCAGGCAGATCTGGATCTCGGAATCATCCGGCACGACGAGCGGCCTTTGGGTGAGGCTGTGAGGACAGATCGGGGCCAGAATCAAAGCTTTGACCGAGGGTTCCAGGATCGGACCTCCCGCAGCGAGCGAGTAAGCGGTCGAGCCGGTCGGAGTGCTGACGATGATCCCGTCTGCGCGCACGGTCGTTGCGAACTGACCATTGATCGAGACCTGCATCCCGATGATGCGGGCGATGGCACCCTTGGAAATCACGGCGTCGTTGACCACCGGACCTTGGAAGATGACTTTGTTCTTTCGCTTGAGGGTGACTTCGAGAAGAGCGCGTTCGCTAGTGGGGGAGCGCTTGCCTTCCAGCAGGCCCGCCAAGGTTTCCAGCGCTTCGCTGCGCTTGATTTCCGTCAAGAACCCGAGTTGTCCCATGTTGACACCCATCACCGGGACACTGCGGCTCCGCATGAGGCGCGCGATACTCAAAAAAGTGCCGTCTCCGCCGAAGACCACGATCAAATCCGCGAGGTCGACCATGTCTGCTTTTTCAATGATTTTGACGCGTGAGAGTTTTCCGGGAGTTTTTTGCAGAAGCTTCCGGAGCGTCATCGCGACTTTCCGGCTTTCGGTAGCGAAGATCGCCATGCGGCCCTCGGAAATCACGAACATCGCCGCTTCGCAAGCGAGGTGGGCGGCTTCGGGATGCAGGTGTTTGACGATGAATCCGATTTTTTTGATGGGTGCCGAAGTCATGGGTTCGGGGCAGCATAAGCAAAGGCAGGGCCCTTGTCATGCGGAGAGTTTGACTCGATGCGTGAGCGATTCGGATGCGAAGACAGGAAATCGGACCTGTGATAGACCGACGTTTCGTCACGTCGACGAGGAATGAAGGAGAAGAAGGGGTGTCTGAAGACGATCTCTTCTCGCATGCCGAGAGTGAAGCGCCGTTGACTGGACCGGGGTCAGGTCCGTTGGCGCACCGCATGCGTCCCAGAACCCTCGATGATTTCATCGGGCAGGAAAGGGTACTGGGTCCTGGCAAGCCGCTTCGTCACTGGATCGAATCCGATCGAGTCCCATCGCTGATCCTTTGGGGGCCGCCCGGATGTGGGAAGACCACCCTCGCCAAGATCATCGCACAGAGGACTCAAAGTAATTTTGAAGCTCTGAGCGCCGTGCTGTCAGGGGTGAAGGACATCAAGGAGTCCGTGGAGAAAGCGAGGCAGGCCAGGCGCCTCTCAAGCCGAAAGACGATCCTCTTCGTCGATGAGATCCACCGATTCAACAAGTCCCAGCAGGATGCACTCCTGCCCCACGTCGAGGACGGAACCGTCACTTTGATCGGTGCGACGACTGAAAACCCGTCATTCGAACTCAATCGGGCACTCCTTTCGCGAGTTCGTGTGATCCGTCTCGAGGGCCTGAATGCGGAAGCGCTCGCGCGCGTGATCGAGCGCGCGCTGACGGACGCGCAGCATGGGCTCGGCGGTTTTTTGCGCCTTGAGCCCGAAGCAGTCAAGTGGCTGGCCGAGACCTCGGAGGGCGACGCGCGACGGGCGCTCACGGCGCTCGAAACAGTCTCGCTCTACGTAGGACCCGAAACCCAGGGCAAGCCGCTCGATCTCGCCGGCACCCAAGCCTCGCTCGAAAGCGCGCTCGAACGCCAACCGATCCCCTATGACAAGTCGGGCGAGGAGCACTACAACGTGGTCTCCGCTTTCATCAAGAGCCTGCGCGACAGCGACCCGGATGCCGGACTTTACTACCTGGCCAGGATGCTTGAGGGCGGCGAGGATCCGCTATTCATCGCACGGAGACTCGTGATCCTCGCGAGCGAGGATGTGGGAAATGCGGATCCGCGCGCACTCCAAGTCGCACTCAGCGTGAAAGATGCGGTTGATTTCGTCGGCATGCCCGAGGCACGGATCAACCTGGCCCAGGGCGTGACTTACCTCGCCTGCGCACCTAAGAGCAATGCGAGCTACGTCGGGATCGGAGATGCACTCGCCCTAGTCCGCGAGACGGGTGCCCTCCCGGTCCCGATGAACCTGCGAAACGCTCCGACCCAGTTGATGAGAACCGAAGGCTACGGAAAAGGCTATCGGTCCTCCCATGACGATCCCGCGGCTGCTCGGGACCAGAAGCGCTTACCCGAGTCCATCCAAGGTCGCCGCTTCTATGAGCCGAAAGAAATTGGTTTCGAGCGGCAGATCAAGGAAAGGCTGGCGTGGCTTCGGGGTGAACCCCCTCAGGAGCCGGGCCCGGGCTGAAGTTCCTCAGCCGTTCCAGTCGGTTCCGCAGTTCTGATGGTAGTAATCGACCCGCAAGGCGCGCGCGCAGTTATAGCCATGGTTCCGTGCGTCGTCCTTCAGTCCGGCGCACAACTTGTCTTGAGCGTCGAAAGTCTGCTTCCCGGTGGCGCATCCGTTGTAGGTGAGTTCGTAGCTCAGCTGTTCTTCTTTGTTGCTTCCACAGGCAGTAAGGACGGAGAGCAAGAGGAGGGAAGTGCAGAAAAATAGCTTCATAAGAAAACTCCCGTAACAGTGGAGGGGTAGATTAGCAACATTAACGCGCTATGTCAATAGCGGTCCCGCCTTTTCGGGGTTTCACGGTGAGGCTGCTCAGTGGATCGTTTGAAGGATTTGGTCTAAGGCGGAAGGCATCTCAACTTCGGGCAAGGCCGAGGATTCAGCGTTCAAGCACTGGATACCGGCGCCGCTTCTCGTCAAGGCACGGGCAACCTGCCTGGGGCCGGCCAAATGGGACCTCAGGAACGCCAGGGTGACTTGCCAGCTGTTTTTTCCACCGGTGCCGGGTATCACTCTTTGCTTGAACCGTTTAAGTTCGTGGGTCACTCCAGGAACTTCGATCAAGCGCGACTCGACGCCTGCGGCCCTGAGCTTTGCATGCAGGTGTCGGGAGTTTTCCGGCCAGACGTGCCGATCCGCCAGCCCATGAAAAAGCAGGAATGGCGAGCTGTGGGCGGTGACTTGCGTGGTGGGGGATGCTTCGCCATAAGTTGAGCATCGCCCGGGACGGAGCGAGTCCGGGGAGCCGGGGGGCAAATGGGAGCATCGGGGGTCGCGGTCATCCTGGGCCTTGCAGTTTTCCGGGGTTCCACACCGCTCGAGTACTCGGGAGTAGGGAACGTAATAGGGGCGATAGTCGGGTGTTCCGGCAGGCTGTTGGTATTGAAGGTCGAGAAGCCCCGAAAAACTCACGACCGCTTGGACTCGGACCGAGGAATCGGAGGTCACCCCGAGTTGTGCCGCGAGATTGGCACCCGCCGAATGCCCAACCGCGCCCATCCTCCCGCCATCGATGTTGAGTTGCGTGGCGTTGGTTCGAAGCCAGCGAACTGCGGACTTCACGTCATTCAGCCCGTCCGGGAACGGAGAAGATTCGTGAGGGCTCGTTGCCGCGCCCCCGGAACCAGCCAGGCGATAGTTCACGGCTGCTACGACGAATCCCTCCTCCGTCAACTGACGAGCCATAGTGCGGATGGCGGCGTCGGATTTATCACCGCCGACAAAGCCACCGCCATGAACTAGGACGATGATCGGTTTGCGGGCTCCGCCTTGTCCCCCAGGTGGATAATAAAGATCCATCGCATGGAAGCGAGCGGGAGGGGTTGACTCATACTGAACCGTGGAGAGCGGCGATCCGGCGGCC
This sequence comes from Bacteriovoracaceae bacterium, assembly GCA_043759365.1. Lineage (GTDB taxonomy): Bacteria > Bdellovibrionota > UBA1018 > UBA1018 > UBA1018 > JAYVNB01. Next base: position 8,175 of record JAYVNB010000067.1, on the reverse strand, counting down.
GTTGCGCCGTACGAAAGACCGAGGACCGCGATCAACGTGAGGTAAGCGTGACGACTTGCCAATTCAGCACTCGAGTCGGTTCAGGAGCGCGGGGATCGCGACGTCCCGCCAGACCGCGAAATGCTGGGGGATTCGCTGGGACATCAGTTCCATTTGCGGGAGGTCTCCTGGCTGATTCATGGTGCTGAGGAGTGATTCCAGCAGGCTGGCAAGTTCCTCTTCCTGGGCATCGACTTCTAAGCAGGCCTCCTTGGAGAGGGCTGCGCGTGCCTGGCTCAGCGATTCGACAAAAATGCTGATCCCATCAATGAGGCGACGAAGATCAGATGCCTCTCCACAGGTCGAACTCACTTGGGCCAACTGGTCTGAGAACTCGAGTAGCGCTTCGAGAGTTTCGACTGCGATCTCGCGGGGGCTTTGAGTGCGCACTTCGACCGTATCCAGATCAGCGATGAGTACGGCGGCCAAGTCAGCTTCATCGGAGTCCTCGAGCGGTACCCCATTGACCGAGATGCGCGACACGATTTGCTCCGAACCGGTCATTCGTCCGCGGACATGGCGGACTAGGCTGCCGAAGTCGCTTTCTTTCGCGACTGGAAGCGCGGTCTCGGCACCATTGATCCAAAGCATACTCATGGCGTGACCTCGACGATCGGTTGGGCTTGCAGCTGGAGCAGCGCTTTCGGCCGAGCCATTTCCAGGGTGTGCCGGACCCAGTCGCGAAGGATCCCCACCCCGTAGTTGAGTTGAGAATAGCTTTCGGCGCTTTCGCGACCGAGCTCAGAAAGATGCTCTCCTCGAAGGTTGTGCATCAGGACCTTCGACATTTGGGCGAAAGCGAGAAGCGGCCGTTGGGCCGAAGCGAGCCGATCGATGAGTTGATCGAGCTCGCTGAGTTTCCTGCCCAGACCCTGGATTTCTTCGCGGACCCCGAGAGGCATGATTTTTTCGGATTTCAGCTTGAGGCTGCGAGCTTGCAGTTTTTGCGCGGTTCTCTTGGCTTCATCGCAGATCTTGATCAACACCGTCGACGCTTCCTCGAGCTGGCGGAGGGATTGCACGATTTGGGGATGAATCCGCTTTCGGTCCAGCTCCTGGCCCATGGGAGGCAGCCAGCCACAGTACCAGGCCCGGGCCACGTGCCCCATCACCTGGGAAGTCCACTCGTTCACATTCATCGGACGCTCCAGGAGTGGCTCGTAAACCACGCCGCCCCCGTCTTGGGTGCCCCGGATCCGGGAACGGAGGATCTGGATCCTTTCCAAGTCCTTTTCGAATCCCAGGCGGTCGAAGTGCTGCTCGAGTGGCAACTGGCGCCGGTGCGACCACTCCTGCGATGCATAGGACCAGGCTGCATAGACGGCTTCCGAACTGACATCATGACGGCAACTGTGCCGCTCGTTCGTTTCCGAACCGGCGACGCAAGCCGGGCAGCCCCCTCGCGAAGAGATGACATAGTGCCCATTCCCATAGGGTCCGGTTTCTGCGGGGCGCACGGGTCCCACCGAAACATTGAGAACCCGGGTACCTAGGATGCTGGCCAAATGGACTGCTCCCGTGTCGCCGGCGATCACCCATTGGCAACGACCGATCAGGCCGGCCCAGGAGTCGAAAGGGGTTTTAGAAACCACGTTCACCAAGCGGGCACCGAGGGAGGGAACCAAGTCCGCTACGTATTCCTGAACGATGCTGGCCGAGCGTTCGTCTTCCGCTCCCATGCCCATCAGGACGATTCCACACTCGGGATGGCGGTTGAGGATGTATACCGCGAGCTCCGCCCAGTTTTCGGCATCCCAGGTCTTTGTCTCGTTGCCAGTCCCCAGCTGGAGTCCGATCCATTTCCGGGAGAGATCCCGCACCAAATTCATGACGGCGTCGGCGCCGACGTTCAGGGAGAAAAAGCCCTTGGAAGTGACCGGAGCGTTCCCGGCGTCGGCCGGGTCACCGATGTGGATCTGAAGCGCAGTGAGCAACTGGGTCGTCAAAATGTCAGTGAGGTGGATGTTTTGGTCCAGTCCTCCTTGGACTACGGCCTGGACGTAGTGGCTCCAGCCATCCGGGCAGGAGAGGGTTAGGTCCTTCCGGCGCGTGTAGCCCAAGCGAACTCGGCCCGGAAGTAAGCTGGTCAGAAAACTGCTGGATTCCGAAAAGGTCCAGTTGACCACGAAGTCCCAGGGTTCACGGACGAGGGGAGCCAGCCAGCGCGCGAGATCGCCGACGCCTTCCGTCTCGCTCTTCTCGCCGGTGATGACCGGGCCAACGAGTTGCTCGGTGGGAAGGACGATGACTTCATGAAGCCAAGGCACCCGCTTGGCGGCGGCCGCGAATCGCTCGCGGGTCACCAAGGTGATTTCGAGTTGAGGGTAGAGCTGTTTAGCCGCTCGGAGAGCCATCAAGCTTTGGAGAATATCGCCCAAACGGGCTAGCTGGATCACGACGCAGCGAGTAGGCTTCATCAATTGGGGCCTCGGTTCGTGGCGATGTCGCGGGATCGGCTCTTACCTGATTTTTGCTCTTCGACCAAAGCGCGCATGAACGCGGAAAGGAGCTTTTCGACATCCTTCTCTTCGTTGGCGGGATTCTCGGTCACTTCACCTTGAAGTAAATTTCCATCGGCTGCCATTTGTCCTCCATGACTTCGCGCTCAGCGCGCATTACGTCGCGATTCTCCCGATCATTCCGAGCAATTCCTTCGCTCCGGCATGTTCAGGCTGCATTCCAAAAATCTTCGCGATGGTGATCTGGGCCTCTTCGATCCGACCGAGGTGGTACTGAAGCCCGGCCAGGCTGTAGAGGAGGTTCGTGTTCACCGGTGCGATTTCAATGTAGTCGGCCACGATTCTCGCAGCCGTCGCGTAGCTTTTGATCTCGTAGGCGCACTTGACGAGATGGAAAATCGCAGTCGGATTGTTGAGGTGCACTCCCAGTGAGCGCGCGAAGAAGTCATGGGCGGCTCGCTTATCGCCGGCGACGAGCGCGGAGGATCCGAGGCCGGACAGAGCCTTGTCGTTCCTCGGGTTCGCTCCCAAAGCGGTTTCAAAACGTTTTCGCGCCTCCAATTGATTGCCCGCCTGGAGGTGGAGCGCTCCCAGGTTCGCTTGAAGCGCGTCCGCGTTGGGATCGATTGCCAAGGCCTGGAGGTAGTGAGTTTGCGCCTTGTCGGCTTTCTCGGCGCGCATAAAGCAGTTGCCCGCCGCCTTGTGGAGCTCGAAGCGGGCGCTTGGGGAGACGTTGGCCAAGGCAAGCGCACGTTCCATCGCTTCTCCTGCCTCTTCATCCTTGCGCGCGCGAATCAGCAGTGCGGCGAAATTTTGATAGGCTTCGAGGGTCGGGTCATAGGTGATCGACTCCTCGTAGCAGCGCTTGGCTTCGTCGAGTTTCCCTTCAGCCTCCAGGCACCGACCGAGCCAATAAAGGGAATGTCCGGGGCGCTCGCCAGATTGGACGACAGCACGGTAGATGTTGCGGGCCAGCCCAAAGTCGCCTGCGACAAACAGGAGTTCCGCGTTCTTGAGCAGGAATGGGATGTTGAGCTTGCCGGCGTCGACGTAGACGGCTCCCGGGTCCTGTTTGGCTTGGGTGAGGGTCTCGTCGGTGAGGCGTGCGAAGAGGTTGCGGTCCTCGGACAAGCCGCTCGGGTCTTGGAAATGGTCCAAGTCGAGCTTCCGCTCGCTCCCGTCTTCGGCGGAGGTATCGCGCCCGGCGACCCGAGGACGGACCTGGATCAGATAACCCACAGTCTCGTGGGTGGCACCTTGACCGTCGAAATCGTCCAACGCATCCTCGAGCGTCCGCATTCGGACCATGCGGTCAGCCTTGGTCGGGATCTGCACGAGGTCGATGATGTCGAAGGCGTCTGAACCCAGCTTCTGGGTCAGAAGTTCTTGAAGCGGGGGAATCGGTTTACTCATAGCTTCCTGTCGATTTCCTCTCCAGAAGAGGGGATCCACTTGCTCTTGAACTTGGAGAGGCTTTCCTTGGATTTTCGAGACGACGCGAATTCGTGAAGCAGGCGGTTTTTCGTATCCTCGATCCGGGAGATGATTTCGAGATCGAGAGCGAGGATTTCCTTTACGAAAGCGTCCTTGCGAGCCAGCTCGGATCGGACTGCGTTGGCCAGTTCAGGTGTCCGTTCGCGGGCGGAAATGAATTCGACGGCCTCGGTGATTTTGCGGTCGTAGAGGTCCATTGCTTTGAGCGTCGAGTCGCGCTTTTCCTGGAAAAGTTGGATTTTAGAAAACTCGTTTTTGCGGGCGCAATCGATCAGGAAATTCCGCGACAGGTCGCGGAACTTTTCCAAACACCGGTTTTTACTTCTGAGCAGGGCTAACACGTCCATGAATCAGCCTTTTTTCTGCGCTTCTTCGACTGCCACGCGCCAGCCGCTGAGAAGCGTTTCTAGGATCTTCTGCGCGGAGGCCAAGGGCGCCTTCGCATTCTCCAAATTGGCTTTCACCAACTGGCTGGTGACAAAATTGTACAGGCGTTCCAATTCGCGGGCAACGTCACCCCCCACTTCGAAATTCAGAGTGTTCGTCAGTTCATTGACGATGTCGTGCGCCTTGCCGATATGGGTACCTTTGCCGGCGATGTCCTTCTTGTCGATGCAGACTTGCGCCTTGCGCAGGTTTTGGATCGCTGCTTCATAGAGCATGACCAGGATCTTGCCCGGGGACGCCGTCTTGACTGCCATCTGTTTGTATTGGTTCGCACCGGACATGGTTTAAATCCTCCTGTTGAGTAGCTCATCCGCCAAGAAGTTGACTCACGAGATTGCCGCCGCTTCCACCGCCGAGCGTAGCGGAGAGGTATTGGCTCTGACGCTGCATGTTTGAGAGGGACGCCTCGAGCTTCGAGAATTGTTCGACCAGCGATTGCTGCTTCTTTTCGACCCGTCGTTCTTTGTTGGCGATGTCATCATCGATGGACTTAATGCGCTGTTTAAGCGCGGCCTCACGGAGCCCGATCAGGCCGTCCGGTTGCCGCGTATATCCGGAGATGACCTTCTTGAGTTGTTGCGCGATGCCGAATTCGCCGGTGATGGCTTCGCTTACGCCGTGAAAGTCTTTTTCCAGGGCAGCCTTGAACTTGTCTTCCTTGAAGGTGATTGAGCCGTTTTTCTCGAACTCGATTCCGAACTGGTTCGTGAAGACATAACGGAGGTCGGAGTCCGCGCTGTCTTGGACGGGAAATCCCTCGTGCAGGAGGTTTCTCAAGCGGTACTCGACCGACTGGAGACTCGTGTCTCCGGCGAACGTGGCCTTCGTGTCCGTCTTGTCGTCGACTTGGTTTTGCTTGTTGATGAATTCGAGGATGCCGTTCACTTGGTCGACCATCCCCTTGACCTTGCCCGCGATCTTGCTCGTGTCTTCGGTGATCGTTATGGTGATCGGGGAGTCGGGACGGGCTTGCTTCAGGCGCACGTTGACGCCGGTCAGGAACTCCTTGATCGAGTTGCTCCCTGCTTCGATTTCGAAACCGTCGACCTTGAGCTGAGCGTTCTCGGGACTCTGGTTTTCCTCGTAATAGATCTCGCGATCACCATCCAGAAAATAGACTTCCGGAAAGTCGACTGCTTCCTGGGCTCCATCCTTCTTCGAACTCAGGATCAGGCGCCAGGGGTTCTCGGGCCTGGCCTGATCGTTGATGACGGAGGCTTGGACGGGCGAGTCCTTGTCCAGGTTGATCGCCGAAGCGATGCCGCGGAGACTGGATTTGTCCTCGTCGATGAACAGTTCACGGGAGTCACCGTTGGGGAGCTGGAACACGACGTAGCCGACGCCCAGTGCCGCTTCATCGGGATTCTCGAAACCGTTGGTCATGACCGAGGATCGTTTGGCGAGTTGGTTGACTTCGATCTGGTAGGTGCCGGGCTCCGCGCGTGTCTTGTCGACAGTCACATCGACGAAGCTTGCAGCGTCACCTACGTCCACCTTGAGCTCGCGGAACGCGCGAAAGTTCGCGAACTCGCTGAGTGTCTTGTCGAAGTTGGCGAACTTGCCTTTGAATTCCTGGAAGAGTTTGCCCTTGGCTTCCTCTGTCTTCTTCCGGGCTTCAAGCTGCTTGATCGGTTGGCGCTCGGCCTCCACGATTTGCTGCACCGCCTGTTTGAATTGACCTCCACCTACGGGGTCAAAGCGTAAACCCACCTGTTTAGTCCCTCCTGGACAGTTCGCTCAGGGAGGACTCGACCTCCCCGCTTCTCCATGATGAACGAATCCGGGAGGCGCGCCAACCGGCAGGCTTTGCCCATCCAGGGCCGCTTCAGAATAGACACTCCGGCAGTTTCAAAGGGACCGGGCATTCGGTCAATGAATAGCCCCGGACCGAGTGGAGGGTTTCGATCCTCCGGTACCGTTGTCTCGCGAAGTTTCGAAATCAGGGCGCTGAGCGACGAAATCCCGCAACTGACCCAGAGTTCGGGTTTCGATGCAGCTGACGAAGATGAACCCGTAAGCTTGCCATTTTGAATCGACACCGGTGTCTAGGATCAGGAGTTCTCGAGTATCCCACCCCTGGTCCCCGAATTTTTTGGCGATCTCGAAAAGCTCGGAACTCGGACTCGGGGGAGAAACGCGGGAGCGGCGGGCCAACTTGAACTTCTTGGACCAAGCGCAACTCAGGAGGACCAGAGTCACCGCCAAAGTTCCGATGATCCAGGGATTCAAGGTCTTTGGTCAAAACCGTCCCACTCCTCGGAAACGATCCGACGAGGGAATAGCGAGGGCGACCCCGTAATGGATAAAGTAGAGTGCGAGGAGAAACGACTGGAATAGGAGGTTCGGCGATTTCGAGCGGATCAGGCTCAGCACCAGAAGATTGAACGGGAACCAGGAGCCGGAGCGCTCCAAGAGAGTCTGGGGGGGCCTGCTTTGCGGAGTTTCCAGGGCATCCCGGAAGTGACAACTAAGCCCGAGGCAAAACGGGCCGTGAGCTCCGGGGCGTTGCCGAGATAGTTTCGGTGGAGGTAGATGAAAAGAAAGTACCAGGGATCGCCCCAAGCCAGCTTTTCAAATCCCAAGGCATCGAGCAAATGAGTGCCGCACGGAACAGGCGAGCTCGCGAAGGGGGATAGAATCCAGAGTTCGGCGGTGATCGAGGCAGCCCAGTTGGATTTGAAGTCAACTGGGTGGGCTCTTTGGATCACCGCGATGAAAAGCAGACCCGTCAAAGCCGAAAGCAGGAAATACGAGAGCCGTTTCATTTCGATCGTGGGCTTTCCCTCGATCCAAAAAAAAGCAGAGGAACATAAGCGAAAAGCGGCGGAATATGCTGCCATCGGGGGCCGTTGCTCCAGCTCTCGTAGTGATCGGAGCACGAATTCAGACGGCCAGAAGGGCGTACCGGGCCCCGCATCAAATTGGCGGAGACCGCCGAATTGATTGATTCGGCCCAATCTCCCTGCGCTTTGTAGGTGATCTCCGGTACCAGAGAGCGCCCCACTGCAACTGCCAGGCAGCGAAAGAGTAAGCCATCGAAAAGGAGTTGGGGAGCCCTCGATTCCGGATCGGGCAAGGGGTCAGTGGCCGGTTCTGGCGGCCTCAGCCGTCTTATTTTCGGGCACATTTTTCGGCGCTTCTGTGATCTGGCCCTTATGGACGGTCAAGACCGTCACGTTGCGAGCGAACGTACCGTCCTTGTAGGAGATCCGGCCCGTGATACCCGGAAAGTTCGTGACGTTCCTGAGGTAGTCCCGGAATTCAGCGCGGCTGGTGACGCCACTGGAAACAGCAAGTTCGAGCAGAGAGGCCGCATCATAAGCAAGAGCTTCCATGGCCCCCGGATTTTCGTTGTAGGTCTCGCGATACTTCTTCACGAATTTTTTGACGAGCGGGGAGGTGCTTTCTGCGAAGAATGCTTCAGTGAACACGGAGTTTTCAGCCCAGTTGCCGGCCCGCGTGACTAGCTCGGGTGAGTTCCAGGTGTTGATACCCAGGAACTTCACTCCTGTCACATCACGGTAGGCGAAAGTCGGCAGGATCTGTCCCACCACTTTCGGTTCATCCGGGATGAAAATAGCCTGGTAGTCGACGATCGGCTTGAGCGCGAAGTACTGCTCCGTCTTGCGGTTGCGCTTTTTGATATTATCTTTTTTTCGGGCCTCCGCCATGGTCTCGACTTCTTTGACTCGTGCGTCTTGGTAGTAAAGCCCGGAGAGCTTGTCGATCAATTGGC
>JAYVNB010000066.1:0-2056 GCA_043759365.1 Bacteriovoracaceae bacterium | reverse complement strand
GGATGTTTTCGGGAACTAGTTCAAGCGGCGCGGGCTCGGGCAATTCGATCCGGATCCGGGACCCGGCCTTGAGCTTAACGTTGGAACGGATCGGAACGGACCCGGACGTGACCCGTCCTTCCTCAATCAACTGCTGCATTCGGCTGCGCGAAAGCGGGGGAGGAGCCACCGCTTCATCCGTTGCTTCGTCGGTGGCGGCGGGGAGACCACTCCATTGCCCCAAGCGGGTTTCGATAGCGGATAGCAGTGCGCGATCCGCGCGTTCAGAGCAGTCTTCGGAAATTGTCCATTCCCAGATCAGAGGCATGGGGCGACCCTAGCACGGCGCAGTTCTCAGCGGGACTTCGACTTTTCGCGCTCGAGGAGAGCCTGGGCAAAACGGGCGAGATAGGCGGCCGAGACCTTGTCGGGGGGGAGTTTGAGGTACTTCGCTAACTGGGTCACGAATCCGCGCAGGTAAACCGTGGCGGGCAGTCTCGTGTAGTTTTCGTCTTCGATCGCCAAAAGGTAAGTCTTGCTGATCTTGGTGAAATCCGAGAGCTCCTCGATCGGAACGCCGCGGGCTTCGCGAACCTTGCGGAGAAAGGCGCCGCGCCACTCCGTCTCATCTTGGATCTCTTGACCGATCGCTTGGTCGGCCCAAGGATCTTGCGGGTGCTTGAGGAAGCCTGGAGGCGCAGGGGAGACTCCGGACGGTTTGTGGACCATGGAAGCCGGCAAGGATCCTGGCCGTTCAGGTTGAGCGGAAGGGATGAAGGGAGAAGGGTTCTCGCTGGGCTCGAACAGCGAGCTGCCGACGGTCGAACTTGTGGAGCGAAAACCGATTTGCGAAAAGTCGGTCGAAGGCGCCATCAGGATGTTGGCGTCGCCGCCGAGGTCCTCCATGGGGGGGACGCGGTCGATCGAGATGATCTTGGCATGGGTCGAGCCTGAGTCTGCGCTGGGAAAAGGGCTGTCATCCACCTTGAGGACGCCGTGATTGCGGTCGTACTCCTTGCGGCGCTCGGGATTGGAAAGTATTTGGTACGCCTCCTCGATCTTTCGGAGAAGGTCCTCCGTCTCGCTCTCGCTGATCAAAGTGTAGAGCGCAACGCTGTCCTTTTTGTAGGCCGACTTGACCCGAAGGTAAGCCGTGCGGATCTCCTGCTGGGAGGCATCCGGCGTGATCTCGAGAAGGTCGTAGAAACTGCGATCTTCGTTCATCATCAGGTGGGTCATGTTCATGCGCTCAGGTGATGTCCGTGCGTGTGTGGCCGTGCCGCTTGATGAGGTACTGGACGATTCTCTCGATGCTCGACACGAGTTTCGAGTTCGGGAACTCGAGCATCAGAGGGCGTTTGCGGCGGACCGACTGCCAGACGGCACTGTCATAGTCGAGATAGCCCACGTAGTCCATGTCGATGCCGAAGTACTTTTTGCAGACCGTCTTCACCGAGAAGCCGATGTCAATGTCGGTCTGGGTACGGGCCTGATTGATGATCAATTTCGGACGGAACTTCTCGATTTCCTCTTTCAGGCGCATGCCCGACTCCGGGCTCATCTGATTCACTTCGCGGAAAAGATCGGAGGGGCTTTTGATGTTTCTAGAGTTCTTCGAGTCCATCGCCATCTCAATGAGGGGACGAATCCCAACCAGGCTCTTGGAAAGACGGAGCCTGCGATAATAAGCGCTTTTGATGAAGCGGTAGGCGTTTTCGATCGAAGTGGGTTCCGGTAGGAGGGTGATCATGCCGATATCGGCGTAGAGGAAGAAGTCGAGGGTGTTGTGGCTCGTGCCTGCGCCCAAGTCGAGCACGAGGTAGTCCGCGTCGAGATTGCGGAGGCTCTGAAACAGCCGGACCTTGTTCGCATGGTTGAGATTGGCAACTCCGACGGAGTCCTGCGCTCCGCTGATGATGCTGAGGTCGGCTACGCTCGTCGGGACCACGCATTGGTCGAGGGATTCGACCCGATGGTTGAAGAAGTCGCTCAGAGTCTGAACGGGCAAATCCACGCCGAGGGCGGTGTGGAGGTTTGCGCCCCCGAGGTCGAGATCCACTCCGATGACCTTGTTCCC
>JAYVNB010000065.1:0-47507 GCA_043759365.1 Bacteriovoracaceae bacterium | reverse complement strand
TTGGGCTGAAGATGGCTGGCAAGGGGGGTGAGGGCAATGGGATTGCCTGCGAAGAAGGCCCGCCAGGAGAGATCCTGATAGGTGCGGAGCTCGATCTTCTGACCTCGGATCGAGTACTTCAAAGGTGATGTGAGTTCGTAAGTGACTCCCTCCCAGCTCAAGGTGTGGTTGCGCTTCACGGAGCGATACTCTTTTAAGCAAAAGATCTCCCTCAAGTCCGGGCATGCCTGCCCCGTCCCAGCAGTCGGCAGCGGACGGTATTTTGATTCAAACGACTGGGGCACGACCGTGTTTTTCAGTTTCCAGTAGTTGGGAAGAAACTGCGTCTGCAGATACTCGTTGGCGGCAGGCATGCGGTGAATATTTCGTAAACGCATCTCAGGAACGAGCCGATCTTGGATCGTATCCCAAGTCCGCTCGATCCTTCCTTTGGCTTCAGCCGAGTGAGCGAAGATGACTCGAATGTCGAGCTCCTCACAGGCGCGCTTGAACTGGGCGAAATGTTGCCGCTTGCCTCCACCAAACCAGCCCGCGCAATCGACGTAGAGGGCCTGTGGAATGCCTTTGATTTCAATAATTCTTTGCATCACCCGCATGCAAGAGAGGGTGTCTTCGCTGAGGAAAAACTCGGCATACGGGATGTCAGAAGTGGCGTCATCGATGGCTCCGATCAGGCACCACTCATCTTTGCCGTTGAAGCGGTGCGGGGAGCCGTCCATTTGAAGCAGCAGTCCCTCACAAGGCATCCGAGTGCGTACGTACCGGGCCTTGGCTCGCCTCCTCTTGCGCCTCTTGACGAGGTGACGATCATGGCACCAGCGTCGGAAGGTCGAGTACCTCACATCGATGCCTTGCTCGGCTTTTAAAAGCTCAAGGGCGTGGGTCATGTTGAAGTCGAAGTAGCGCTTCTCCATCAGATCCATGACCATTTTTTGAAACGCCTGGGGAGAGAGCTTTGGGGAGATCTTGCCCCGGTTCCCGTGCTGGACGCCTTCCAGGCCTTTGCGCTGCACTCGTCTTGCCAGGCGGCTGACGGATCTCTCCCGGATCTGAAGCAGCTCCGCCGTCTCCCTTCGGCTGAGCTTCGCGTTCAAAAAGTCCGTGATGATTTGAAACGTGAACTGTTCATTTTTTGACATCGAGATCATCTCCCCAGCATAAAGGCAGGTGCTCAATAGCCGCTTCGCTGGGCCTACTTAGGCCGCCTGGGGTGACCGATTCACTGAAGAGTTGAGGGGTGACCGATTCATTGGAGAATCACACAAATTCAAGGTTCCCCGGGGTTGGGACGATAGGCTCACTCGAGAGGAACCTACGATGAAATCTTTCCGGAGATCCGGCGTTGTCCATTTGGAGCGCGGTCAGAAAATTTTCCTGGGCTTGTTCATGACTGGCCTTTTTTCGCTTCCAGTCGCCTGCACCCTGGGAGTGAAGCCCGACAGCCTCACCCAGGGCGGTGGACCGACTGAGCGCTTCGTGATCGAGCCCGATCGCGAACCGGCTGCGAGTCGAGCCCCCGTCGATCCAGACAAGCAAACTGCGCAGGCGATTTACCTCGCCATGAAGATGATCCAGAAAGACGCGCAGTCTCTAGGTCGCGAGTCGGTCGTGAAGGAAAGCCGTTACCTCTGGGGTGCGATCCGCGCCTTCAACCAGAGTGACAGCCATGCAGGAAAGCTCCTGGTGGGCCAGTTTCTTGAAGCCAACAAGGGCAACCCCTACCTCAAATACGTCTTCAACGGGGGCACTTCGCTCCGCCCTGAAGACAAGAAGATCGTCGACTCGTTCAACGTGCACTTCCAAGGCGAACGCCTGAAGCGTATGGCGACCAAGGTGCTCCTAAGCTACCAAAGCGAGATCGAGAATGCCTGGAACAGCCACAACCCCGCCGCCCAGGGGAACACGAGCTGGTCGAACCTGGCACGCTGGGGTTACTCCAACCAGTTCGGCTACAACCGGACCGCAGGCGCTGCCAAAGAGAAGCTCGACGCGACCCTCGTCGACTTCCGCCAGTACCTCAAGTCCACCGGCGCTCAAAAGAGCATGGACTTCATCAACCAGTTCCAGCTCTTCTCCAACATCATGGAAGCCTCTTCAAACTCCCTTCGTTCGGGATTCCAAAGCTTTCCTCTCCACGTGCAGATGATCGAGATGCTGGTCGGCAACTTCAAGAGCACTGGCAAGTTCTTCACGCTGAAGCATCCTCAGGATGCGGGTGCGATGGCGAGTCAGATCATCTCCCTCCGCTCCGATATCTTCGAAATGGAACGCAGCCAGGAAGTTTCCCGGCTTTACTGGGAAGCCGGCAAACTCTCAGCTGAGGTCACTGGCCTTTACATCCTCGCCCTCGGCTCGGCCGCAACGATGATCGTTCCCGGTCTCCAAGGCGTGGGACTCGCTGGCGTGGGCGCTTCGCTCACCACCATGAGCGCCATCATCGGATCGGCTTACGCCGTGGCCGGAGCCACCGGCGCACTCGATCACATGACCCGAGTGGGCAACGACCAGTTGACTCACGACGATTGGAAACAATTCGGGATGAACGTGGTGATGATGGTCGGCCTCGGCGGCGCCCGTCTCACCAGTTCCGCTCGCTTGACGGGCATGCTCCGCGCAACCCTGGCGGGACGCAACGCCTTGGCAGCAGCACGCTACGTGACCTTAGGCGCCAACGCCTACATGATGATCGACCAAGGGATCATGGCCGGCTATATGCTTCTCAACGCCAAGCAGATCGCCGAACAAACCGGTCAGAGCATGTATGAAGTGCGCCTGATGGGCTTCATGAACGCTTTGCTCGCAGTGACCGGCGGTCTCAACGCCGCCAAGGAGACCCGCGCGTTCCTCAAAGAGCACCCGGCCGACTTCCGCATCCAATGGGCCCGCTATGACGGCACTCCCGATGCTCCGACCTCGGCTCGTCCAGTGGCCGAAAGCCCTGCCGAGGGGACCCAGACCCACGCTCAATCCGACAACCCTGCTCGAGCGAACGAGAACACCTCCGAGGGTGTGACCGAGTTCTCGGATCTGGTCGACAACTTCCGTCGCCAAGGCCAGGACCAGGAGGTCGTGCAGACGGTCAACGAACTAGCTGAATTCGAAACGTCCTTCCTCAACAACCGCTCCAACCAGAGTACGGCGAAAGCTGACGAGTATATGGGGGCCTACCGCGAAAAAGCGGACCGCCTCATCAACGAAGGCACCGCTCTCCGCGAACGGGCCCGTAGGTTGAACGGAGAGGAAAAGGCCAAGTCCCTCGCAGATGCCCGGGAGAAGGTCCAAGCGGGACGACTCTTCGAAGCGGCGATCCGCGCAGCCAAGTACGTGAAATCCAATCTTCCTCTCTTTGCGAGAATGGATCGCGTCGTGGAACGTACCGGAAAAGTCGACGACTTGATGGACCAGGCGGACTCCGCTGCGGGCCATCGTGCGACCGACGACGGCAGCATGAGCCCTGGAGAGTACCTGGGTTCACATACCCGCTCCCTGGATCTCTACCAGCAAGCCAAAGTCGAAGTCGAAGGTGCGATCAGCGAAGCCACCACGATCCTCGAAGCGCTCAATACCGCTCGTCGGACCGATGGCCACGAATACGCCCGCATCAAGGACGTGCTCGGGGACCTACAGACCCATACTCGGCTCGTTTCGGTCAAAATCGAGGAGCAGCAAGCCGTGATCGCACGACTCCGCTCCACTCCTGCCAGCGGGACCGCTGTAGCGGAAGGTGGCCATGCCGCCGCTCCCGCCCCAGTGGATCTCCGTCGGACCCCGGCCTACGAAGGCTTGACCGCCGAGCAGCGGAGTACGCTGGAGCCGATCCTGAATGATCCTACCCAGCGCGGCAGTCTCGAAAGCATGGTCGGCCGCAAACTCTCCGAAGCGCGGTCCCGCGGAATCACCGAAGAGGCCTTCAACCGGGTCCTCAAGGAATCCTTGGGCACCTGCCTCCGTCGCTGAGCTGAGAAATGCACTAAAAACCAAGGAGCCCGGTAGGCCGCTCGCCTACCGGGCTCTTCCTATTTCAAGCGGCATACACGCCCTTTTCGGGTTACGCTGAAACGAAATCATGAAACCCACAGAGTTGGTCGAGCTCATTCGACTGGATCCCACTTTGAAACTGGATGTCCGCTACGCAACCCCCGCGAACTTCGTCGGCCGCGCGGTCTATGCTGAGCCCCGGGCGTTTCTACAGAGGCCTGCAGCCGAGGCCCTCTTCAGGGCTCATCGAACCTTGAGCGCCTCCGGCCATGGACTCTTAATTTTCGACGGCTACCGTCCGTGGTCGGTGACCCGGTTGTTTTGGGAAGCCGTGACCGAGGATCTGCGGCGATACGTCGCTGATCCCGCCCAAGGCTCCCGCCACAACCGCGGGTGTGCCGTCGACCTCACTCTTTTCGAATTTGCCACGGGACTCGAAGTCGAGATGCCCAGTGGCTTCGACGAAATGACCGAGCGATCAGCCCCAGGCTACACCGGAGGCAGCGCTGCTTCCCGTCGGTCCCGCGACCTCTTGATTGCCGCGATGGCGGATCAAGGGTTCCAAGTCAACCCCTATGAATGGTGGCATTTCGATCACGCGTCGTGGAAAGACTATTCGATCCTCGACATCAGCTTCACGGAGATCGACCTCAGCTAGGCTCAAGCTGAGCCGAACCCTCAGCTCAAGAATCGAATCACTGGCTCCCGAGACGCTGCCTCACGAGACAAAACCCTTCCAACGACCGTGGTTTTCGGAAACCTTCCGCTCAAGAGCGAAACCACCTGCGAAGCCTGCCACTCGGGCACACTGAGCAAGAGCCCCCCCGAAGTCTGAGGATCGAAAGTGAGCCATCTCTGCCAGTCCTCCGCTCCTTCGTGAGTCACGGAGTCCAGGACATATTCCTCGTTTGTTTTATGGGCTCGGTTCAGCATCTCCTCCTGCAAGCATTCGCGGGCCCCATCGATGAGCGGAAGCTCGGCCAAGCGGACTTCGGCTTGGGTCCCGCTTGCGCGCATCATCTGCAAAAGGTGACCTGCCAAACCGAAACCCGTGACATCGGTCGCAGCGGAAACCTTCACTTCCTTCAAAAGCTCGGGAGCCCGATTGAGCTGTTTCATGCTGGCGATGGCGGCACTCACCCACTCCAGCTTCGCTTCGCGGATCTTGAGTGCGGTCGTGATGGTCCCGGTTCCCAAACCTTTCGTCAGGATGAGGACATCGCCGGGAAGCGCGCCGGCGTTGGTCCACGCTTTTGCGCGGGCGACCTGACCGGTCACCGAAAAACCAAGCTTCAAGGTATCGTCATCGATCGTATGTCCGCCCGCGAGGCAGGCGCCCGCCTCATGGATTTTCTCGAGCGCGCCTTCCATCAAGGGTTCGAGAAGCCCGATGGGCAAGACCTGGGTCGGAAACGCGAGGATCGTGAGCGCCGTCAGCGGCTCTCCCCCCATCGCATAGACGTCACTAATCGCATTGGCGGCGGCGATCGCTCCGAAGTCCCGGGGATCGTCGACAATCGGAGTGAAGAAATCGAGCGTCTGGACCAAAAGCCTCCCGTCTCCGAGATCCCAAAGGCATGCGTCATCCAGCGTTTCGGTACCGACGATGAGTTCGGGCCGCGGCTTCAACGCCAATCGCCCCAGCACTTGGCGAAGCTGTCCTGCCGGGAGCTTGGCAGCGCACCCTCCTTTTTTCACGGTCTCAGTCAAACGGATGGTCGGCTCTCGATCCACTGGCGACATGCTTCGAATCCTCCGCGAAAGACCACGGGTCGTTCGCTGTTAGAATGTTCAAACGAATACAAATAGAGTTTATCGTAATAGGAGTGAAGGAGGCCGACGATCCAATCGCGATGCGGCTCGGGGTCACTGACCAATTCTGACACTTCACGGGCAAAAGCATCCTGGATCGCCTTCCGGATCCGGTCCGCCTCCTGCCCACCCAGTTTCGGACGCACGCGTTCGAGGGAGTCCAGCAGCGACCGAAGAACAGGCTCCTTGTCCCCTGCCTCCGTCACCGGAGCGATGACATAGTCGCGATGTAGTCGGACCAGCCGTTCCTCGTCGGTCGTTTCCAGAAAAATGACCGGCGCGCGTTTCATGGATTCCTTGAGGGACTTAGGTAGACGGAGCGCTCCGATGAAAATGCTCTCGTCCTCGACCAAGATCCGCGAGCCCCCCCCCTCGCGCGGCGACGCCAGTGACATCGCTAGCTGATTCTCGAAGCTCGCCTGGGCAGGCTGCCAATTGTCCAGCCTTCGACCAAACGAGCTTCCTCGGTGATGGGCCAGTCCTTCGAGATCGACCTTCGGGACTCGAACCCCTTGAATCAACTCCGTCTTTCCGCTTCCAGTCATCCCACTCACGACCCAGAGAGGGGGAACCTGATCCAACATCGGCAGGAGAAGGTTCCGAAGCGCCTTGTAGCCGCCTTGAACCCTGAGAGTCTCGGAGCCCGCCTCCCGCATCCATGCACAAGCGATTTGGGATCTCATCCCCCCACGCCAGCAGGACACCAGCGGAACGGAGTTTCTGGCGGGAGAGGCAGCAAGCTGAAGCCATCCTCGCACCCGCTCATCCTTGACGGGGCCGACCAGATCATAGCCGAGACGTACAGCGACCTCCTGACCCTCGCGTTTGTAGGTGAGACCGACTTGGTGCCTCTCGGAATTACCGAGGATCGGCTGGTTCGAGAACCCGGGAACGGAGCCCTTCTGATACTCCCCTTCCGATCGTACATCAATGGCCACGGGAGGACTGTCCTTCAGAAGGAGTACCAATGCATCGGAAGCAGAAATCAGGAATGGATCGGAGGCGCTCGTCACCCTCCGGTTCATACCCCAACTGCATCGCCCTTGACGAGTGCTCTGCGCCTCATCAGCCCTCAACGTCCTAGAATACCGCAAATGAGGTCGTTCAGCCCTCAAACTGAGCGCCTTTTCGTTCAGAAGTTGGATCACTTACTGAGCCTCAAGCCAAGGGGCATTTCTTGCACTCTGGGCGATCATGGGAATCTTCAATGCGTGGTTCGGCAAGAGTCGCGAAGCAGCCGATCGACAGGGGGCTCGAAAGCCTCACGACACTTCGACAAAATCGACGGTGCGCAGCGACGCGCAGCTAAGTGAGCTGCAAAATGTCGCCAAAGACTCGGGGGAAGTCGCCCAAGGGCTTGCAACTTCGAGCGGATCCGGCGCTTCGGGCGGAGAAGGGGCCTTCCTGCCGTTCGGGCAACCGGTGGACTGCCTGAAAGACAGATCGCAGGAAGCGGGTTGAGAAGTTCCCTCTGTCGCTCGTTCTGGCTCCGCGATAAACTCGACCCATGAACGGACGAACTGGGTTGACTGCTCGAATCAGCACAATGGAGTTTCGGTAGCGCCATGCACCCACCCGAGCGTGCTTCCGAGCTGGTTTTCCCGGTTCTGAAGTTGATCTGGAGGCTCTATTTTCTCGTTTTCCTGCTGCTCCTTCTGATTCGCATCGGACTACTCCCCTTCATGACGGTGGAAAACCGCCTCGGCTTTTTTCCGTCCTGGTCGGAACCGCTTGAGGTCGCCTTGACCCTCCTCTCACTGGCCGACTTCGTGGCTGCCCTTCTTATCCCAGGATTCGCACTCAGAAACAGGGTCGCCCGACTTCCGGTGGACGGCACGGATTCCGATCGTGAATTGCTCAAACTCTATTTTCCAACGTTCGCCCTGCAGCACGCGCTTTTCCTCGGAGTCGAAGTCACGGGTTTCGTCGCCTCAATTGCCACCGCGAAGCCTGGTCTGATCCTGCCTTTCGCGGCCGCGACCGCCTGGGGGCTTATCCGTTTTCGCCCCAGCAAAGCCGGAGTGCGAGAGCTCACAGGCCGCTCGCTTACATAAGATTTACTGAAAAATGCACGATTTCCGCTCGACCTGAGGAGCGGTCCCCCGTAACGTCACTGAACCAACGCAAAGCAGAGCGGGGCCTGGGGCATTCAGTGTTTGTCGCCCAGGATTCGTTCTGACTTCGAGCCGCCACGCCTCATCCGCGATCAGCACGGATGAGGATTTCTTTTTCCCAAACGCCAGGATGGCGGGGAAGCGGACGGTTCCCATTCGCACGGAGGAGAAGGAAGTCATGGCTCTTACAAATCTCAAGGTTCTCGTCGGTCTCTCGTCCATCGCCGCAATCGCAACCGCCTGTGACTCGGGAAGCGGTGACATGAGCACCCACTTCGGGGGCGGCACCCAGGCAGCGGTCGGCGACAGTTGCAATTCTTCGGACCCAAACCAGATCTGCCTGGGCGTCCGGTATGTCAGCTACCAGGACTCGAGAGGCACCGCCGTCGTGAGCTCTGAACTCGCCACATCCAACATCCGCGCCACCAATGCGATCTACAAACAATGCGGCATCCAGTTCCAGATCGACGAATACAAAGCCGTGGACCCGACGACCCTCAACCTCGCCTTCGGCGCGCAGTCAGTCAACCAGCTCGACGAGATCCGCAAGACCTTCGGCTTCGACGATTCCCTCCTGATCGTCCAAACTGGTCCTTGGGGCACGGTGAAGAACGCCTGGACTTCGACGCCCGGCACAGGAACGTACGGTGCAGTCCTAGAGGCCAGCGTCGCCGATTTCCCGAATATCCTGGCCCATGAACTCGGCCACTACTTGAACCTCGACCACGTGAACGATCGTTCGAACCTCCTGGACGCGATTATCTACCCCGATTCCGTCAATTTGACCCAGGACCAATGCCAGACGATGCGCTCCGCCGCGACGCAGTTCTGGGGACGGATGCGCCGCTAAGTCCCCGCTTCTTTCGCGGCCTTCGTCCTCCATCGTCCTTGTCAAGCCGCCAGGTTTTGCTAATCTGGCGTCTTCTCAAGGAGACTCCCGAATGTACCGTTCCCCCTCGCTCGAACTCCAAGCCGCGCCCGCGCGCACCCATCAGCTCGCGCTCGTCGCCACCAAAGGCGAAGTCCCTGGCGCCGCAGGCAAGAACATTCCTCCCCACCTCAAGGACCACCCAGCCCTCCGTGGCGAGCGGGGCGCGAAACTCGTCCTCCATGGTGCCACGACCTTGGTCGTCCTGGGCATCGGCAAACCCAAGGACTTCACTGAGCAAGAAGCCTGCGAGTGGGGCGAGCATGCGGGACACGCCCTCAATAAAGAGCACGTGGAGGAGATCCAGGTTCTCTTCCCTTCCGAACTCGGCGAAAAGGGCATCGCGATCAATTTCCTGAAGGGCCTATTGCTCGGAAACTACCGCTTCGAAGAGCTCAAATCCAAGAGCGACCAAAAGAAGCAAGACCTGAAGAAGGTCTACCTCAACGGGGGTGCCGCCACCCTTCTCGACAAGTCGGATCTGCAGATGATCACAGCGCTCGCTCAAGCCATCGCTTTTGCCCGCGGACTAACTGAGCTCCCACCCGCCCATGGCGATGCCCAGAACATCGTCAGGCGGTTCCAGGAAGCCGCCGACAAGGGACGCATCGAGATCGAGGTCTGGGACGAGAAACGGATCAAGAAGGAAGGGATGGGACTTTTCGAGGCAGTCGCGCAAGGCTCCGACACCCCGCCCCGTTTTCTGATCGCCCGCTATGGCAAAGACTTGAAGTCGAAGAGCCACCTTTTTCTAGTCGGCAAGGGAGTGACTTTCGACACGGGCGGGATCAACCTCAAGACTGGCTCTTGGCAAGACCTGCTTTGGATGAAAAAAGACATGGGCGGCGCGGCCGCAGTTTTGGGCGCGATGCTGGCGATTTCTCAGCTCCGCCCCGGAATCCAAGTGACAGCCGTCACTCCCCTGACCTCGAACGCGATCGGACCCGGAGCGATCCATCCGGGCGACGTCGTCACTGCCTACTCCGGAAAAACCGTCGAGATCATGAATACGGACGCCGAAGGTCGCCTCATCCTGGCTGATGCACTCCATTACGCAGTGAAAAACAAAGCCAGTCACATCGTCGATGTCGCGACTTTGACCGGAGCATGCATGGTGGCGCTCGGCCACCATAACTCTGGACTCTTCACCAACAGCACGGAGTTCGGCGACACGGTCCGCAAGGTCTGCGACAAGTCGGGCGAACCCGCTTGGCCGATGCCAATGTCGCCGCGATACGGCGAGGAGCTCAAGAGCAAAGTCGCTGACTTCTCCAACATGGGCAAATCCCGCGAAGGCGGCGCCACCATCGGCGCCAAGTTCCTCGAGCGCTTCGTCGAAAACGTGCCTTGGGTCCATCTCGACATCGCTGGCACCGTCGACTTGGGCGAGCCTGCCGCGGGCGGAGCCTATGTTCCGGCCGCGGGACGAATGGTGCATGCACTAACCGCTTTGGCCGTCCATCTCGCAGGCGAATCCTCCAAGAAAAAGTGACCGAAGAAACCAAGACAGCCCGTGCACGGGTGTCAACGACGTGGACACCCTTTGCTCGCAGGCGCCATTCCCTCCCCGGTTTTATTACATAATAACTATGTCTTTTTAGGCACGGCAATTGCTCCCTTGGCCCGGACTCGATTGAATTACCGAGAACGGAGTGAACGCATGTCGATCCGCAGGAACGCGAGCAAAAGTATCTGGTTGAGCCTTGTGGCCATGACTTCCCAAGCGGCGATCATGAGCCAATCCTTCGCTCAAGTCGCTGAACCCGTAAACCCGCTCATCGGTACCGGAGGCAGCACAAACCTGACCGGCTCGAATTCAGGACAGGACTTTCCAGGGGCGACCACCCCGTTCGGAATGGTTCGCCTGAGCCCGGACACGCGATTTTCCAACGCCGTTCAACACGCCGTCGAGGACGCCCACGTGGGGAGCTCCGGATACAACTTCAGGCACGATCGATTCCTCGGCTTCAGCCATACCCGGCAGTCCGGCACTGGCGGAAAAGTGGGAGGGCTGTTCCGAGTCCATCCCCTGACTCATCCGGACTCCTTCGAGCGCCGTGGCGCCCTTCTCAAGGTCCACCACGATGCGGACCAAGAGATCGCGTCCCCTGGCTTCTACTCATTGGCTTTTCCGGAAGAAGGTTTCCGCGCCGAGCTGACGGCATCACCCCACTGTGGGTTCCATCGCTACGTGCGGACCGATTCCTCGAAAAACCTCTACCTGCTCGTTGAAGGCGGCTCCTCCCTCAGCGGCAATGACGCTGGCGACGCGAGCCGGATCCAGGTCGCGGCCCAGCCCAGGATGATCGAGGGCATGACCGAATGGACCGGCGGCAATCGCGGGCTGAAAGCGTATTTTCACGCAGAATACTCGGAGAAGGCCTCGATGGCCCGAGTCTGGTCGGGCAATAGCTGGCTCGAGGGGAGTCAACGGTCCGCCACCGGGAAAAAACTGGGAGTCGGCTTGGCGTTCGGCCCCGAAATCTCCGAGGTCGGCTTCACTCTCTGTATGAGCTACGTCAGTATGGCCAATGCACGCTTGAACTTCGTCACCGAGGCACGGGGCAAGTCCTTTGATCTCGCCCAACAGGGCGCCGAGGCGATGTGGCACGAGATGCTGGGACGAGTGGAAGCGAAATCCTCCGACCCAGACGTCCTCGTGAACTTCTACACCGGCATCTACCACGCGATGATCATGCCGACCCGATTTGCGGATGTGAATGGGCAATACGTCGGGTTCGACCAAAAAATCCACGTTGCACAGGACTTCAACTACCTGACCGACTTCTCGCTCTGGGATACGTTCCGCACGGTTCATCCGCTCTACACCCTGATCGCACCCGAAGTGCAGCGAGACAGCGTGAAGAGCCTGCTGGAGATGGCCAAGATCGACGGATCACTTCCCCAATTCCCGAACTTGAGCTGGGATGCCTTGGCCATGATCGGCACTCCTGCCAATTTCCTGATGAGCGAAGCCTACCAGAAAGGGATTCGAGACTTTGATTCCCGCGCCGCGCTGAACTTCATGGTGAAGGACGGACGAGAAGGAGGCCCCAGCCACGAAAAAGCTTGCATCGATAAGGGCTATTGCCCGTTCGACCAAGTCGAGGGTGGCGCCGTCAGCAAGACCCAGGAGTACGCCTGGTCCAATTACTCCGTCGCACGCATGGCGGAAGCGATGGGCGAAAACGCGATCGCCCGCGAATTCGACCTCAAGGCCATGGACTACCGCAATGTCTGGAACCCAGGGACAGGATACTTCGCACCCCGAAAGGCCGATGGCAGCTTCGTCCGTTCTCAGCCTCGACTTCCCTTAGCCCTCCATGTCCTAGATCGGAACTCCAACGCGTTCCGTGAAGGAAGCGGCTGGCAATGGCGGTTTGCAGTGCCTCATCAAGGAAAGGATCTGGTGCGCCTCTTCGGAGGGAGCGAAACCTTCGTAAAGGAACTGGAGAAGTTCATGGAAGTGGGTACTCGGCGAGGAAGAGCTGATTTCATCGCCAGCGAAGCCTATTGGGCCGGTAACGAACACGATATGCACGCGATCTACCTGTTCAACGAAGCAGGCCGTCCTGAACTCACTCAAAAATGGGCGCGATGGGCGATGGACAACCGTTACGCAAACCTCCCGAGCGGACTGGATGGGAACGACGACGCCGGCGCCATCTCGGCTTGGTATTCGCTATCGGCTCTCGGGCTCTACCCGCAGGCGGGCACGGACCGCTACTGGCTGGGCTCCCCTCGCCTCGAGGAAGCACGCCTCAACCTTGGCAGTGGAAACTCGCTCTTGATCCAAACCTCCAACCAGAGCAAGCAGAATGTCTACGTCCAAAGCGTCAGCCTCAACGGACGCAGACTCTGCGAACCGATGGTTCGTCATTCCGAACTTCAAAACGCGACTTTGGTGTTCGCGATGGGGAGCGCCCCTGCCGTCGGCGGGGGATACTCCTGCGATTCCGCAGAAAACTGAGATCCGCTCCTCGGGCCGGGCAGCGGATTAAGAACTTTTAATCCCATTTTAATCGGGATTTAAGCTCCGCTTGGTAAAACCTTACTCATGAAAACGGTGACTTCGGCCACCCAGAGTGGCTCTTCAAACAAGCGATTCGAGAAAATGAAGTATGGCTGGGTTGGCTTCGCGAGCGCGGGGGCCCTGGCCCTCGGCGGCACCCATTTCTCCCCTTTCCATCTCAATGATTCCCAGGCCTCATCGAGCCTGAGTGAAACCGCTGCCCAGACCCCGGTACCGGGTCTGGGGCAGCGGCTTGAAACCAGTCCCAATATTTTCGTCTCGTTGTCCCAAAAAGTGGTGCCTTCCGTCGTGAACATCTCCACTTTGAGTGCCCCCCGCAGGCAGGATCCTCGTCAGAGCCCCGATGAATTTTTCCGCCACTTCTTCGGGGATGGCTCTGGTCCGCGCGGGGGGTTCAACAGTTTTCCTCCACAAGCACAGCAAGAAACCGGTCCTCGGCCGTTGGCCTTGGGGACCGGTTTCATCGTGGACTCCTCCGGGCTGATCCTGACGAACAACCACGTCATCCAAGGGGCCGACGAGATCAGGATCCAGTTCACCGAGGACGTTTCTGAAAAGCCCGTCACTGCTCGCGTGCTGGGGACGGACCCGGACCTGGACATCGCATTGCTTCAAGTCAAGACGGACCGCAAACTGACCGCCGTGCCACTCGGAGACTCCGACTTACTCCAGGTCGGAGAATACGTGATGGCGGTGGGCAACCCCTTTGGCCAGGGACATTCCGTCACGCACGGGATCGTTTCGGCCAAGGGTCGGTTGTCTCCCGACTTCCCACTCGCCAATTACTTGCAGACGGACGCTCCCATCAATCCCGGCAATTCCGGCGGGCCGCTCCTCAATCTGAGGGGTGAAGTAATCGGGATCAACAACGCGATCGATGCTCGCGCTCAAAACATCGGTTTCGCCATTCCGATCAATGCGGTGAAAAACGTCCTCGCTCAGCTGAAGTCCGACGGCAAGGTCTCACGTGGCTATCTCGGAGTGCAGGTCACTCCCCTCACCGAACAATTGGCCCGGAACCTTGGCCTGAGCCGCGATCTCCAAGCGCCGATGGTGGCCCAGGCTGATCCGGGTGAGCCTGCCTTCCGAGCCGGCATCCGCCCCTACGATGTCATCACTCACGTCGCCGGAAAAAGGATCGAATCACCCTCCGATCTCATTGCAGCGGTGGCCACGGCACCCGTCGGGGACTCCATTGAAATCAAGGTCAACCGGGGCGGGGATGAGAAGGCCTTCAAAGTGAAGCTCGGCTCTCGCCCCAACCAGATGGCGCAACGCTGATGGATTATTGAATCCATTCGAACAAACAGCCGGCACCGGGACTTCAACCATTCCCCCTCCAGGGTCCCGGATGCCGGCTGTTTCTATTTGAGCGACCTCTGCGAAATGACCAGCCAAACCCCTGCAGCCCCGTTCAGGAGCGCCAATATTCCGAACACTCCCGGAACCGAAAATCCGGCCCCGAGCAACCCCATCAGAAGTCCGGACGCCCCCACCATGAACAATGCGTTGAGCACGTTGTTCGCAGCGATCACGCGCGACCGCTGCGACGGCTCGGCCTGCTCCTGCATCAGGGCATAAAGCGGAACGATGAATAACCCCCCGCATGCAGACAGCAGAAAAAGGACTGCGGAAATCCAAAGCCCGGCGGGTTCGGACAAAAATCCAGTCACTCCCAAAACAGATCCCATAAAGGGGGAGGACGCGGAGCCTGGAGCGAAAGAGGGCGGTCGCCCGAGCCGCCAGAGCTCGGCAGTGCAGACGATGAGACCGAGCAGTCCGATTCCAACGAGCTTGAAACTGATCTTGCCTCGCGAAAGCTTTCCACACAGGAGCGAACCTACCCCCACGCCAACCGAGAAAAGCGCGAGAAAAAGCGTGACGGTTCCCTCGCCTGCTCCCAAAGTCTCTCGGCAGTAGCCGGGAAAAAGGGAGAGCATGGCTGCCCCATAAAACCAGAACCATGAGATTCCGACTACTGCTAGCCATACAGGCCGATTGCGGCGGGTCGACCGAAAAATCGCAAGTGTTGGGGGGAACGGGTTCCACTGGACCCGCAGGGCCGGGTCCATCGCGGGGATCTGCGGGAGCGCCCGACTGCTGAGCCAACCTACGATTGCGACCGCGAGCAGCGCGAGGGAGATGTAAGCCGGTCCATCGCGATCGATTCCGATCAGGACTCCGCCCAGGATCGTGCCCAAAAGGATCGAGAGAAATGTGCCTGCTTCGATCAAAGCATTGGCTTCCACCAGATCCCCCTCCTTCAACAGCTGCGGGAGGATGCTGTATTTGATCGGTCCGAAGAAGGTCGAGTGAACCCCCATCAGGAACAACACGACGAGCAGGAATGCGAATCGATGGGCGAGGAAGCCCCCCGTTGCCAGCCCCATGATCAGGATTTCGAAAAGCTTGATCCAGCGGACGAGTCGGGACTTCTCTTGCTGATCGGCCCATTGCCCAGCCGTCGCCGAAAACAAGAAGAATGGAAGGATGAAGATCCCGCCGGCGAACGGCACCATTTGGGCGGGGGCGATGCCCATGACCTTCACCCCGTGAAAAGCGATCAGGATCACGAGCGCATTCTTGAAGAGGTTGTCATTGAAGGCGCCGAAGAACTGGGTCCAGAACAACGGCCAAAAGCGACGGGAACGCATGAGATGGAGCTGGCTCATTCCCGGGAGTCTACTTTAGACTTCCTGAGTGTCCACCCCTCCCTCTCCTCCCGGAGCTTTTCAGAGCCTGAAAAAAATGGCGCTGACGATCTTTTTTGCTGTGCTCCTGATCCGATTCCTGCCGCTCATCGCCCGGTTGGTCGAAGCTTTCGCAGCAGGTGGACGGGTCGTCCTCTTCCTCGGATTGTTCACACTCTTGATCTTGTGGCTGACCCGCACCCTTCGCAATCGGAAGGCTCCCCGCTCCCGTGAACCGAAGAAATGACGAATCTCATCCTAGACTGGGAGAGCGGGCGAGAAAACGAGCGATTCCCCTCCCGGCCGCGAAGCCTTGGGAGACGCTCGCCTGGATCAGGAACCCGCCGGTCGGGGCATCCCAGTCGAGCATCTCGCCTGCGACAAAAACTCCCGGATAGCGCAGCAGCATCATTTCGAGGTCGACTTCATCCCAACCCAGCCCACCCGAAGAAGAGATGGATTCGGTCAAGGGTTGGCGCGCGCGAAAAACGATCGGGAACCGCTTGATGCGATCCACCAGTTTCTCAAGGTTCTCCAGTTCAGACCGAGGGGTGAGATGAAAGATCAGGGCTAGGGCGCCCTCGCCCAAGCCAAGCAATTTTTTTACCCGCCTCATCGGCGAGAGGTTTTCTCGGGTCAAGCCCAGCCTCGTCAGAAGCGCTTCTCGCGATAGATCCGGTTTGAGATCGAGATAATTCAAACCGAGATCACCGGCGAAATACACGGGCGTCCCTTCCATGCCGTACTTCGTGATTACTGGATCCCCGCTGCGATTGCCGCGCGCCGAGTGTAAAACGACATTCTTGATGGGCAGCCCTTCGGCCTCTGCGAGAAACTTCGCCGGCCAGTCCACTTGAAATCCGGCATTGGATGACTGGAAAGGATGAAACTTCAGGTGCTTGCGGCCTAGGATTTCCGGCCATCGGAGGGGAACCTCAGAATGCTCCCAGCTCCCGCCACCCAAAGCGAGCAATGCCGCCCGGACCTCCACTTCGCGCATGTCGCCCGGTTTGCTGCCGCTGAACCGAAGCGATACCCGGTCCCCGGACGCTTCGAAATCCAAGAGCTCCGCGCCATACTCGAAGCCTGCACCTCGGGCCTCGAGACTCGTGATCCAAGCTCTCAACAAGGTCGAAGCTTTGAGACCTTCGACGAAGTACCTCCGGCTCGTGCCTTTGAACGTCTTGACACCCAACGATTCGATGAACCCGATCCAGGCCTCGGGTGGAAACTCGGAAAGGAAACGCTCGAATCGTTCCCGCGGGCCCAAGTAGTTGCGGAGGAACTCCTCGATCGGGGCATCGTAAGTGATGTTCAGTCCCGAGCTTCCCGCGATCAGGAACTTCCGGCCGGGCCCCCGCTTCTTTTCGAAAAAACGGACCCTGTGTCCTTGGGCGACCAGCTCATGACCCGCCATCAAGGCGGCAGGCCCGGTTCCAATGATGGCAACGGGGAGCGCGCTCATCCCTTAGATTTAATCCCGAGCTTCGCCAATACTTCGCGGACGATCTCGCGTTTGTCGCCTTGGATCTCGATCACCCCATCTTTGCCATCCATCAAGTAGGTACCGCCCGAGCCGCAACTCTTTTTCAGACGAGTCGTCCAATCCTTAAGAAAACGCTCCGACTTCGGGAGGCGATCGATGACCGTCACGGTCTTTCCGTTCCGGCCTCCTTTCTCGATCCGGAGGATGGCGACGAAGTTGAACTCCTTGACCACGATCTCGGCCTCGCAAGTGCACTCGGAGAGCACTTCCTTGCACTTCGGGCACTTCTGGTTGAGCTTCGGGTCGGTCGAATAGACGAGGCGGCCTTCTTGGGATCCCATTCCCTGTTTTTTACCACACTCCGATTCGGCGTAGGGACCCCAAGGAATGGCCAATTGGAACCCGGTCAGCCGAGGCCGGAAAGACTCCAGTGCCGATTCGAAACCCTTCTACGTCCGCCTACGTCCGTCAATGAAAGGCACCCCCTCGATTTATCAATGCTCCGAAATTACGCGCTTTTTCTGGATACTGGGCCTTTCCCATCAACTTAACTTTGAAATTGGCCACCCGTGGCACGTTCCCTGCTTCCGTGCCTTTCCGAACTTTGGAAAATTCCCCCACCCCCTTTTTTAGGAGCATGAAATGAAGTCCATGAATCTCGGATCCAAGATCCTCCTCAGCGTCACCCTCCTCGCCTCTTCCACAAGCTTCACCGCCTGTAAATCCAGCGAAATCGCAAACGCCCTCGGCACCGCTGCCATCATCGGCGGCGCGGTCGTGATCGCGAACAACACCCGCTGCGAAGGCGGATACGTCGAGCGTTGCCACTTCTTCAACGACTACTACGGTCACTCCGTCCGCGAGTGTCGCCAATCGTACGACGACTGCGCCTACCTCGTTCCCAAGAGCCTGAAAGGCCTTTCGGATGCTGAGATGCAGACCGTGGTCGACAACGCCGACCTCGCAGTCACCGATGTGAACTGGGGCCAGGCTTTCGGCATCGGCTTCGACGCCTCCCAGACTTTCATCGACGCGATGAAGTCGGCACGTGACGGACACAAAGAATCCCTCACCACCCTCGGAATGAGCGATGACGACATCAACAAGTTGACCCAGTCCAAAATGATCTCCGACTCCGGGGTCGACACCCTGTCTCAGAACCTCAACGTCCAGAAAGCCAACGCAAGCTTCATGCTTCGCGAAATCATCCGCGTCACCCAAGAGCGTGCGGACGCCCAGCGCCAGGCCCAGGAAGCTCAAGCCTCCCAGGACGCTTGGAACCGTTCGATCATCCCTGGCTTCAACTTCTGATCCCCGAACTCCGTTGAAGTCCCACGACTGAACTCTCGATACGGCGCTCCTGGCAACAGCCAGGGCGCCGTATTCATTTCTAACCAAGGTCTCCTGTCCAAGTCCTCCTTGCGCCGCCCGAGTCTCCTCGATATGCATAACCCCAATGAAGAAGATCGTGATCCTCGTCCTGCTCAGCCTGGTCCTGTTCATCGGCGGAGGAACCCTGGTCTACAATTATTACGGGTTCTTGTTCGCCAAGCACGTGATCGGCAAAATCGAGAAAGTTGAACGGGTCAGCCCCCCTCAAGCCATCATCACGGGCTCGGCCAATCCGATCCCCGCAGCCCAGTTGTTTTCTTTCGCGGTCGCCATCCGGGATGAGCGCGGCGAAATCCACACTTCCAGCGCGGAGGATCGCCAGTGGGCGGTCGCGCAAATTGGT
This sequence comes from Bacteriovoracaceae bacterium, assembly GCA_043759365.1. Taxonomy (GTDB): domain Bacteria; phylum Bdellovibrionota; class UBA1018; order UBA1018; family UBA1018; genus JAYVNB01. The sequence goes on along the minus strand of JAYVNB010000065.1, from coordinate 28,731 downwards.
CAGTGCGTCGAGGCCAAGTACTTCCCCTACGCTCCTTGGCAGCTCGACAAGGCCGGAACGTACTACGGGGCGCGCCTCCTCCGGCTTTACGACTGCGGCTCTGCGGCGTCCCACCCCGACGCTGCGCCCTCGAGCCCTTGAGCGCGTCGACTCATTCGGAGGCGACTCCGCTCACCGCCTGGGTCTGGGATTAGGCATTCAGGAAGTCCCGGTCGTCCATCCCCGGCATGGACCATCTGGGCCATGTCCATCCGGATTGAGAAACCAAGACTCGCCGCAGCAACTTCCTGCCCCTTGCTCTCTTCGCGGTTAGCCGACTACACTTTCACGCATGCCAAAGAAACCGCCGTTTCAACCTTGGAGACCTCATCCGTGGCACGGAATCTCGACGGGTCGAGAACCTCCTCGTTACGTCAACGCCTACATCGAGATCACTCCATTCGATGGGATCAAATACGAGATCGACAAAGAGACGGGGTACCTCAAGGTTGACCGGCCTCAGCTCACTTCGGCGTTGCCTCCCGCCCTCTATGGTTTCATCCCGCGAACCTATTGCGACGAGCGAGTCGCGAGGCTCTCGAAGAACGGAAAACGCGGAGACCATGACCCACTGGACGTCTGTATCCTGAGTGAACGTTCGATCAACCGAACCGAGGTCCTCGTGCCGTCCCGGGTGATTGGAGGGTTCCGATTGATCGACCGCGGGGAGGCCGATGACAAGATCATCGCGGTGCTCGACAGCGATCCCTACTGGGACAATATCCAGGACATCTCTCAACTCTCCCCGGTCGTTCGCCGACGCTTGGAGCATTACTTCCTTACCTACAAGGTTTTACCCGGCGAAACGCCGGTGACTGAAATCGAGGCAGTCTATGGACTGGCCGGTGCGAGCGAGGTCATCCAAGCCGCGATCGCCGACTATGCGGCCGCTTTCGCAGAGACCTGATTCGACGGCCGTCCTTCCACCGAAGCCTGAACAACGGTCTTAAGGATTTTGAGACGGCCCTTGCGCGACCCCTTCAAGCTTGGACCTCACCGGCGCCACGCCCCAGCCGGCTCGTCCCAAAGTTTGCTCTTGGTAAGAAAATGTCTTCCCACCCAGGATCCTCTCCAGATCCCGGTCCGCATCCTGCCGAAGTTCGGTCTTCTGGTTCACGGTCGGCAGAACGAGGTAATACCAGCAAGCTCCTCCAAAAAAGATCGCGCTCACGCCGCAGAGGACCGGGATCGACCCCAAGTCGTAACTCTTCTCGAAGTCGTGGGTCGCGCTTTGGCCATTCTCTAGCTGGATCACCGACTCGGACCTCAGCCGAACGCTCGAACAGGAAGTTAGGACTAATGCTGCAGCGAGCACGACCAGGAGGGAGCGTTCGACCCGCGAATTTTTCATCCCTTTCAGCTTAAGTCGCTTCCCTGCTTGGAGCAAGCGATCCGCGGGTCGTGTATTAAATCAGACCTTCGGCTTTCAAGACCTTCTGGACCGCTGGACGCTCACTCATGCGCTTCTTGTAAGCCGTGAAGTTGCGGAACTCCGCCGTAGGAAGTCCGAAGTATCCCGTCCAACTATAGACAGTGTAGAGGTAGGCATCCGCGGCTGAGTAGTGTTCGCCCAAGAGGTACTTCTTGCCTTCTAGGTGGCGCTCGACATAGCCGAGGTAGTCGTTGACGCGTGCGACTTGCTCCTGATTGTTTTTGAGCGCGTCGGGAGCGAAAAGCGGGCCCATCGCGGGATGCAGATCGCTGGCGACGAACGACAGCCATTGAAGCGCTTGCGCTCGCTCGAAACTTCCTGAAGCGGGAAGCTGTTTGGCTTCGGGCTTCAGATCAGCGACATGCACGATGATCGCGAGATTTTGGGTCAGGACTTTTCCGCCGTCCAACACCAATGCAGGAACCGCTCCGAGAGGATTCAGCTTCTTGAACTCCGGAGTCTCGGTACCACCGCCCATGATATCGAGCTTGACGATCTCATACGGAAGCCCGCTCTCGGCGAGCGTGATATGGCAGGACATCGAACAAGCGCCGGGGCCGTAATAGAGTTTCATGGAAATCTTCTACTCTTCCTGGACCAATTCTAAAAGTCGAAATCAAGAGCCCAGCAGATCCTGCCAGACTTGAGGTTCAGTCTTGAATCCATCATGGCCGGTGCCCAGAAAATGGGTGTAGTGGAACCCGGGACAGGAGGTGCCCATGACCCCGAGTTCTTCGGCAAAACTCTCCACGGGGACGTAGGGGTCCTTTTGGCCTGAATAGAGGTGGAACTGGAGCGTCGGATGGGCGATCAAGGTGGCTAATAAATCAGCCGGCGCCATGAGATCCCGGGCCAGGTCGTGCACCGGCAAAGTGGAATCGATGGGGTTCGCCCCCAGCTGCTGGAGCGCCGACATGCACTCGTGACTCAGAACAGTGTCGAGTTCTAAACCTTCTGCCCTGAGGTCCTCACGGATCCGCTTGCACTGGAACCCGTCAAATGAAGGCACGTTGCGATCGACCCAACCGATGACCCTGTTCGCCCAACGCTTGGAGTTCAGGGGATTGGAAGTCGAGAAGTAAAAAGTCGCCAAGAAGCGTCCGATACCGGTGTCTGACGGACCGGCGGCCGGACTCATCAGGTGGATCCATTGATGGATGGTCAACCATTGATCGTTGAATCCAAGGAGGCTACTTGCGATGATCTCGATGATGGACTGCCCGCAACTGGTCTGATTCGAGTCTGAAGGGTTCGCGAAACATTTGTCGACCTTGAGATAGGCTTTCAGTCCCTGCAACGGGGTTCGATCATCCGGATACTGATTCAAAAAAGCTTCCATCACGCGGGCCTGTGACGCAATTCGCAATTTGATTCTCTGGTACCCGTCCGAATTCAACGTATTTGCGTGCGCGTAGGCCCCCGTCAACGAGCCGGGAGCAACGATAGCGTAACGATGGACGATGAATCCTCCGTAACTCTGTCCAAACGCCTTCCAAGGCTGTGCTCCAATCAGCTTGATCCTGATTTGTTCGGCGTCTGCCACGATTCCCCGCGATCCATAGTGCCGCAGTCTGGCCAGAACATCGGGAGTGTTGCCTTGAGGGTAGAAGTCCGAGCAACCTGTACCCCTCTGGTCGAGGTACACGAACGAGAGTTTGGCTTGCGGATCAAACAACGGCTGAGCGCGGGTCAGGCCTTGAAACGAACCGTGACTATCCGAGCCCGGCCCTCCGTTGAAGAATACGACGGGAGACGAGTCAGCGGAGATCTTCCCGTAATAGAAGACATGAATTTTAGCGCCAGCGGGAACCGCGGGATCCTCAGGCACTTCCAGTAACCCTTGCTGCCAGTCTGCCGGAATTTTGCCCTTGAACGTCTCGCAGCTGTTACTGGCGAGGGGTACCAAGCTGTCACCGACCTCCCCGGGACGAGGAAGTCGGTTGTTCTGCAAATTCTGCTCGACGGCCCTTCGGGTGGCCTCTGGAAGAGCCGACACCTGGACTACGGTGGGATGGGCCCGGCCACAGCCAAGTACCATCGCTGCGCAAAGGGCGAATTGGATCAGGTGCAGTTGTCCGGCTTTGGAAATGAGCATGGTTGCGCCTCCTCGGGGCCAACCGGCATGAGCAATCGCTGGGCCAGTCCAAGGAGTTGGATAGATTTGGACATTTCGGCTCGAGGCAGTCCAAAAGATGACCAGGATTTGCGCTACTCTTCAATTTATAGTCATCAGCCGAAATCGGGCGAAGGCGTCGCAAAAAGACTTCCCAACGCCTTCGCAGTTTACATCACGGACTCGTGATCGTGTTGTGGTCCAGATTAACTGCGGTGCCAGCCAAAAGCCTTCCTTGAATCGAAGCACCCGTCTTCATCACGATCGCGGTCTGAGAGAGGATGGTCCCCTTGAAGGCCGAAGTCGTGCCGAGATCCGCCGCCGAAAACACTTGCCAGTAGATGTTCTGCGGCAGGGCACCTCCCGCGAGGATGACCTTCATGCCCGAACCGATGGATAGACCTTGAGCCACTTGAAAAATCCACACGTCGTTTGCGCCGCCCGTCAAGAGGACATCCGCTCGAATAGAAACCGCAGTGCTCCACTTGTAGGTCGCAGGGCCCAGATTAAGGCCACCCAGCTCTCCTGCACCGAGCTCCGTGTAGTCAGGTGCACGACCTGCAGCATTCGTGTAGGCGGTGCCCTTGTCGCCGATGGCGGTGGTCAGCTGAGACGCTGCAGTCACTTTGCAGGCTGGCCCAGCAGCGTCGACACTGTAGATCGATCCAGTGACCTCACCGCAGGTTATGCCGATTCCGGCTCCGGTCGCGGGACTCAAACCGATGTTTCCGGTGACAGCCGAACTCGGGACATCCGTGACTGCCGACTGGGCTAAAATCGCATAATTGGCTGCAGTGCCCAAATTCAGGGGAGCCGGCCCCCGTCCTGCGCCTCCCACACCGGTTCCCGCACCCGCAGCGGTGGCGGTACCGAACAGAGAAGCCCCGCCTCCTTCCGTTCCACAGGCGGAAGTGAATACGAGAGAAAGCAGAAACACTGAACACGCCATTCTATTGGCCTGAAGGGAGAGGAAACGACGTTGGGTCATGGGGTCCTTTGAAAGCGCTGGGCCGGGAACGATAGAGTAGGGAAACCGAAGAGTCGTCCAATGGTGCGCGCCGGGTCGCGAAAGGGCAAGTTTCGTCAAAAGCCCCTCGGTTCAACTCTCGCTGATGATCTGAACCACTCCCTGTACGTTTACTAGACCCTCAGGTATCAAGAGGCCATCCCAGCCATGAACCATCCCGAAAACGGCCCCCTGCAACCCGATCACGAAGCGAGCGAGATCGAGAAGTTCGAGACTCTGTTCCAGGAGATTCCGGCCGCACTCGCCCTTTTGAAGGGTCCGACGTTCGTTTTTGAGGCGGCCAACGAGGAGTTCTACCAGCTGGTCGGCCGCACCGATCTCTTGGGAAAAACCTTGCTCGAAGCGATTCCCGAGCTCGAGGGACAACCGTTTCCCGCCATTTTGGATCAAGTCTTCTCCACGGGAGAGACATTTCGGGCGCGCGAAGTCCAAGCGCTGCTCCGGCCCTTGCAATCGGAGCGCGGTGGGCTGAGGCGAATTTACGTCGACATCACCTACCGCCGCATCTCGGATCGGAACGGAAAACCCTACGGCATCTTCGCTTTCGCGGTCAACGTGACGGAAAAGGTCGAGTTCCAGGCCAAGCTTCGCCTGGAGCGCCTGAAACTCGAGACCGTTTTCACGAAAGCTTCAGCCGCCATGGCGATCTTGCAAGGCAATGAGTTCGTCTATGAAAAAGCGAACGCGAATTACTTGAGTCTATTTCAAGACCGACCGATCGTGGGCCACGCTCTCCTGACAGCCCTCCCCGAACTGAAGGGTCAAAAGTTTCCCGACCTGATCTCGCAGGTCCATGAAACAGGACTGCCTTACTCCGAGTCAGAAGCCTGCGCCTGGCTCCGAAGGACCGAGTCCAGCCCTCTGGAAGAACGGTTTTTCGACCAGTCCTACACTCAAATCCTCGACTCCGACGGTAAACCTTACGGGGTCCTGATTCAGGCGAACGACGTCACAGAAAGGGTCAACTCCCGGGTTAAACTCGCAGAAAGTCTTGAACAGTACCGCTTCGCCATCGAAGCAGCCCGCATGGGCGCCTGGGATCTGAACGTGCTGACCGGACAAGTCGACGGGTCTCCGCGAACGAACGAACTCTTCGGCCTTTCCTCGGCGAGTCCCATCCCGCTGAATCTCGCCCTGAACCAAGTCCATCTCGAGGATCGACCTCGCGTGGAGGCTGCCCTGACTCAAGCCATGAATCCCGAGGGAAACGGTGTTTGCGACATCGAGTATCGAATCATCCAGCCCGGTCGCGATGTACGCTGGCTCGCCCTCCGCGGCAAGTGCGCTTTCGCGGAAGGCCCAACAGGCAAACAGGCCATTCGCCTTTCCGGGACCGTGCTCGACGTCACGGATCGAGCCCTCTCCGAACAAGCACTTCGCCGCAGCGAAAGGCAGTTCAGGCTGATGGCCGACACCTTACCCCAAGTGGTCTGGACCGCACGACCCGACGGGATGCTCGACTACACCAATGCACGCTGGAGCCAATACTCGGGCTCCTCCGATCCCGGAAAATGGCTGAATTTCGTCCATCGCGAGGACACGAAGCGCGCGGTCGAAGACTGGACCCGATCGGTGGCCACGGGTGAAAACTACGAAACCGAATTCAGGCTACTTCGCGAATCGGATTCCACCTATCGGTGGTTTCTCGTCAGAGCGCAGGCTTTTCGAGGGCAAGAGGGTCGAATCGAGCGGTGGTTCGGGACCTGTACCGATATCGAGGACCAAAAAGCGGCCTTAGCCGCGCGCAGCGAATTCATGTCCATCGCTTCGCATGAGCTCAAAACGCCACTGACAAGCCTCAAACTGCAGACCCAATCCATGCGCCGAAGTTTCGAGAGGGGCAAGAAAGAGGCTTTCTCTCCTGAAAACGTGGGCAAAATGGTCACCAACAACGAGAAGCAGGTAGGACGCCTGATCCGGTTGGTCGATGACATGCTGGACTTCTCGAAAATCGAGTCCGGAAAACTTTCGATGACTCGAGAATGGGCTGACGTCAGTGAGATCGTCCGCGACGTCTACGAACAACTCGAAGAGCAGCTGAGCGTGAACGGCTGCCCGAGCCGACTGATCTGCGGCCCACCCGCCACTGCCTGGGTCGACCGTTTTCGCATCGAACAAGTGGTGACGAACTTCCTCACCAATGCCAGCCGATACGGAAATGGCAGCCCTGTGGTGGTCAAAGTCGAGCCGATCGGGGACAAAGTCGTCGTGTCGGTGTCGGATCAAGGAAGGGGAATCGCTCCTGAGAGCCTGGAGCGTGTTTTCAACCGGTTCGAACGCGCGGTATCTGCCAACGAGATCAGCGGACTCGGACTTGGGCTCTACATCAGCCGGGAAATCATCGTCTCACACCAGGGCCGCATCTGGGTCCAGAGCGAGCTGGGGGTAGGATCGACCTTCTTTTTCGAACTCCCTGTCCGAGACTGGCACGAGTTCAAGACCTCCTGAACCTTGACGCTCCCCCTCCTCGCACAGTCCATTTTTCTGGTTTCTCAAAAACCGATAAAAGCCTTAGAAAGAGAGGAATGAACCAGCATCCAGGCGCCCCCAAGGATATCGAAGCCCTCAAAAAACAGCTCTACCGCCCTAAGCGCGCGGTGATCACTGCAGGCATGCCCTATGCTAACGGCCCGGTTCATTTGGGTCACTTGGCCGGAGCCCACGTCCCGCCTGATGTCTACGCACGCTACATGAGGATGTTGATCGGTGTGGAGAACGTGCTCTTCGTTTGCGGAACCGATGATCACGGGTCCACGAGCGAGTTGGCTGCCATCAAAGCCGGCAAACCGATCCGCGAGTTCATCGACGCGATCCATGCGCAACAACAAGTGACGATGTCCCGGTTCTCGATTAGTTTCGACACCTACACCGGAACCTCCCGGCCGGAGTGCTTCCCGATCCACAAGGAGACCTCGCAGGACTTCCTCCGAAAGCTTTACCGAAACGGTCTTCTCGAGAAACGCGTAAGTCGTCAGTGGTTCGATCCCCTGCTGAACCGCTTTCTTCAGGACCGATTCGTGAATGGCAGATGCCCGAACCCGAAATGCGACAACGAAGCCGCTTTCAGTGACGAATGCGACAAATGTGGATCGAAATACGATCCTGCTGAACTCGTCGGACCCCGCAGCACGCTCAGCGAAGCGACGCCCGAGCTTCGCGACACGCTGCATGCCTGGCTCGACATGTGGAAAGTATCGGAGACCCTGCGCTCCTGGATCCAGGGCAAGGAGAAGACCTGGCGCACCCCGGTCTTCAACGAAGTGATCCACACCGTGCTGCCGTCCCTCAACTTCGACAATACCTACGAACCGAAGTACAAGGAGATCAAAGCCACCCTCCCCAAGCACAAGAGCAAGTACGCAGCCGGCAAGAAAGTCCAGCTCCAGTTCGACAACAAGCCGGAGCTGGTCCAAGCCCGCGCGGAGCTCGAGAGCCAAGGAATTCCCAATGCACTCATGGACGGCTGGGCTCACCGCTCGATCACGCGCGACGTAACTTGGGGTATTCCGATGCCCGAGGAGCTCGGCCCGGAAATGGTCGGAAAAACGCTCTATGTCTGGCCGGACTCCCTGATCGCACCTATTTCTTTCACGAAAGTGGCGCTGAAGCAAAAAGGACTGGACCCCGAGAAGTACGTGGATTTCTGGAAAGACCCGGACGCGCGCATCTATCAGTTTTTGGGTCAAGACAACGTGTTTTTCTACGTGATCATGCAAGGGGCTATGTGGGTCGGTACGCAAGCTGATCCGCAGCGCCTCCCGATCGCAGGCGAGTACCAGTTGAGCGATGTCTTCGGCTGTTTCCTGCTTCAGGTCGACGGCGAAAAAATGTCCAAGTCCAAGGGCAACTTCTTCACGGGCGACCAGATGCTCGACGAGAAAGGATACTCGGCGGACCAGATCCGCTATTTCCTCGCGCTCCTGAGCCTGCCTGAAAAAGCATCGAACTTCGATTTCGCGACCTTCGAAGAACGTAATCGGTTCCTCGCCGGTCCGATGAACGCCGCTTTCGAGAAACCCATCTCCGCCTGCCACTCGAGATTCGACGGTAAAGTGCCCGAGGGCGTCGTGATGGAGAAGGTCGAAACCGAAACCCTCCGCATGGTTCAGAAATACTTCCGCTCCATGGAGCGCGCGGAGTACTCGACCCTCCTCTACCTCATTGAAAACTATGCACGCCAGATCAACAGCATGTTTACCCAGTACAAACCGCATGACGACCGGTTTCCCGAGGACGTTCGCAGGAACGCACTCTTCTCCTGCTTTTACGTGCTGAAGAACCTGATGATCATGCTCTACCCTTTCGTCCCGGAGACGATGGATCGGCTGCGGCAGTCCCTGAACCTACCCGAGAACGTGTTTCGTGTGGATGAATTGGGCAAGCCCATCCCAGCAGGCCACGTGATCGGACAAAAACAACCGTTTTTCCCGGCGGTATCCGGAGTCGCTGAACAGGAGTCCGCTTCGACGCCCGCTGAAGGATAGTCCCTGCCTCCCGTTGGTTCCGGCGCTTTCATTTCCGGATGGCATCTGTTCGCATAGTTTGCCTTTTGACCGGCGCACTCTTCGGACTCACAGTCTGCGGCCGCGAAGTCCCCGAAGGGTACGTGAAAGCGCGGGTCCGCGCAGGCGACGGTCTCCGCGGTGCAATCTCCACTCTGAGCTCGTGCACGGTCGATCGTGACATTTATCTCTACGACGACTTCTCCGGCGCAATTGAGGCATTTCCCATTTTTGACCGACTTGAGACTACCTTGACGAGCGGTCAGACCGGTTTTGTCGCCGACCAGCAATTCCTGCTCCGCAAAGGGGGGGCCGCACAATTTCGGGGTCGAGGGGTTTGTCAGGGATTGCAGTGATGCCTACGCGGATCCTCTCACGATGTCGACGCCTCGGTTTTACGCCATCCGCGGAGTCGCGCTCGGAGTGAATATCGACTTAAGCGTAGACATTGCGCTGACTGGCTCGGTGTCACCTAATCCGTTCACTTTGAACGCGAGCACCGCGCCCGCTCCATCGGGACCCTACCTGTACGTCAATCGCCTTGCCGGCGAATCCGGAATTCTGGGAACGACGACACGAGTATTCGTCCGTTCTGCGTTCGAAAAAAAAACCGTCGCTGTATCCGGAACTTCTGGCACTTCGGCGATCGAGCAGTGGCTCGCACTACATCGGACCATTGGTCGCGGGGCAGCGCTACTTTGTCCGCTACCAAGGCTTTGATTCCATCGGATCAACGCCCATTGGACCCTCTGTCTGCTACCTCGTCGATCTCAGCGGAGAAACCGGGAGCAGCAACCATTTTTTCGGAGGAGCAGCTACCATTGCCTGCCCGGATCTATGACAGTCCCTAAAACTCCGCGACGAACCTACCTTCCCGTTCTCTTGCTCCTGACTTCCCTTGGGCCCCTCTCGCAGGCCCTCGGCGATACCGCCACTAACCGGGAAGTCGCCCGTTTCGCTGCCAGCGTGCAGTCGGAGCTCGGTGACTACGACCAAGCCGCCTCAGTCCTGGAAGCCCATGTTGCCGAGGACCTCCAAGACGGTTCCGCCTGGAGAATATTGGCTTTAATCCAAGAACACCGAGGCCGTACGGCTGCAGCCCGCGCAGCCCTCAATCACGCGCTGGCTTTGGCGGGCTCCACTGAGCGTCAGTCGCTCGAAACCCTATTGGCGCCCACCGCCACCCCTTCCCCCGCTTCGGACCCACGATCGACTCCGGCCAGACCCTGGCGTTTCGTCGCACCCCTCGATGCCGGCTATGACAGCAACGTGATCCACTTGAACGACGCGACTCGAGCCGGGTCTACGGACAGCGGGGGGGTCGAGCCCTTACTCCTCGACGGCAAGAAGCTCTCCGCTCCGGCCGAAATCCCCACCGGGGCCCGACTGACCACGGGACCAAACTCAGGATGCACCCTGCTCGTGAGGCAGTCTCAAGTCATCCTGATCGGTGAGAGCACTCAGCTTGTTCTGACGGAAACATGGATCCGGGATCAACAGTCGCGAACCACGATCGACGTTCAGCAGGGCCGCGCGCGCTGATCCGCTCGGGATCCGCTCCTTCGACTGTTCCCAGGTTCTTCATCCGCTCCAGGTCTGCTGTGATGGGAGTGCGAGGGACCGAGATTTACGTCGAGACCCCCACGGCTCCTGCCCGAGCGGAGAACCTTTCGGCCGAAAAAGTGGCTCAAATTCAGTCCGACACCGGAGGCAAATCTCCCGAAATCCGTAACCGGGACGACCTCAAAAAACTCGGCGCCTCGGTCAAAGAGAAGCAAAAGGAAGAGCGTGATCGCCCCGAGGGCCGCAAGGGCGGATCCGAGAGTGATTCCGCTCCACCGCCGCCGGACGATCGACCACCTCCTCCGCCTCGGTCTTCGCTCCCGGATCCGGTGCAAGATGGACGGATCACGGCCCGCATCCGCGGAAACTTCACAGTCAAGTAGTCGAGGAGTCCAAAGCCCTGTCCAACTTACTGGCTCAGCCGCCTCCTTCAATGGGCGGTCGGAGTCCCAGGACTGGAATCGATATCCACCCTTTCACCCGCGTTTTGCCGCTTTTCAGAGGCCTTCAGCGCGGCGACACAGATGGCAAGCGCGGGATTTTCGGCTACTGCCGCTCCCGACTCCATGAACTCCGCGGTCTGGAGAAACTGCATGAATTCCGTAGGACTTTTCCAACCCCGACCATTTCCTGCCATGGCGAACCAAGTACCGTCCTCGATGGGGATCAAGGTGATGCAGGCCCGGCTGGCGACCTCCCACGCTGCGGATATCTCCTTGGAATAGGCCGGAAGCGGCCGACTCCCCCGAGGAGTCCCCTCGACCCAGGCTCCGCTCTTCTGCTTGACGACCCTATGTCCTAGGACGTCTTGAGAGACCTGCACGTCCATTTCCCGACTTGAGCGCATCTTCAAACCTCCTCGAATTCTGGCTTTGATTGACCCAGCCAGCGCGGGGTGACAAGCGCATTTTAAGATTTCGGAACAAATACACCTTGTCAGTCTTTCCGGGGTTGCGTGGATCGGAACTGCGAATCGTCTTTAACCGGAAGTAAGCTTGAATGGTGAGCCAAGTGCTCGAAGCAGAAGGGTACCCAGTGGTTGCCGCGCCTAACGGGAGAGTCGGCATGGATCTCCAACGTCTCCAAAAGTAGAGGGCCGAACCCACGGCTGCTGCACGAGCGACCCCGATCACCCAACTTTTTTTTCTGATCTGGTTCCATTGCGGCACGAAAGCCTCCTTGGATGCTCGACTTCTTTGAAACCTCTACGCACTCATTGCAACGCAAGGGCCGCGCTGCTCAAGAACTCGCGGAGCTGCCTGGAACGCCTTTCGCAAAGGTTTCGGACGAACCGAAAGTTTTGCCAACCGACTTGGGGGAGATTCTTGATGACCACCCAGCGCATAACCGCGTTAGCCGCGTCCCGTTGCTTCTTGCTCCTGGCACTGAACCTCGCATTGAGTTCTTGCGGTACTGAAACCAGCTCAAACACCTCGCTTCAGCGCAATGTTGCACGTCCTCCGATTCGCATCGAGCCGCCCTCGGACTTCGCTTCGCTCGAAACCGGAGCAACGCCTCCTCGCATCGAAGCAGGAGAGACGGCCACTTGGCAAAACGGGGATACCCGCGAGCACACGATCACTTCAGAGGCAGGCGATTTCGATTCTGGCCAGCTTGCCCCGGGGGCGAGCTTTGGCCACGTCTTCACAAAAGCCGGGCACTACAAATACCACTGCAAGCTTCATGGTGAAGCCGGCGAAGTTTGGGTGATCGAGCCCCACCTCCGCTCGTCGCATAGCCTGAATCCCTACCCCACCCACGGCCAAGATCCAGGAACTGATCCGGGACAGTACCCAGCTCAAAACCCAACGCTCCCTCCTGTTTGCGCCAAGAAAGATCCGAAGGACTGCAAACCCGAACCTCAGCCGACCTATAAGCCTGTACCGATGCCGAAGCCGCCCCAAAAGCCTTGCCCACCGCCCAGCGCGCAACAGAGCCGGCCTCCCCATTGCGGCGACGACCCCTACGAGCCGATGCCACAGCCGAGCACTTCTTCGACTCCTTACCCGCCCTATCCCACTCCGAGTCCAAGCATGAGCCCGGATGACCGAAATAGCGGGAGAAGGACTAACTAGAGTGACAATACCTGCTTCAACCGCGGCTCAACCAAGTCCCAAGGCAAAATCGCGAGGAGCTCGAAAACACTGGCTCCCGCGCTTTGGCCAAGGACGCACAGACGCATCGGCTGAACCAAGTCGCCGAGCTTAATCCCGTGTTGCTCACCGAGCTGCCGCAGAGAGGCGTCGATGTCCGCATGGGACATTCCCGCGTCTCCCAGGCTCGGTGAACTTCCCCACACGGAGTCAGCACCCAAACGCGAGGGCGAAGCTTTCGCGCCTTCGAGACGTTTCCTGAACTCGATCAAAGCCTGGCTCACAGCGGCTTGGGTTGCTGACTTCAGACTCGCGTCCTTGATCCACTTCAAACTCGAAGCATCAACAGTCACTGGACCCGGCGTGAGAAGCGGGATCAATTGCTCAGCGAGCTCTTGGACCCGTTTCACTTTTGGCTGGAGGAGAGCGATCAATTGCAGCCCGATCGGGCTCTTCACCCGGTCCAATCGGGTGGGCGGCTGGAAGCGTGACCCGAAGTCCTCGACCACGATGTCCGCCAAACGCTCAGGAGTGGTGCGGCGAATGTGTTCGCCCCCCAGCCAGAGAAGCTTTTCCGGATTGAACACTCCCGAGGCCTTCTGGACGTGGTCAAAGCCGAAAAACTGCGTCAACTCTTGGAGCGAGAACACTTCCTGATCGCCATGACTCCAACCCAGGCGCGCCAGGAAGTTGAGCATCGCTTCAGGAAGGAATCCTTCCGCACGATAGGAATTGGTAGAAACCTCGCCATTGCGTTTCGAGAGCTTCTTTTTGTCGGGACCAAGCACCATCGGGAGGTGTGCGAACCGCGGCTGCTCGTAACCGAAGAACTCGTAGAGGTGGATCTGTTTCGGGGTGTTATTGATGTGATCGTCACCGCGGATGACGTGCGACATGCCTTGGGCGACATCATCCACCACACAGGACATGTTGTAGGTCGGAGCCCCGTTCGAGCGGATCAGGACGAAATCGTCGACTTCAACGTTCTCGACCCGGATGGGCCCCCGGATCAGGTCCTCGAACTCCGTATGCCCGTCGAGCGGAACCTTCAGTCGAACCACACCGTTCTCGCCGAGCTTGGGCTGAGGAAGCTTCTTGTCCCGGCAGCGCCGGTCGTACATCGGCTTGAGACCCTTCGCGATTTGAACTTCGCGCATTTTCTCGACGTCGCCTTCAGTGCAAGTGCACCAGTAGGCATGGCCCCGTTCGATCAATTCCTTGGCCTTGGCCAGGTACAGATCCATCCTTTTGCTCTGATAGAGGGGTTCTTCGTCCCAGCTCAGTCCCAACCACTTCATCGAAGTGTAGATATCTTGCGTAAATCGCTCCTCGGAGCGCTCCAAGTCCGTATCCTCGATCCGAAGCAGGAACTGGCCGTTAAAATGACGGGCGTAGAGCCAGCTGTAAAGCGCAGTGCGCACTCCTCCGATGTGGAGGTTTCCAGTGGGACTGGGAGCGTAACGGGTACGGACAGGCCGATCGAGGGTCATAGGGAGGGTTTACAGGCTTTCGGCGTGAGCGACAACCGCTAGCTCGCCTACTTTTGAGCGGTAGGCGCCGAAATCGGGGCGCCGTTCTCCGAACGGAAGGCATCGAGGTAGGCCGAGAGGTAACGCTTCGAACTCGCGTCGAGTTTCGGTGAGCCCTTGACCGCGGGATGCCCGACCGAGGCCAAGCTGCGGGTCTTCGTTTCCACCGAAAGATCGGAGATCGAGGGAGCATGACCGGTGTCGTGACAGCTGACGCAGTTCTGGACGAAGTACTTCTCCCCCCGCATCGCGGCCGGATCGGTCCTGCGCTTGAGCTGGAACCGGCTAAAGCGGTCCTTGGAGTTGGTGAACTCGATCTGGGTCACCTGCGGGAGGAAAAACGCCTCGAGCGGAGCCCCTTCCCCTTGAATCTTGTTCTTTGAAGTCCAGGGCATCACCGAGTAGGGAGTGCGATCGCCCAACGGTTTTTCTTCCCGGCTGAATGCGAGCAGGATGGGGTATTTGACGACGAAAGCGCGCGGAATAAGCGCCTGCCCCCCGGAAGTGCTCTTCAAGACCAGAAGATCGATGTCCGCCCGGACCTTGGCGGGCAGGTCCTTCAGGGCCTGCTCCACCACGTCCGACAGGAGAACGCCTTTCCAGCGCACGATTTCTCCGGTGATCGGATCTCTTTCGCGCGAAGTCCCCTGCTTCAACTTCTGAAGCTCCCCTAAGCTCCAGCTTTTCAGATCCATCGCCTGGAGCGACTCCGGGGTCTTGTACCGAGTCGAAAGCAGGGACTCGGAGGCCACGGCGGCGCCCCCCCCTAAGGCCGAAAGTCCTCCCAGCCCGAGCAACAGAAGGAGGGAGGGCCGGCTGAGGGGATGTCGAAAGACCATCCGTAAAGTGTGCAACAGCCCTCCCGGGTACTGTCAAGTTCTTGGTTCGAAAAGGATTTAGCTGTTTGCAAAAACCCCTTGAAACAGGCGGCTGTTTTTATGAAGGAGGGGTTGCTGGACGAAGCGCGTCCATGTTAAGGATTTGAAATCTTTAAGGTCGCTGAAAAGTGGGCCATCCAGCCCGCTTTTTTTTTGCGCGTTCCAGGACAAGGAAAGCGTGTGAAAAACTGGGTGCTTGAAACCGCCGCTCAGTTCGCTAAAGAAGAGTGGATCGAAAAGAATTCAGAACATCCTAAAACTGACTTGAACCTGAAGAAGAAGTTGAAGAATTTGAAGCAACTCATGACGACGAACGAAGCCACCACTACCGACACCCCCCCTGCAGCTCCGCAGCAGACCCAAGCCCGCTTGATCGGACTGGTTCAGCCGTTGCTTCAGCCGTTGGGTTATGAAGTCGTGCACGTCGAGGTTCAGACCGCCCGTCAAAAAGTACTCCGCGTCTTCATCGACCACATGGGCAGCGCCTCCACCGAAGGGACCATCGGGGTTGAGGACTGCGTGAAAGCGACCAAAGCCCTGGATGAGCCGCTCGATCAAATCTCCGAGATTGACTCCCTTTTTCAGGGTGCTTATGACCTGGAAGTCTCCTCGCCGGGAGTGGACCGCCCGCTTCGTACCGAAAACGACTTCGACCGCTTTGCCGGTCGCCAGGTGCGGATCCATACTTTCCGTCCCTTGAACGAAGGCGAGATCGCCAACGCCCTCTATTTGGCGAAAAACCCGAAACAAAAGAATTTCCTCGGAAAGCTTGAAGGGTTTCGAGACGGCAAGGTCCGTCTCTCCCTAGTGCCGCTGGACGGCAAAGCAACCGGGAAAAAGGGCAAGGCGCCCCACTCTTCCACTGGGAAGGCGCCGACACCCGCTACAAACAGCGCGGCAGAGATCACGATCCCTCTGCCCCTCATATCGAAGGCCAACATCGAACCCGAGTTCGACTTTGGCGACAAATAAGGAGTAGGCTATGAACGCTTCCGAACTCACCCGTGTCATCGAATCTGTTGGAAAAGACCGCGGGATCAAACGCGAAATCATCATTAGCGCCCTTGAGCAGGCCGTGCTGATGGCCGCGCAAAAAAAGTACGGCGCCACCGCCATCCTTGAAGCCCACTACAACAACGACTCTGGCGAAATCGACCTTTTTCTTTTCAAAAAAGTGGTCGAGAGCGAACCCGAGATGCTCGAGGAGTCCGAGGAAATCGACATCGCGGACGCCCACAAGCTCGACCCCGAAGCCCAGATCGGCGACGAGATCGGCATCAAAGTCGATGCTCCCTCCTTCGGTCGGATCGACGCCCAGACTGCTAAACAAGTCATCTTCCAGAAGGTCCGCGATGCCGAGCGCGAGATCATCTACAACGAATACATCCACCGCAAAGGCGAGATCATCACAGGCATTGCCCGCCGCATCGAGCGTGGCAACCTGGTGATCGACTTGGGCAAGACGGACGCCCTCCTTCCTCGCCAGGAGATCATCCCGAACGAGCAGTTCCGCCCCGGCGATCGCGTCCAGGCCTACCTGTCGGACGTGGCGCTCTCGACCCGTGGACCTCAACTCTACTTGTCGCGCACTAGTCCGCGCTACCTGATGAAGTTGTTTGAAGTGGAAGTCCCCGAGATTCGCGAAGAGATCGTCGAGATCAAGCATTGCGTCCGCGAGCCGGGTGCCCGTGCCAAGATCGCCGTGATCTCCAACGACCGCGATGTGGATCCCGTCGGCGCTTGCGTCGGCATGAAAGGCATCCGCGTCCAGAACGTCATCCAGGAACTGAAGGGCGAGAAGATCGACATCATCCCCTGGTCCGACAATCCAGTCATTTTCGTCCGTTCCGCTTTGGCTCCCGCCGAGATCAGCTCGGTGCGAGTCGACGAGCGCAACAAGACCATGGAGATCATGGTCGAGGACGATCAACTCTCGTTGGCGATCGGCCGTAAAGGCCAGAACGTCCGGTTGGCCGCACAACTTACGGGATGGCGCCTCGACATCATCTCGAAGTCGAAACTCTCCAAGCGCACTTCCGATGCCACTTTCAACCTCCAGCACATCGATGGAGTGAACGAGACCTTGGCCCAGGCCATTTACCAGGCCGGCTACATGAACGTGCGTCAAGTCGCCGAAGCGCCTCTTGAAAGCTTGATGAAGGTCCCCGGCTACGACACCGAGGAAACGGCGAAAAGCCTGAAGGACCGCGCAGCCCAAGTGGTCGAGAAGGCAGGGGACGTGATCTCGCCGGCCACCCCGAAAAGCATCGACGATGGCAAAGGGTCTTTCACGGCGAGCCCGATGATGGATGCCAAGTCCCAGGCGGAACAACGTTTGCGCGAAATGATGCGCCAAGCGGCCGCCGCGCCCTCCGACAAGAAAGATACTGAAGATAAATCGTGAACACGGAATCCCAAGAGACCCGAAGAGTCACGCAGCAGGAGATGAGCCGAATGGTTGAACAGGAAAACGTTAAAGTCTATGAGCTGGCCAAGGAGCTGGGACTCGAGTCCTTCGCCCTAGTGGACAAGCTCAATAGCTTGAACATCAAAGTGAAGAGTCACATGAGCGAACTGGGGCCTGAGGAGGTCAAGATCGCGCGCGCTTCACTCGGTAAAAAGACCGAAGTGGGTGGCACAGCCAAAAAACCAGGCGCTCGGACCCGGAAGAAAGTGGAAACGGCTCCCGCGGGAGCGAGCATTACAGCTCCCCCTTCGACCGCGGCCCAGAAGCCGCTGACCGCCAAGCCCACCGCTGCCCAAAAAGTGGCCATGGCAGAACCCGAATCCGCGCAGGCTCCTCGATCGGCCACGCCGATCATCCGTCGCCGCGGATCAGCGGGTGGAGACGCCCCTGCTTCCACGACCTCTTCCACCTCCGGACTGATCCGTCACGCGGAGGTTTCAACCGACTCTTCGACCCGGGGCGCCTATGCGGGCATCGATCAGGAGTCGGACGAACTGGAAGCCAGCGAGTCGATGGCCCCCTCCGAATTCCAGGAAATGCAGGAAGAAGGGATGGATGCTGCAGACGACTCTTCAGCGTCCGATCTCGAAACCTCGGGACCGTTCGGCTCGGAGACGGGTGAAACCGAAGAGTCTTCGCTCCAATCCGCGGCTTCGGCTGACGCGAATGGCGCTGGGACTTCGGCCCACGGTATGGCATCTCAGTTTGGAGCGTCCACATCGATGAGCCAGGCGAACCCTGAAACCACGAGTCCAGCAGTCAAGACCCGGGCACCCGTAGTTCTTCCTCCCCGCCCGGTCGCTCCTCGTAGAAGCATTCTGAAAATCGTCGAGCCGGCTGCTCCGCCCGCTCGTCCGATGATCCGCCCGGTCGGAAGCGTTCCGACCACGACAGGACCGAAAATCACTCCCCGGGGCGCTGCGACTCCCGGAACTCCGGATCGCGACGGTTTCCGCATCATTAAGATGGACAAGGGAAGCCTCGACGAAATGGTGGCCGAAGAGGCTGCCAAAAAGCGGGGTGTCGGTCGCGAGGCAGAAATCAAGCCTGAGGACGTCCGATTTGCGGATTACCGCAAAAAGGAAATGGTTTTCCTTCCCAAGCGCAAGAGAATGCCAATCGGCAAAGAATTGAAGCGGACGGAAAAAACCACGATGAAGGCCGCCAAACGCTTCGTGGAGATGGGCGCAGCGATCACCATCCAGGACTTCGCAGCCCAACTGGGCGTGAAGGGCATCGATGTTGTCCGCAAGCTCATGCAGATGGGCCAGATGGTCAACATCAACTCGACGATCGACTTCGACACCGCCACCTTGGTCGGGACTGAGTTTCAGTATGAAGTCCGGAACGTCTCCTTCAAGGAAGAAGAGTTCCTCGATGACGCCAAGGATGCCGCTGAAGCCCTTCAGACGCGTCCTCCGATCGTCACGATCATGGGACACGTCGACCATGGCAAAACCTCTCTCTTGGATGCCATCCGTCAGGCGGATGTTGCGGGCGGAGAAGCAGGCGGAATCACCCAGCACATCGGCGCCTACACGGTCGAGCAGAATGGACAGCTCATCACTTTCGTGGACACCCCCGGTCACGAAGCTTTCACTGCGATGCGTGCCCGCGGCGCCAACGTCACGGACATTGTCATCCTCGTGGTGGCGGCGGACGACGGCGTGATGCCTCAGACGCGCGAAGCTTTGAGCCATGCTCAAGCTGCGGGCGTGCCCATCATCGTGGCCATGAACAAGATCGACAAGCCCCAAGCCAATCCGGAGAAGATCAAGCAGCAGCTCTCGGAACTCAACCTTCTGGCCGAAGAGTGGGGCGGACAGACGATGTTCGTGCCGGTCTCGGCCATCAAGAAGACGGGTCTCGACAAGCTTCTTGAAGCCGTACTCCTCCAAGCCGAAGTCCTGGACCTCAAGGCCAACCCCGAGGCTCGCGCTTCGGGCACGATCCTCGAGGCCCGAATGGAAAAAGGCCGGGGCCCTGTCACTTCGGTTCTCATCAAGCGCGGTACATTGCGCATCGGCGACTCGATCGTCTCCGGCCGCCAAGTCGGACGCGTGAAAGCGCTTCACGACGACAAGGGCCGCAGCGTGAAAGAAGTGCTTCCCGGCATCGCCGCCGAAGTCCTCGGCTTTGAAGCCTTGCCAATGGCGGGCGAGAAGTTCGACTCTCCGGAAGACGACACCGCGGCACGCAAGATCGCTGAAAACCGCATCGACATCGCACGCGCCACCGCGCTGGCCACGTCCTCCAAAGGAGGCGCCTCCCTTGAGGAGCTTTTCGCGAAGGTCCAAGCAGGTGCCAAGGAGCTCAACGTCATCCTCAAGGCCGACGTTTTCGGTTCTGCGGAGGCGATCCGCGAGTCCTTGATCAAGTGCTCGACCGAGAAGGTGAAAGTTAAAGTGATCTACTCGGCTCCGGGCGGCATCAGCGAAAGCGACGTGCTCCTGGCTTCCGCATCGGGTGCGATCATCCTTGGATTCAACGTGCGTCCTGAGACCAAAGCCCGTCAAACGGCTGAAGCTGCGCACGTCGAGATCAAGAGCTACTCGATCATTTACGAGCTCATCGACGACATCAAGAAGTCCATGGTTGGGTTGCTCGACAAGAAAAAAGTCGAGAAGTTCCTGGGTCGCGCCGAAGTCCGCCAAACCTTTTCCGTGCCGAAAATCGGCATGGTCGCAGGTTCGTCGGTCATCGACGGCAAAATCATCCGGGGCGCCAACGTTCGACTCCTGCGCGAGTCGAGGATCATCTACGAAGGCAAGATGTCCTCGCTTCGCCGTTTCAAGGACGACGCCAAAGAAGTGGCTACGGGCTTCGAGTGCGGTATCGGACTCGAGAACTACAACGACCTCAAGCCAGGCGACATCATCGAGGCCTACACGATCGAGATGGTCACTCCAGAACTAGGAGCGTAAGCCGCGCCTTTTGACCGGGAACTTCGTCAGCCGAGTTGGGAAAAATCCTCACGTACCTGAGTACGCTCCGGTTTTTCCCAGCTCGACCTCCTCGTTCGCGGTCAAAATCCGCTGGCTTATGTCTTGGTTGTCCAGTCCTTAAGACCCTCCGGATCCTTTAGAACTCAGACGTTTTTTTCGAATTTGGAAGTTGTCGTAAATTTATGCAAGAAACCCGTCGTCTCCGCCTCCAAGCCGTTGTCCAGGAAGAGCTTTCGCGCTTCGTTCCGCGCGAAGTGAAGGATCCCCGGATTCCCTCGATCACCATCACTTCAGTTGAAGTGACGCAGGACGGCGACCAAGCGACCGTCCTGATCCAGATTCTCGGCGGAGCCCAGGGGGGCAACGACGGCGCACCCCCTCTTTCCGAGCAGGGCGCCAAACTCCGGATGAAGGACTGCCTCGAAGGCCTTCGCTCGGCTTCGCCCTACATGCGCAAACATTTGGCGAAGGTTCTGACCATCCGGCACATCCCGTCCCTCGTTTTCAAGGAGGACCGAGGTCTCGAGAACTCGAATCGGGTCCACGAGCTTCTCAAAAAACTGGAAGACGAGAAAGCATCGGACTGAGGACGGGATGAACCCTGACTTCTCCCAGTGGAACGGAGCGCTTCTCGTTCACAAAGAGGACGGCGTCAGCTCGTTCGGCGTGATCGAGAAGCTCCAGAACCTCCTTCGGGTGGAATTTGGAGTCAAGCGCAAGGACATGCCCAAGATGGGCCACGGCGGCACCCTCGACCCCTTCGCCACGGGCCTTCTTCCCGTTTGCGTCGGCCGCGGAGTGAAACTCGCCCGATACTTTTTGGGCGCCAAGAAAGAGTACCGGGGATGGATCCGATTTGGCGAAACCACCGTACCCGGCGACCCCACGTCCCCGATCACCGAGAGCTCCGATCGCCTCCCTCAATCCATTGATGAGATCCGGGCGATGGCCCACAGCCTGACCCTTCAGCCTTACCTCCAGACTCCTCCCATGCACTCCGCCAAAAAGGTGGACGGCAAACCCCTTTATGAATTGGCCCGACAAGGGATCGAGATCGAGCGCGAGGCCAAGTCCTGCCAGCTTTTCGAATTCGAGATCACCGAATACACCGCTCCGCGCGCTTATTTCCGCGTGATCTGCAGTTCAGGCACCTACATCCGCGTTCTGGCCCAAGATCTCGGTCGCCTGTTGGGAACTGTTGCGATGCTGGACACACTTGAACGCACGATGACTTCGAACCTGCGTATCGAAAACAGCTTGAAGCTGGGTGAAATCTACTCTCCTTGGAATGAGCTGAAAGCATGGATTCCCTTCGACCGCCTCCTCGACGGGATGAGCAAGGCTCAGGCGACTCCCGAGGAAGCGCTGGCGCTGATCCAAGGTCGGCAAAACGTGCTCTTCAACATCCTTCGGCGCGCGGAAGCCGCTGCTCCTGAAGGTCAGTTGGGATGCCTCGCTGTTTATTGCGAGCGTAAGCTGATCGCTGTGGCTCGCCGGGAAAATGAAGTCTGGGGCTTAGAGCGAGTGTTCACCACTTCTGAAAGCTGAATCGCTTTGAACGCGTCCGGAGGAATCTGGGTCAACCACCCCGGTCACGGAGAATGGACTCCGACGTAGAGGGAGCGGTCTCGGACGTCCTTTAAATGACTGAGGACCCAGTGCTTTCCTAGGTAAATACCCTCGGTTCTCACCCCTTTTCGAAGCAAGAACCCGATACGGTCCGTCTTCAAAGCCAATTCCAACTCCGGGTAGAGAACCATTAAATCACCACTAGTGAACGATGGGCTTCGCTGGCTCGCGAACGCATACTGAAGCGACTCCCAATAATCGTCCGAAAAAACAACGGGAACCTTGAATTCCCGAAATGCCTCGACGACTTCAAAAATCTCTCGTTCCCGCCCACTCGCCATCGCGTCGCGAATAAAGGCTGACTTGGCTTGAACCTGAAGCACCCCATGTACAATCGTCAAGACCAGGAGCAGCCCCGCAAACGCCCATCGAGTCCTAGCGGCATCGTAACAACGGCCAATTCCGATGAGGACAACGGGGATGATTGGAAACAAGTATCGCGGAGGACCGTCAACTTTGGCGTGAGCTAAGAGCGCGACGACCGCCAAGACGTAGACGACCTCCAATGTTCGATCCCTCCTGATTGCTGCGCGAACCACCGCTCCCAGGCCTAAGAGCACTACGAGATTCGTAGCGTTTCTCGCGAGCGACACTGGGAGCAGGTACTGCGTCTCTAAGTTGCGAGTCACTACACCTGCAGAAAAAAGCTCGAGGATCGCGCCGGGCGCCTCTCCGAGTGCCCTCAACATGCCCGGTAAGCTATTCCCAGCATGCACTCCACCTGTTCTGGCTAGAGGATGACTCTCGTAAAAAACATGAACCACCTCGGGAAGAAACCCCAGGATAACGCCTGCCCCGAGAAGAGAGAGTCGCTTGAGAACTTCCGGCCTGCAGACCTCTTTCCATCGTCGCTTAAGGAACACGGAAACGAATAGAGCGAAGGCGTATTGAAGATTTGGGGTCGCGTGAATCTTGACGAGTTTCGCGTTCAGCCGGCCAACCTCCGGACCCAGAAACTCGAGGTAGAAAAAAAGCCCCAGAAGGACGAGTGCGAGGAAGATTAACCCCCGCTCCAGGCGGTCCTGAGGCTGGAGAAGACGCTTAAACTCAGACCACGTCTCAGGCCCGGGAAGGAAAAAGGCGAAGACGAAAAGCACACCCGAACGTTGGGTATAGACAAGAAAGCCGGAGATCAAGCCTGCGACGAATACCATCCGATGAGAAAGGTCGAAAAATGGGCTCCTCAAGCGAGCGCGCCAAATGAGCAACACCATTCCCTGAAGTAAAAACCCGAAGCCCGAGTCCCAACCACAAAGATAGATCCAGTACTGGAAGCCAATGGCAGCAAGTAGTCCGACGCATGCCGCGGCAACTCGGGAGCAGTAGGCTCGCACTAGGAAATAGGATGCCCACACAAAAAAAACGGGATTGACCACGAAGTCGAATGCCTTCTGACCGGAGACAAAGGCCTTCGGAGCCCCTGAAAGACCCTCCCAAATGGATAGGAAAACCGCCCGAATGACGGTGAGGAAAACTCCCCCATACTGCATGCTCAAGGGAAACGCGCTCCACTTGCCAACACGAAACTCGTTGGCTGAGAGAAAAACCGCCACGTTGTCCGAATGGGCGTAGTTCAGGCCTACCTGAATCAAGGGAAAGTGAATGCCGACGCAAAGGAGCGTCAATAGGGCAAGTACCCCTCCCTCCAAAAGTGCCGTCCGATGGTTAGAAAAGCGAGTGGCCATGCGTATCCAATCCCTCAGATCTCTCTAAAAGTCGCTTGAATGGGTGTCCAGGTTAAACAGACTGCAACGCAGGCTCCACGGTCAGCGGTCGGTGACTGGGCGATAGACCACCTAAGGTTCTTTCAATTTGCTGCAAGTGCCCTCCCCACGACAGCTTGGGCACCATTGAGGTTACTTCGGATCACCGACCCCGCGGGGTCGGTTTCTTGGGTACAGAACCAGCGGCAAGGTCCAGGGGAACGACCTTCAGTCCCGTTTTATTTTTCCATTGCAAGGTCACAGTCGACCCGTAGGCCCCGCTGAGTCGACGCTCGATTTCCCAGGAGTCGATTTCCTCCGTCGGTTTGGCGTCGATTTGAAGGACTTGCATGCCCACCTTCAGCCCCTCGACTCCTAATTGCGTCGCGGCCGGGCTTCCGGAACGAATCCGCTTTACCCGGAGCACACGGTCGTTCTCCTCATTGAACGAGTAGGCGAGATCAAGACCCGACCGATTGGTGAGAATGGACTTCGCGAGGGAGGCCCGATCCAACCAAAGGCGCCCGTTTGCGAGATCGAAAGTGAAGGGTCCCCGACTCAGAACTTCCATTCCGACGTTGAATCCCGGAATCCGCGCTGAAAGAGGCCTGGATTCGCCGAGCATCCTGGCTTCCGGATAACTGACCGGAATGTGTTCAGCTAGGTCAAGCTTCCCACAACTCAGTTTCCAGGGATTTTGAGCTTTTCGCGCCATCGGCTCCCAAGGCCGGTGGATGTCCACAGCGGCTTCGCTTCCGGTATCCCATCGCGCTCCGACGATCCTGGCAGTATCGGAACTCATCATGCAGCTGGAGCTGACGGGCTCACCCGATGGGAGACTTGCAACCTCCAGCCACGCCGCATCTTGGCCTTCGCTATAACCTTCGCGGTCATAGAGCGTCAGCCCAGGCGGAGGCCCTGGAGTGAACTCGACAGCGTAGAGCCGAAGAAAGTCGGCTCCGATGATTCCGTCGCAACAGCTGGAAAGAAACTGAGGAGGGGTGAAAAGCTCCGTCTCCATCAGGAGAAAATCCGCGAAGGAGAGCTTGAAATCTGCGATGGAGACCCGGAAGGCCTGGGCGCGCCGAGCCACTCCGCTGCCGCCAGACCAGACGATTCGCTGAGGAACCGCCTGGGGTACCTCGACCAGAGTCGGATTGATGCCCTGGGCCTTCAGCCAGAGGGGCGATACCACGCTGACTGCCGATCCGGAGTCGACGAGAAACTGACCGCTCAAAGTCTTATCGCCGAAAATCACCGAAAGACGGATCGAATAGAGCCCCCCCCATTTACGGGCGGGCGAGCGGGCGAGGACGTGGCGCGACGACTCGATCGAAGGCCGCTGCATGAGCTCCGGCCACTCGGGCGCCGGCGACGGCATTGTCGCGGTTCGGGATCGCACTTCCCCGGGTTTGCAGATCTCCCCGCGCGAAGCCTCGCCGAGATAGAACCGCCATTCCGCCTGACGGGCGGCACTCTTGGCCTTGACCCACCACTCACTTTCGGATTCGGCGAGCCAAATGCCAAAAACCCGCTGAGCGGATTCAACGGCTTCGGCAGCACTCGGTTCGGCGACTTTTTCCAGTTGCAGCGTCAGCTTGAGGTTTCGCGAAGAAAGCACGCTCTGCCACGCGTCTTCCGCCGCACGCCCGGCGACTTCACTTCCCTCGTGAGTGGCGAACCAGGCGTTGGGTTCGGGTTCACAAGCGAACTCCATGAAATCCCGGAACCAAGGCCCGGGTCCGCGGAGGTGCAGGAGACTGCTCGACACCAGGCCCGTCGCCTGCACTTTGAAACGTCCGCCATGCTTTCGGTCGGCGACCGCCCGAACTCCACTCAGCTCCACTTTGCGGGAAAGTAACCAGCGCGCTCGGTGCGGATTGAGCTCCCGCGGCTGGAGCTTCCAGAACGTCTCGGTCGTCAGAGGCTGATCCGCGATCTGGAACTCTGAGCGGATCGCGACTTCCGAGGAGGCATGGGCGCTCATCCGCTCTCGAGGAGGATTCGAGGGCGAAGGCGCCGCCGAGGCAAGGCCGGCTCCGAACAACAGGATCCACGCGAATTGAAGCATCGCGACCATACTACAGCCGGTAACGGGAGAGGTCGAGCTTACGGGCCCACCCCTCTTCGATTCTTACGCGATAAAAGGTTCCCTTCTCCAAGTGCCGCGCTGTCTCCACGCTGCCATGGGCATAAAGCTGGGACTCAAGGCGACTTTCCGTGTAGGGAATCATGACTTCCCAGAGTTCGAGCTTCTTGCGGAAGTAATCCAGGATATGGTCCCGGAGACGAGTGACGTCCTCAGCCTGGATCGCCGACACCGAAATCGAACCCGGGGCGACGAGCCTCGCCTGGTTCTTTGCAGCCGGTGTGGTCAGACGATCGGCCTTGTTCAAGACGACGATCCGGGGCTTTTCCTCGACTCCGAGCTCCTTCAGGATGTCCTCAGTCACTTCGAGCTCCTCACGGGCCTGAGCGGAGCTTGCATCCACGACGTGCAAGAGCAGATCAGCCTGGTGGAGTTCCTCGAGCGTAGAACGAAAGGAGGCCACGAGCGAAGGGGGGAGCCGGCGAATGAAGCCGACCGTATCAATGGCCACGATCGGTGGGTGACTATTGGGGTCGAGCGTGCGGACGCTCGAGTCGAGGGTTGCGAAAAGCTTGTCCTCCGCTCGTACTTCGCTCTGGGTCAAAGCGTTCAGGAGCGTCGACTTTCCAGCATTGGTGTACCCGACCAAAGCCACTTTCAGGACGTCCTTGCGACCCGCACGTTGGACCTGCCGTTCCTTCTCGATGCCTTTCAGGCGCACTCGAAGAATCCCGATCCGGTCCTTGACCAGACGTCGATCCACTTCGATCTGCCTTTCGCCCATGCCTCGGCCACCACTCCCTCCGCCGCCTTGGCGCTCGAAGTGATCCCAGAAGTGGGCCAGACGAGGGTAGAGATATTGAAGTCGGGCCAGCTCGACCTGGGTCTTGGACTCCTTGGTCCGCGCGTGCCTCGAAAAGATTTCAATGATGACACCGGGTCGATCGAGGACGGGAAGGGCAAGGATCTTTTCGACGTTCCGCAGTTGGTTCGGCGAAAGCTCGACATCGAAGATCACGGCTTTGGCGCCTGTCTTTTCCATTTCAAGCTTGATCTGGTCGAGCTTTCCGCTTCCCACGTAGGTGGCGGGACTGACCGTCCTGGAAGTCATGATGACGCGTCCCGCAGGCTTCACTCCCAAAGTCTGAAGGAGTCGATCGAGTTCATCCATCGACTCTTCGGCTTCGCCGACACAAAGGACCTTGAGCATCTCTCCCGGTTTCGGAGCCGGGAGTAGGGATTCGGTGGATTCAAGCATTCAGGGGTGCCTCGGCCGATGTTTTCGGGTTCATACGATTCTTTTCCAGTAGATTTCGCGCCATCTCGAGACGGGTTCGGTACCGTTCCTCCAGCTTGCGGCGCGGCTCGCTCGCCTCACCGAGAGCTCGAAGCGAGAGAAGGTCCTCCCACAATGCGCCTAGATACTCCGTCTCCTGGATCAGATTCTCCAGGCTCTGGCGGAGCTCGGGTTGAAATTCGAGGCGATTTTTTTGAAGTAGAGAGAACGCATTCACTCCGGCGCGGAGTTTCTCGAGTCCCGGATCCATGACCCCGGAGGACTCTGGGCGCTTCGGATCAACCGCCCACTGAGAGGTTTTAAGGATTTGAGAAGTCCGGGGAAATTCCATCAGGACTGCCGCTCGCTCGGGCTTGCTGAACCGGCCCACGAATCGCGACCCTCGCCAAAGTGTCCGCAAGACCGAATGCACTGCGACGTCCAATCGTTCCGCTCGGGGTGCCGACCACTCTTCTTCCCGGATCTTCTCGAATTTCTGACGGAGCTCATCGCGAAACACGAGAAACCCTTCGGCGCGCGGCCCCGGATGGGAAGCGGCGGCATCGTCGATGCAATCCAGGAAAGGGCGCAGCGAGATCGGTCGACTGCTCTCGGGTTGAACTCGATATTCGCCGCAGAGCAAAAGGCCTTCTTCCAGACTCCCGCACTTCTCGACTGGGAAGCTCGGTTGAAAATGAGGGGCGGTCGCGCAGCCTCCTAGGAGCGTCGACAGGTACGCCGAAAGCATACCGAGCACCAGGCATCTGAGCGCGTCGCGCGCAGGCCCCGATCGACGAAGAATTTTTGACATTCCGGCAGGCATTGAGTCTACCTTAAACCTTATGAGCAACGCCGTCGTCAACGTCAACGGAACGATTTCCAAGCCCGAAGAGGCCAAAGTCGGCGTGTTCGATCGGGCCTACCTCTACGGAGACAGTCTGTACGAGGTCGTGCGTTCTTACCACGGGGTATTTCTCCATATGGAAGAGCATCTGGATCGCCTGGAGAAATCAGCCCGACTCTGTCGCATGGTTCTGACCCAAACCCCGGAGACCTACCGCCGGGAAATGTACAGGACCTTCGAAGCGTTCCAGAAACTGCCCGGGATGAAGGACCGCGACGCTTACTGCCGGATCATCGTGTCGCGCGGCGAAGGAAAAATCGGTTTTGGCTTGAACTGCCTGACCACTCCCACTCTTTTCAGCATCATCGTGCAACCGCTCGATCCGCCTTCGGCTGCCCAATTCGAAAAGGGACTGAAGCTGCGGGTATCCGGGCGATTGCGCAATGACCGCCGCGCCCTCGACCCCGCTATGAAATCCGGCAACTACCTCAACAGCTTGCTCGCGTTCCTGGAGTGCGCCGACGAAGACTTCGACGATGCGCTTCTGTGCAATGCTGATGACCACCTGACCGAGGGTACGACCTACAACATCGGCTATGTTC